>JAKAAI010000112.1 GCA_021797055.1 Thermoplasmata archaeon | reverse complement strand
AGAAGATGATGAACTTCAGCCCAAACCCTTCGATGTTCACGCTTTTCGACCTGAAATCGAAAAGCACAATTATCAAGGATTTTAAATCTTAGGAACAAAGCATTTTGTTACTAATATAATCACAAAAATATCTCATGGTATGATAATCAGAATGTTCTTCTTATTATCTCTTCAATCTCTTTCTGGAAAACGGATGCAAAGTCCTTAAGCGCCTCATCTTTTACGGACTCAGGAGCAGCCAGAAGACTCAAACTTGCTGTAAGCTTTGCCATTCTTGCCATGGAATCATATTCCTTGAGCTTCGCTTCCATAAACCCACGCAGTGCTTCAGCTATGCCCTTTTTTAGCTCTGCGTTCTGGTTGATCTGTTTTCTCAGATATTCCTTTATTATATCCTTAATAATATCCCGTAAGGCCTCAAAATACATTTCCTCGGAAGGCAATGCTTTAACAATATCCTGCAACCTGCGTTCTATTCTCTCATCCACTTTTATCCAGGATCGATTTTAGCAGACTAATTAAACTTTTAGTGGAAATAACCTATTCGTCAGAGAATATTTCAACGCCGAATATCTGCTTGAGTCTCGCGTTTGAAAAAAGGCCAAGGGATTCCCATAGAAGTGGATGTTGCGATTCATCTGGATCATCATTCATTGTATTCAGAATACACTGTTTAGCTGATATTGTCTGATCGCCTGATTCGCATGGAGTTCTCAGCGTGGTATCCTCCATCCATTTCAAAAATTCTGATGTAGCATCTATATACTTCAAACGTTCAGTTTCAGATAGATCTTCCTCCGGCCCGAACGGACCAAGCATCTTGCTGTATTTTGATTCTATCATTGCGATGAGAGAATTGCAATCCATAGCCACGCAATTTACTTTTCTCCTATTAACTTTTTTGGTATGACCATAAAATACTGTATCAGGAATGTGTTGTCAAGTAATGATCCATAATGGATCTCGTTTAAGGCAAGTGCGCGAAATTACAATCCTTGGTAAATTCCTATGACACAGCCCCCCATCAGAGGGATCCTGCCGGTCTCTCCGTTTGCCATTTCATAGTTTACATTCCCCACATAAACGTAAACATAAATAGACGCACCGGTTGGAGCATCGAATGAAAGAGCGCCCAGGGACAAATCAGTAGACGAGCTTGAAATAGTACCTATAACACTCAACAGAAGATCTGTAGGTATTGCGACTTCTGGCCCAAGAGCCCATACTAGAATGGCTCCAACGGAGATACCAACACTGATCCACTGTGTATCTGAAGAGGCATAATCGTCCACGAAAGAATTGCTATAAATCTCCTGAGCCGGGGAATTGGTCGGACTTCCCTGCCCAATATAAAGGCCGAAGTAACTTTCCGAGAAATTCTTGCTTATCTGGGAGATATCTGGAGGAGTACCTGACGATGCCCCCCCGCATATGGCGCCGGTAGAACTCACCTCTGGATTGATAATGGAAGCATCGTACTGGAAATCGTCGGTTGGATGAGGACAGTCCGGTCCAAACCTTGCACACATAAATGGGTTGTATTTGTAGAGCTGAAAGAGAGCTCCCGCGGCCTGCGCATCTATATAGATATAACCATCGGTTGGTGGGTTTCCTGTTGTCCAGCTTTTCAGAAAAACGTTTGTGTTTTGCCAAACAGTCCCGCCTGCCTGGAATCCAGCGCTCACGGATATTCCGCTGGAGCCTGTACCAAGATCCAGCCCCGTATTCCATTTAACACTGCCAGTTGAATCAATTAAACTGTTCACCTCTCCATATGCAGCACCACTCGCCGATACCCATGAAACCGGGATATGTATGGTTCCAGTATTATAACACTTAACCTCCTCCCAGAGATATCCGTATGGCTCACTGGGTTGAGGGGTGCTATTATCTGACATTGCAATACTTGGCTGGCTGGAATTCTGCGCGGGAAAATTAGGTTTTCCAGAAATATTGAATACAACTGTTTTGGAAAATGATTTACCCGAAAGGAGATCGGAAACGAGACCGCTCTGGCCAGCGCCATATATCGATGATTCTTTGAAGTAAATTCCCCTGCTATCTGAATAAGTCAGGAATAAGGTTATTGTTGGGGATGAACCTGTTATCAGTGGACCCAATGCAGATTTCCACTCTTTTCCGAACTTCATAAGAGAAGTCAGGTTACTCGTAGAAAATTTTCCTGAAGAACTTGTTATACCTGAAAAGATCGTATTCCACCCAGTATGCGAACTGATTGGGGCAATTATATCCCCTTGAACGGAAACGTTCTGCAATGGCGTACTGTTCTGTGACACAACATCTATTGACAAAAACTGGTCGTTGACGGAAAAATAATTTGGAACGGTTATACCAAGGATGGAAATCACCATTATTGTAACCACAAAAATGGATACAAAACGACCCTTTGTCATCATACCCTTTCTATAATACTTAGACATAGCAATTATAAAAGTGTTGTGGCGATGCGGAGTATAGGAGAGATTTGTGTATCTGGACCTGGGCCATGAAAAAGGATTTCGACAGGGTATTTTTGCAAAACTTATACACACAAACATATTATTCTAAATTGCTAAAATGCCACATCATTCTGTTTCAGATAGATGGATTAAATAAATACTTAAAACGGGGAATGAATAACAATGTTGATTGATCGGAGAAGCAGCCATATTTCTTGTAACAGGTGTTTGAAGTAGTTTTATAATTTGGCAAATAAACCGAAAATAACCTGCCCTCTGTGTTCCCAGAGTTCTGATATTCCAGGCCAGATGTTTGCATTAAGTATTTGATATCGATTTCGATATCGGAAGAGGTGGTTCTGATAAAATGATCAACATACAAGGTGCATCTAAATCTTACTCAAAAAAACAGCCACTAGCTGTTGACAATCTTGAACTTGAACTGAAAGACGGAGAAATACTCGGTCTTGTCGGTTTAAACGGGGCAGGGAAAACAACAACGATTAGAATGTCTTCAGGCATTATTCTGCCAACGTCCGGCCACATCATGGTTGATGGTTTTGATATTGTATCTGAAAAGGTAAAGGCAGCTTCAAATGTAGGATGGATACCTGAACTACCGAACTTTGAACCGAATGCCAGGCCATTCGAGCTCATGAGATATTTTGCAGGATTTTACGATATGCATGGAGAGGAAACCGATAACAGGATTACACAGCTGCTGGAAAAGGTTGGGCTCAAGGGTCAGTTCAACAAAAAGCTCCGGAATTATTCCCAGGGAATGAAGAAGAGGTTTGCAATTGCCGAATCGATAATTGGTGATCCGAAGAATGTGCTCTTCGATGAAACCCTTAACGGCCTTGACCCTGAAGGTGTGCTATTTGTCAGAAAGTTGATGTTCAGCCTCAAGAAAGATGGCAAGGCAATACTTCTTTCCTCTCACATATTGTCTGAGGTCGAGGACGTTGCTGATAGGGTTGCAATAATAGATCATGGAAAGTTGATCAAGCTACTTAACCGCGGAGACCTGAAAACTCTTGGCAAGACTGTTATCGAATTAGATATTTTGAATTATGATAATGAATGTGCAAAAATGCTTCAGAATTATGGCCAAATCGATAACACTGATCATGTAATCTTCCTGAGGGACCTGAATGTACCTGATTCTGATATTCCAGGCATTCTAAGCGAGATCATGAAAGCCGGTTATACGGTGAAGAAATTCAACCCGATGGGAGAAAGTCTGGAAGATTACTTTTTCAGTATAATAAGTGGTGCGAAATGAAACCGATATTATATGAGATTAAGAGAAGCCTGACAAGTAAATTTGTCATAATCATGATTGTTGCTATTGTTGGCCTTTCCTCCCTTCTGGCATATGAGTCAGGATCAACTTTTAGCCCGGTCTCAATACCTGCAAAGCCATCCCTGACCTATGGTTATTACATTAACGGAAACAGCCTGACCATGGTAGGCTATAATCACAATGCTTATGGAAGCCCGTTTCCTGATGTAACTGATAGTTTCACATATAACGGTTCCGTTTATAACGCAACCTCTGGATCTTCAGGATTTGCCAATGTTACCATATCTATAGATCCCTCACCTACAATTTCATTGGGAATCCATTATACGTACGAGGGATTCAGACGTCCAATTACAACTTCTTTAGGTCAGTATTCCATCAATACCTCCATCACTTATTCTGGCTTGCAGATAGCGGGCGGTTTCACAAGCGAGATATATAACCCGACTAACAAATCTAATGTCGGCATAGAGCTTCTTTATATCGGTCCGGACGGTGCCACTGCCCCTTCCTATACAGTCTATATTGGAAATGTCTCAAGCAGTTTCATCAGATCGCCATCCAGTGATTATACGTTCAAATATGTTGAATCAGGTTTTACCGTAATTAACATATTTCCTGATGTCATCTATTCGCAGAAAAATATCACATTTGCAGCACTGGCGGTAAATGCAACCGGGGTTCCATCCAGCCCGAGGCTTATAGGACCTATGACCTTTTACTCGCCAATAACGCAGAGTGAATTGCAGTCCCTCGTCTTTTCCGGTACTTCTGCCATACTCGGTTTCCTCATACCAATACTGGCTGTATTTGCCGGATATCTCACATATGGAAAGGACCGGACCAGCGGCGTGCTGGAATCTGTATTAAAGCGCCCGGTAACAAGGGGAGGCCTCATATTTTCCAGGTTTGTCGCCAATGCGGTTGCAATAATCATAGCAGTCGGTGTTTCGATGATCTTCTCCGACCTGATTATAGATCATTATTTTTCAATGTATCTTTCTGATTACTTCAGCCTTTACTTCATCTGGACTTATGTTGTCGAAGGATTGGCTTTTCTTGGAATTGTATACATGTTTTCACACATAGTGAGATCTCAGGGGGCCCTGCTCGGGGCTTCTATTGCAGTTTTCATTGTTCTTGATCTTTTCTGGTCCATCATACCGGTTGCAATACTTGCCGCTCTGAGCGTGTCTACCTCAAGCAATGCATATGTTCTGGGCACAATAGCATTCGATTACATCAGCCCTTCAGGTTTTTCGTTCCTTGTGCAGACCATGTTCACAGGCAAGATAGGTTTAATTTCATCGATCTCGATAGATCCATCTTCGTTTGGGATTGTGTCGCCTGTCCTGATCCTGGTGGGTATCCTCTGGATAGCTGTACCTTTCGCGATTGCATTCAATCTTGCGAGAAAAAGGGATTGACCCTTTGAATATATTGATCTCAGACCGTCGATTTCGTGGGTTTCTTCAGCGCAGATTCCTCGGTTGTTTCGACATACGGTCTCAGAAGAACAGCTGATATGTTGTCTGTTCCGTCCACCTCATTGGCGCGGTTTATCAGTACTTCAAGGGAGTCATGACAGGATATGTTGGCCTGAAGCCCCTTTGCAATGATCGCATCATCGAATGCTTCCCAGAGACCATCGCAGCATAGAAGGATGGAGTCACCCCTGAACGTTCTCAGACGGTATATGTCCGGTAGGGGATCCTCCTCAAACCCTATAGCCCTCATTAACTCATTCTTCCGTGGATGATACTTGGATTCCTCCTCTGTCAGGATCCCCTGATCCACGAGCATCTCAACATAGGAGTGATCGGCTGTCCTGAAGCTTCTCTTACCATCGTTGAATATGTATAGCCTGCTGTCACCGACGTTTCCTACATACAGATCGGTACCATCAAAATACGCTACAACCAGAGTGGTACCTATTTTCTGCATGTTATTTCTTGAAACATAAGTAAGCAGTGCGTTGTTTGCATTTTCATATATCCTGTTAATTGAATTCACAATATCAGCAGATGTAAGGTCACGGTTCATCATGGATGAGCCAATGTGTCTCGCCTCCGAAATTGCCAGCCTGCTGGCAACATCACCCCTGGCGGTCCCGCCCATTCCATCAGCGAGTGCAGCAAAAAACTGCTCCTTTCTCTCTATCTCATTTTCCATT
>JAKAAI010000111.1 GCA_021797055.1 Thermoplasmata archaeon | reverse complement strand
TGCTCACGCTCACTGGCAGCATCAATGTGTAATATTAGTTAATTAAGAGTAAAAAGAGAAAAACTTGAGGAGTTTAAATATGAATGTTTTGAGAAACAACTCAGATGACGAAAAATACAGGATAAAACCCAGGAAGAAGTATGCAAGGCAGGTATGGCTTCAGATATACATGTCAAAATGTATATTTTGTCATGTCATGATTTTAGACTTTGATTTTTCTTTATATACTCTTGAGGCTCTTTGAAAGAGATCTCTCATGATGGTAACCACAAACCTATTTAAACAGTTGGATAATGTCATGTCATGCCCTTGCCGGTTCCAAAAAACATGATGCTGCAGTCAGGAGGAAGATCTCTTTCAATAGATTTTTTTACGGATGAAGAGGTGCAGCAGATCTTACGAGAGATCTCTGAAAAGATCACCACAGATACGAGAAGGTCAGATAAGCACAAGAGGTACTTTCTCCTAGTGCAACCCGGAGGAAAGGAGATGATGTCATGCAGAGTGTCATGTGACAGGGACATGACATCCCAGCTGAAAGCGGAAAGTGCAACTTCCAATGGGGAAAATGTCATGTGGCGGCGGCTGCTCTCCTATTATTATATACACATGATTCAGGAGGGCTTTTCTGGCCGGACTCCGGCCCTCTTTATATACCGGAGTTGAAAAAAAGATGAATCCAAACTCTATAAAAAATTTAAAACCTTTCCATGACAGAAAATAGACAGAAAGCCAAACAGAAAGAAAACAAGTATTTCCTGAGGTTTCTCCAGAAACCTATAGCCACTGACATGTTACTTACATATAAAACAGTCAAAACCGAAAAATACCCGTCCAATAAAGATTTGTTTGTGTGGATGCGTAAAATAACAGGTTCAACCCAAGGGAAAAATTAAAAGACAGGGATTTACAAAATCCTTGATTTACTCTTCTTCCTGCACCAGCAGTTCTTTCAATTCTCTGAATTTCTGCGTCTCGAGGAGCTCGTCGCATCCTGCTTTCAGGATCGCATCCAGTGCTTCTTTGCGGGATACAATCTCTCCGTAATCCCTTTGCCCCTCCCAGTCAGTTCCATGTATCAGTACATACCTCCCGTCCCTGAGTTTCGTTATGCCCAGATGGCATCCAACTCCACCATTGGTCCAGTTGTGTCCGTCCCATAGGTCCAAGTTCTGTCGATATCGTACCCGTGCCACTACATTTTGCTTCCAGTCTACGTCTCCATAGACTGGTACCTTATATGTGTTAGACATTTGTTTTACCTCAATACTATATATCGTTATAGTATAAATATGTTTTGTTTTAGCTATTTGTTTAGAATTTTAGAAATAAAAATATGACGTGATTACGGAAATAAAGGTGAATAAAGTTCCATTAACCTTTTTATATAACCTCAATTCATAATAGTAAAAAAATAATTTAAAAAATATAATGGAAAATCCAGGACTATGCTTTGTTCTTGTATTTCCTTTTCCTGGTTCTTGGAGATCTCCCTTCGAACCCCCATCCATGCCTTGACCGGACTCTTTCAGCCCGCCTTGCACCTGTTGGGGTTCTTTTCCATTTTTCTGTCCCTTTCAGCGCATTTTCATGATCTATCATTCGATCATGTTCGGTTATTTTCCTTTTCATTTTTCTTCGTGCCATTTCTACCTCCTCTTTCTTTTATTTTCCCTTTGGTGTTTGTTCTTCTTCGGCGATGGAAGAAATACAACCATCACAGTTCGATTTTTTAGATCCAGGTCTTCTTTTTTTCTTTCCTTTTTCATTCTATTTTACCTCTTGTTCCTTTTTATTATTCCAATGGTACAATCACATAATATAACATTTTTGATGCGTTTTCGCTCCGTGGGACGATGTTTGTCGAACGTCTCAAGTGCGGCCAGTTTCTTATTGACTTCTCCTTTGCCGTATGTTTTGTCTGCCCTATGAATTGCTTCCATCTGTTTCTTTTCAGATTCTGTTGTATTGAAGCCGTATTTTTTGAGAGATCCTTTATGCGTTATTTTTATTTTTGTTATCTAATCACCTCTTTTGCTTGATGTACCTCCTATGTATATCATTCCCAAAGCCAGAACAAATGTCATAAAATATACCAGATCCATGAACAGTGTCATGGATGGCATAGCCGTAAATTTTTCTGACAGGTCATACATTCCGATTCCTATCCATCCTTCAAAGCTGTACTGTAATTTTCCTTCGATAGCCTCGACTATCACATAGAAAAAAAGAAGTACACCGACGAGAAATAAGAGCGGTCTCATTTCCTCACAGATGGCTAAAGAAATTCGTTATGGCATGGGCTATTCCGTTGAAGAATGCCGTTACCGGCGCAAAGAAACTCGATACCATGCTTAGCACCGAATTTCCGAGTTGCTGGAACATCCCTGCTAATCCCATTTGCCCTGATGGTGTGGTGATGGCGAAATATAGGGACAGACCGACTATGAGTATCACAAAAAATACGATACCATAGGCGATCGTTTTTAATGCCCCCATGTTTTCACCTCAGGTCCGTTCTCTTGGCAAATGCGAATGACGCCACCAGAAGCATGAATATGACCAGTCCATAGAACAGATACAATATCCATCCGAGCGATCCTGTGGTTGCAAGGTTTGCGAGGAACTGCCCATCTGGAATAAATATCTCAATCACATAAGCGCCGAGAAGATATCCCAGTATCACAATTCCGAGAGTGTAGTCGTATCTGCGTCTTCTATTTATGGCGGCATAGGCATATCCAAGAGTTCCTCCGAGCAGCAACCCCATTATCACTCCGCCAGAACCAAGAGCAAACATGCCCGTGCTTCCAAGGAAATAAGATATTGAGACAGCTATTCCGAGAACGATGATCCCTACGATTATGCCTGCAATTTCCCTGCTTTCTACCATCATGCTGTTTTCTTTTCTCTTTGACATTACCTTTCCCTCCTTCTTGGCATTCCAACAATGACACCTACAAAGACTATTACGCCGAGTATTACCATGACTGTCTGGGATACTGTGATTATATTGATATCAAAGGGTGCGCCGTATTGCTGGTATATCTTGACTGAAAGATGGTTCGTCGATGGCAGAGCTGCCGAATTATTCAATGTTATTAGTATTGTTCCCGTGTATCCGAAACTGCCTGTCAACATTCCGAAGACGTTCATTTCAGTTGATTTGTTCAGATTGTTAATGTTTGCCGCATTGCTGTATATCACTGTTGAGGACCATATGTTTGCCGGTATAACTCCTTTGTCTGTCAAAGAATGAACTGATGTGTCGTTGACCTGTTCTCCGAATTCCATATTTGCGCTTTGAAGTGCGAAATTATCTGTCATTGCAGCGCCCGTAGTGTTCAGTACTGATGTACCTACATTCAATGTCGTGTAAACGTATGACCTGTTCAAAAGCCCCTGCACTGAATAGTCAGGATTCTTTTGGAAAACGACGATATTTGTAACATTGAATCCGGCATTAAATGTCGCTACTACTGTGCTTCCAGATAATGTCAGACCTGCAGCTTCCCATGTCGGATTCTTACCCGATCCATTATAGCCAAACACCATTCCAACATCAGACCCAAGGCCAATGTCGCTCGTAAGATTATTCTTTCCAGTGGCAGCCAATCCCTGAATCGACAGGGCAACAACTGCACCAGAAAGGACAATTATAAGGGCAACGATGATCGTGAGCCACCGTTTTTCCGTTATGTTCTTTCCGTACATTTTTTCCTCCCGTTGAGTGTTTTCATTTTTGCACTCAAAAAATTATTAGTATGCGTTGAAAGTATTTTAAGTTTTCGGCTTTAAAGAAATTCTCGATTTTGCCTCGCCCGCACGTTATCTATACAGTTTTCTTATAAGGAAAAAAATCGTTTCGGCATTTCCCAGCTGGAATGTCGTTACGGCATTTATGTTTAAAATGTCGTAAACTTTAAAAATGAAATGTCGATACATAATTCATGAAAACTCCGATATGGAAAGTGGCAACAAGGCAAGCCACCAGAATCCTAAGATATGGCGAGATAAAAGAGATATTAAGCAATATTGAGGTTGAACCCTCAGGCTCATGGTCGAGAAGAATACCGGCCAGCAAGGGCAATGTTCAGATTTGGCTTCAGGGCCTTTTGTTCACAGGAATGAGATTTTATGAATTGTTCATACTTCATTCCCATCCGGAACTACTTCAAGATGATGGAACACTAAGATTAGATAAAAATCTTTTCTATGATGTCGGCAAGCAGAAACAAACAGTCAAAGAAAGAATTGTCTATCTTTCTGATATGGGCATTGGCGTTGTAGATAAATTCTTTAAAACATTGCCGCTTCATTCTGATCCTAAGGAAGCATATCGATATTTAGATAGTGTCCTTGCTGCAACCGGAAAGAAATTGGGATATCCTGAAAGAACAATCACATATAAAGAAAATAAAACTATCGGCATTCAAGAAATAGAAAAAGACGGCAAGAGAAAGATTGTAAGACAAACAGCCCCAATAGATAGAGTGATTAGCACCAATGGATTATCATTGCGTGTTTTCAGAAAAACATGGAACTCTTGGCTCGTGAATTATTTCAAAAACGACAATCATTCACTGACTATTGCAGAAATGTCTATGGGGCATACAGATAAGACGGCATTAAAACATTACCTGACTCTTCAATTCGATGATGAAGATATGAAAGAAATCGAAAAAGCGGTCAAAGGATTCGGATTGCATCCAGGCTGGAGAAATGAAAAAGAAATGCCTGAGGAAGATAAATCACCGCAAACCCAGCAAACCGCATAATTATAAATGCATCATTTAGAAAGCCAACAACCTATTCAAAATATTATAGGAATATTTCATCCGGCTCATCATCGTGGTTTCTTTTAGGTTCGATCACTTTAACTGTTTGTTTCACCTTTTCGCCATCAGGATACTCATTCCTTGAACTTATGTGATACATTTCCCTGATTATCTGATCCACTTCCCTGATTACTCCCTCTGGATCCTTTTCATAGACAATAGGATTTGTAACCTGTGATTGGTCGAATATTTCTTTAAGTGGCAATTCTCCAAATTCGGCGCTCATATCCGATGATATATTCTCATTCAGTAGTTCAGTTAAGGGATGAAGTGGCACAATTCCAAGATCACGCCTTATCTCTCCCTTTCCATTGGGATCGAGATATCGAGCGACTGCGGTATATTTCAATTTAGGCCTGCCTAATATATCCCTTTTTCCGGTTGGTGTTGAAATCATCTCGATTACGGGGTTAACGGCGTCCATGATCTGAGCTGCGGGCATCGTTGCACCTGACATAAAGAATCTTACGCCTATCTGCCTTGATAATTGAAAATTGATCATCATAGCGGTTACGTTTTTTGATGTCCCAGATTCCATTTTCCTTCCTTTTCCCATCTCTCCCATATAAACGAGGGCGTAAATCGACTCGGGCCTTATTCCAAGATTTAAACGCTTATTCATAGTCTGATCATGTTTGATCCAGAGAACCGAAGAGCCAGGCGGATCATCCAGATAGATTTCCCATGCGTGCCGATATGCATAGGAATGAGTATAAGTCTTTAAATCGCCAATTCTCTTGCCGTTCGGTTCTTCAATCGGAAATTGCATATTCGGAAAATATACTCGAAGTGTTCCCCTGATTATTCCTTGCTTTCTGTACCAATCAGGGCTATCAGGTATTTTTCCTCTTTTCATGTAATCGATAGACATTTCCTGATCGAATATAGTCCCCTGATGCAAATAGACAGCCCATGATGTCAATAGAACTGGTGAATTTGTCTTCCCTGATCCGGGTGGCCCTACAAAATATGGATTACGCCATACAACAGGAGACCAGTTTATCAAATCTTTTACTTCCGGCATGTCCATATTTAATTCCTTTTGCTCAACATCTTTTCCGGTAGCGCCCGCAAGAAGTGAAAACTGCCCCGTAGCCTGTTGGAACGCAGGTA
>JAKAAI010000110.1 GCA_021797055.1 Thermoplasmata archaeon | reverse complement strand
TTCAAGTCTCATATGTATCTGCACGCATTCAACCAGCATGTATTTCAGGAAACTGTTTCCCTTTGTTATATGACCCTTGTACTCCCTGGAACCGGATTGATATATCCTTGGAACAAGACCGGCATATGAGAATATGTTATCCTCCCTTGGGAACCTGTCAACGTCACCTATTTCGGCAGCTATGGATAATGCCCCATATTTACCAATGCCTGGTATTGTATCTATGATCTTTGCATACTCGTTGTCCTGAATGGAATTCGATATCTGCATGTCCATCTCAAATATCTGCTGATCCAGGTTACTGAGATCACTGACAAGTATCCTCAGCACCGGTGATGCCTCTCTGAGGAGATCAAGGTTCTTCTTTGTGTAACCCCTGAAGTCAAATCCAAGTCTGTATGCCTGGTCACGTATACGGTTCTTGACAGCTGTGCGCTGTCTTATCAGGAAATTCCTGTTACGGCATATGTTCCTGGCCTCACTTATCTCTTTTGAGGGAAGATATGATTCCGGCATGTACTGCCTTCTGAATAGATCAAGGAGTATATGAGCATCGTTCCAGTCTGTCTTCTTCATGGGCTCTGCTATCAAGCGTACTTTCATGGGATTGGCAACCCTTATCTCATATTCTGGCAGCATTGAGACTATCCTGTCAATAGTGGAGGATGCCTCCACAATCACGGTTGCATGATCTATTCCATCCATGAAGGATTGGAATCCTTCCTTAGTGGTGGGCATGTACCCTTCCTTTGTTACCTTGCCATCTCTCTCAACTATACCGTATGTACGGTATTTCCCTACATCCATAGCTACGCTATACATACTTATCACACTCGCATGTGCTGCAGCATTATCTGACTTGCTGCAGCTTCACTGCAGGGAAGAAATCAATCATCTCAGTCTAAATTTGCAATGACTATAATGGAACAGGTTATTACATATTCATTTCATGGATAAGGATCTATTTGTGACAGGGATTTTCTGAAACACTCTTCAGAGAACGGCAAAATCTGATTTCACCCGATACTATAGTACTTTAAGGTGGAGAATACAATTTAAATTGGACCCTATACCTTTCCAGTCTCCAGAGTTATCTCAGAATTTACAAGATGAGCTTTATTATCTCTTCCATTATGCCTTCTAAGACTGAGGGAGTTGGCTTGGGTCCTGCTATTGATGTCCATAACCTTACTAAAAAATTTCAGCAAAATACAGCTGTAGAGGATCTGACCTTCCATGTAGATAAAGGAGAAGTGTTCGGACTCCTTGGCCCAAATGGTGCGGGAAAAACAACCACCGTCAGGATACTGTGTTCCCTGATACCCCCGACCAGCGGTTCCGTGTCAATTGGCGGCTATGATATTGCAAACAGTGATGGATCCATGAAGGCCAGGAAATTAATTGGCCTTGTCCCTGATAATGTTGGACTCTATGATTCACTCAGCGCAGTCGATAACCTGGAATTCTACGGCAGAATGTATGAGGCACCAGAAAAACTAGTTAAAGAAAACATAGAAAAATATCTAAAAATGCTGGGTTTGTGGGATAAGAGGAACGAAACAGTCGGCACATATTCAAAAGGAATGAAACAGAAGGTTGCTGTTGCAAGAGCGATAATTCACGATCCGGAAATACTGATTATGGACGAGCCAACAGCTAACCTTGATCCGGAAGCAGCGAAGACGATCAGGGATTTCATCCTTGAGTTGAAGAAGGAAAACAGGACAATTATGCTTAACACGCACAACCTGGACGAGGCGCAGAGAATCTGCACTAAAATAGGTGTGCTTAAAACACGTCTTATTGCGGTTGACACCCCTGCAAACCTTGAAAAATCTCTTTCAGGCAACAGGATATCTATAACACTTGCTGAAATAAACAGCAGGATACTCCAGTCCGTGAAGGATCTCAATCTCGGTAATGTTGCCCAGGATGGTGAAACGCTCCTGATTGATCTTGTAGATATGGATAGAGATACTCCTCTCGTTGTAAGCGCTATAGCGGCAGCCGGTGGAAAGATTCGTGCGGTAAATGAATTGAAGGGTTCGCTTGAAGACGCATATTTCAACCTTGTGAAGGAGAAATAGGATGAGACTCTGGAAATCATGGATTGTTGCAAAAAAAGATATGCGTATATATCGAAAGAGAAGGTCTCTTGTTGTCCTTACATTTTTCATACCACTTCTGGTAGCAGTTGGACTCCCACTTATCCTATTTCATGAAACTTCCACAAAATCTATCCCAGCTTCAACAGTTGTAGGTCTTCTCAGCTCCTTTGCTTTCTTCTTCATGATTATTGCCGCATTAATGCCTCTTTACATCACGTCATATAACCTGGTTGGAGAAAAAATTGAAAAGAGTCTGGAACCTCTGCTTGCAACACCGACATCTGATAGCGAGATTCTGGTCGGGAAATATATTGCATCCTTTATTCCCGTTATCGCGACAGTTTGGACGGGAATTTTTGTATTTTATGCACTGATCGATATTACAACTTCCAAGTACATAGGCTACTATTATTTCCCGAACACAACTTCTTTGATTCTAATATTCATCGGAATGCCGCTGGCAATGCTATATGGAATCAGCTCCGGAACGCTTGCTTCCTCAAGAGCCACGAGCGTTCAAACCGCTTACCAGTTAGGGGCAGCCTCACTCATACCGTTCTTCGTCCTTTACGTTCTGGGGGAGGTCCAGGTCATTTCTCTTTCAGGTAGTACAAATATATTGATAATTTCCCTGGGACTCCTGATTGCAACCATAGGTATATATTTCCTGAGCAGGAATTCCTTCAACAGGGAGAAGATACTTACAGTGTGGAAATAATATTCCTACTTAAAGCCTATGAATTGATCCTAGTTTTACCAAAGAAGGAAACATTTCCTTAGGTTCAAATCAAGATTCCGATCTGTCAAGTTCAGTTCCTTCTACATTCTCTTTTAGTCTTTGCAACATCTCGACAGCATAATTCGCATATTGTCCTATCCATCTGTCATGAATCCTCTTGATCGGGATTGCATCGAGATAGTTCCATCTAAATCTACCTTCTTTCTTTGAAATGATGAGTTCCGCTCTTCGAAGTATTTCAAGATGCATCATTATTGTGCATCTATCCACATCATTAAAGTAGGCACAGATTTCACCGGTGGTTCTTGGCCTCATTTTAAGCAGGTCTAAAATCAGTCTTCTTTTATTATCGGCAAGCGCCTTGAACACTTTCCCGTCATCTTGAACTCTATTGAGAACGTTCGACATGTTGCAAATTCACTAACATGTTATAATTTCATAACATTTATATTTATCCTCTTCATGCTATCATGGTGACATAGAGTGAAGTTGGAAGTTCAGGTTCACGCTAAGATCAAGAAGCCTGTTGATGATGTGTTCGATGCAATTGTGAACCCAGAAAAGGTTGAGAGTTATTTTGCTACAGGGGGCGTCAGTGGACCAATGACTGCTGGAGCCTCTGTTGACTGGAAATTTACGGATATTTCATTTGTTCAGAGGATGAAGGTCACTAAGCTCGTAAAGAACAGTGAAATACAGCTTGACTGGTTCAATGAAGATGGCGATAGATCGAAGGTCCAGATTTTATTCGATAAGTTGAGTGAAAGCGAAACGATGGTTACGATTAAGCACTCGGGATATAAGGAGAATGAGAGAGGACTGGAAGACTCATATTCACATTGCGAGGGATGGACGGTAATGCTGGTGTCTCTTAAAGGATTCCTTGAATACGGTATAAACATCTCCAAAGGATACTGGTAGAGCTTCTATCATTATATATATTGATGGCTCTGAGGCTCGTTAGCCTATTATAAGACAGAATAAATGTTAAATAAGTAAAGTCTGTTTTCAGTGTAATCTACAGTCAATCCGGCTTGATTCAAACAACAGGACGAGAAAGTTTCTATTTGTTGTGTAACTGTTGAAACTTGCATTACTTCTCTATCTTTAACTCATGAATTATAAAAGATCAGCCGGTTAAAGTAAACTCCACAGTTGCCGTTTGATTTCGCCCCCCAACTTGCGTTGCTCGCCATCTGTCATAACATCTTCTTTGATATTTATGCCCCTTTTTATGACGTCATCCGCATAATTATCACCGTCAAAATGAGGAGCAAGATGCACATGCAGATGAGGAATGTGGTCTCCAAATATGTATACGTAAACAAGCTTGGATCCTGTTGCCGTTTTAATTGCTTTCGATGCACAAGCTAAAATTTTACCGAATTCATCTGCCTCCTTGCCTTCAAGTTCAGTTACATGCTCAATGTGCTTGATCGGCTCAAGATAACAGAACCCCCTGACTTCTGAGAAAGTACTCATAGTGAGCCGCCATGTATCGCTTCTCCAGACTTCGATTCTTCTGAAGGTTAAATCTGCTTTCCCGTTGCATATATCGCAGTTCAAGACTTCGCTCATAAAAGGAAATCTACCAACCATTATATTCTTTTATGCCAACCGTCCAGCTCGTAAACTCGCTGTTATCCACTTTTACCAGCGCTTGGAACGCAGCAAAAAGTGAGATCAGGATGCGGACTCAAGAAATAAAGCCAGCAAATTAACAGTATAGATTTTCTATGCAAAGCGCGTGAATTGAGATGATGCCACCAAGAAATGATTCCTTCGATTGCCTCTGAATTGGCAAATATTGCGGGGAAGTAGGTCTTAACCGCAAATAGGGTATAGGCATTCAGTGATTCGTTCTTCGTTTGACTCGAACCAACCATCTGTATTAAATTCACCAACCGACTAATTTAAACATAATCACTCCTGTGGCACAGTTGTTATCATTCATTCTGGAATCGAGATCTTCGCCAACTCCTTAATGCCATACAGAAATAATAGAACGATATGTTGAAAATGAACTCAAATGAAAAGAACAAGATAATGATCCAAAGTGGCGGATTAGGAGTGTAAAATATCATAAAGAGAATTATAAAAACCATGGCAGTAATTGAAGTAATAAAAATGAGCGTCCAAAATAAGGATGCCCTTTTTGAGTTCACCTGATTGAATACTGGAAGAGGTTTAATGTTTTTCCATTCCATCACACTCAAAAAATCCAATAATTAAAATATCACCAGAGATACACGAATATCAAGCGGGTCCGGAGGGCTTCGAACCCCCGGCCTATGGATTAAGAGTCCATCGCTCTACCTGGCTAAGCTACGGACCCGCAGTAAGGGCATATTAAGACATAATTTATAATTTTGTAGTGTTGTCGGTGATTATAAAAGGGAAAGTTGTTGATTATTTCTTGTCACAGTTTTCCCTGTAGTACTGGATAAACATCTGCTTCACTGATTGTGGGGACTCCTTCTTCAGCTGATCTGATACGGCCTCGCACAGCTGCTTTGGTGTGACACTTTTTCCTCGTATTCCCTTGTATAGACCCTCAATGCCATCCTTCTGTCCTCTCGCGTAAGTAAGCGCTTCCGCGTAAGTGACCCATATATCTGGATAGCCGCTCTTTATTTTCAGTAAGTCCTCGATAGTTTTTACAGCTTCTTCATGCCTTGAAAGTTCCAGGAGAAGGCTTGCCTTGTCCCGGCGGTAATCAACTATCTCCGGCTCGATATCTATTGCCTTGTCAAATTCCTCGAGTGCCTGATCGAACATTTCCATTTCAGAATACGCTGCTGCTTTTTCCCTGTGATACTTTGAGTTCTTGCTGTCAAGCAAGATGGCGGCGTCGAATTCCTTGAGACTCTCGTCATACTGCCTCTGCCTTAGGAGAGCAGTGGCCTTTTCATAGTGATACGCTGCATTGCTTGAATCGAGTGCTATCGCATCATCAAGCTTCTTCATTGCATCCTTTGTCTTTCTCTGCTTCAGAAGAGAAGATGCCTGTGAGAAATGATATTCTGCGTTATCAGGATCCAGCTTTATTGCCTTCTCGTATTCCTCCAGTGCCTGATCGAACTTGCCACGATCCTGCATTGCCTTTCCTGCGTTGTAATGGTATGATGCGTTATTCGGGTTGATCGCTATTGCATCCTGG
>JAKAAI010000109.1 GCA_021797055.1 Thermoplasmata archaeon | reverse complement strand
ATATTGTTTCCATTCCAATTGATCTATCACGAATACTTATTTTCATAATGCCACAATCTGTCAACTGCTTTTCTTACTGATTTTAAGTAATCAGTTCCAAGTAAGGTGGTAACGAACACGATAAAAATAATGAATGTAAAAACTGAGAGATCATATTTGCTGGTTATCCTGCCCCTGATAAATTTAACAGGAATGCCCAATATTTCCCTTATGGAAAGAGGAGCACCGTCCCATATTGAAATTGCCCTTAACTTACACATTGTCTTTTCATAATCCATTAAAGTCTCTTTCTTTTCCAGGTAATTCACAAGTGGAAGCAGGCTGTTGAATTCCCTCAACGCATCATTGTGTTCGCCCTTGATCTTTGTCATGGATTTTTCATTTAATCTGTACACAGTCAGCTTCCTGTGGTCCCAGGCAAACAGACCGCCTGTTTCATACGCCATATAGAAAGTTGAGAGATCAGGTGCAGCTCTGATATTTTTCACATAATCCAGGTATTTAAGGTAGATTTGTTTCCTGACTGCGATGCAGCTCATATTCCATCTGAATGTTCTTATACCTTTTATGAGAACGCTTCCAGTATCAAAAATTTCCAGTCCATCCTTCCCTTCAGGATCCACTTCAGAAACGCTCGCTCCGGTTGTATCAACAACCTTCAGATCATTCCTGTAATACAAAAGCTGCGGATATGAAGAATAGACATCGAAAACAGATGCTAATCTGTTTGAATCATAGAGATCGTCATCGTCCAGAAATGAAATTATGTCTCCCTTCGACTCGGTTATACCTTTATAGATATGCTCCCCCTGAGGAACATCCCCTGTATTGATGATCCTCACGGAATTTTCGCTGCAATATCCGTCAATTTCGGGATCCAGAAAGTTCTTTATCACTATAATCTCATAATTTTTCCTGCTTAATGTTTGATCTAAAACGGATTTTACGGCGTCTAATATGTATTCCTTTCTATTGTATGCCGTAATCACAACGCTGATAAACACATACATGAATTCCGGGAACAGTAATATTTGTTTCTGAATTTTATATTCCGCTTGAATCTTAGGAATTGTAAAATCAGCATTCAGATATCAGGATTTAATCGAAACTCCTGTTGTAACTGATCTTATAATCTCTATCATGTCCCCATTTGTTTCATGAAAGTTGACCCATGCCCTGTTGTCATCAATGTCATCAGAAATTAAAATGCCGTTATGTTTTAGACTGTTTCTGGCCCAAATGTATTCACTGATCATATTTTCCTCTGTGTGTGAGGAATCATGGTAAAAGATGTCAATACTTTCAGTGATTGTAGGAAGTACCTCTGACGATAACCCAAGCCGGATGGACCATCGTTTCCTGAGGTCATCCGGAACAACCCATCCAATGGGTGTGGTTTTCCCACATATTTCGAAATGATCGGAAGCATCTATGCTTATGAGTGAGCCCAGATCGTTCATTTCCATGGCCTTCAATATTATCGTGGATGAGTATCCATGCGCAATTCCTGTTTCTACAAACAGCTCCGGTTTATATTTCCTGACTATAAGAAACAGTATTCCATGTGTTCCCTGTAGCCCCCATCCGCCTCTGGGCCAGCTTTCGCAATTTTCCCTGATCCTCTCGTATATATTTTCACAGATCTTCTTCAGGGCAATAAGGTCATCTCTGCTGTAGGAGTCAAGTTTTCTTGACCAGTAATAATATGAGATAAGGGCCCATGCTGTCCCAAGGGTAACTTTGTTGAAGTAAGTTTTATCCCTGAACTCCAAATCAATCTGTTTCAGACCGTTTTCCCTCCATGTGGAGAGTTCCCTTGAAGTTTTTAACCAGTTTTTTACGCTTCTGAAAACATAGGACGTTTTCTTCAGGTTTTTTACCGTCTCCATAAAAAGTTATACGAGAACTAACCAGTTTATAATTATGTTTTGATGTGCCTCTATTCCAGGCATTGTTGAATAATGTTCAATAACAGTAATGATTATAAGTTAATTATCTCTTCTTGTTTAGTTGCACATAATTAGAGTTTTACGCTGGAAGCTTAATGAACATTCAGAACTTTCTAAATTCGGCTATGGACACAGCATTATTCTTGATCTATTTTCTACACGTTATAGAAAAAAATCATACGAAAATTGGATAAAAACCATAGTTGAATCTGCGACTTCGCAAGGTTGTTACTTTACGGAAAGAACTCCACCTGAGTTGTTGAGAGAGATATTTTTGCTGGGCATTTACAATGTTGAAGGGTTTACCCCAAATGGTGGGCAGGTTGTAATAGATGCCGGCGCTAATTATGGGGATTCTGCAATCTGGTGGTCTAAGAAATTCGGCGCAAAAGTGATTGCCTTCGAACCTCTTTTTGATGTTTTCACTGAGTTAGAGAAAAACGTCAAACTTAACGCAGTAGATGTGGTTGCTTACAATGTTGCATTAGGGCAAGGAGAAGAAGTCAACGGAAACACTTGCGGCGGAATGTTTTCAAAAGGCGGCAATCTCAAAATTAAGACGGAAAGGCTTGATAACTACTCGTTTGAAAGAGTCGATCTTTTGAAAATCGATGTTGAAGGATTCGAATATGAGGTTTTACGCGGTGCTGAAAAAACGATAAGTAAGTTTAAGCCAAGAATTATTATTGAGACCCATAGCCAAGAACTAAGGAAGATTTGTCATCGCTACCTTTTAGATCATGGATACTCTCTCAAATTTGAAGGTAGAACCAGTTCTTCAGAGAATAAATTCATGGACAAAGTTAAAAATCTCTTTTACACTGCTTAAATTTCAAACTATTTTTTCATTATAAGAATCTTATCACTATTTTGCAACAATTTATTTGTAAAAATTAGATAATTCGTCTGGTTAGCAGACTGGCTAAATGTAATATAATCCACTCTCATGAAGATTCTCGTATCTCTCTAGGCTAATACGGCTTCAGTTATACATCCTGTTAATATATTTGACCTTTCATACATCCTTGGCCTGCTCGTGGTTCTTTCGGAGTGGTAAGAATGACCAGCTAATATTTATTTACAAATAAGTGCTATTATCGGTAATGAGCAAGGAATACGATGCTGAAGATCAACTCAAGGCATTGATTGATTACCTTGGCAACATAGATCTGGCCAGCATCAAGCTTTCTCCAGAAAACAAACTGGAGGACGATATTTTTAACAGCGTCCTTTCTGCCATCAAGGATCAGAGGAAATTTTTCATTGAGGTGGTAAAATCATTTGACATGGAAAACCTGAATGCCGTTCTCGTTTATCTCTACAGACAGCTTATAAAAATAGGAGTTCAGGTGATATTACTTCGTGATCTTAACGATATAACCATTAAAAGAGATAGAAAAAAAAATTACGTTTACATGATTACAGAAAGGTACCTGAATATATCCGACGAGGGCACAATGAAAAAGGTCGCCGCTCTCATGAGTGGGCACATGCCCGCTGAGGTGAGCGGAATACCGATCATCCTTGCCCTGACAGAGAACAGCCTCAGGCTTGTTGACAGGTACCGATCGGATTATCGTCCGGAATTTATCTTCAGTAATAAAGGGGATGAAAATTCAACTTCTCCCTACACTGGAATTGGTTTTATCCTCCTGTCATTAACGTTTTTCATGACGCTGATAGGTCTGATAGTTGACCGTCCGCGTGTCCTGTTTCTGAGCTTCTCTGCTGTATCCTGGATCATATTCTCTGCATCTCTGATAGCAATTTCTGGTTTCGTCATACTAATTGCATCATCCTTTAAGTTGCCGTCTGGAAAAGCAAAAATTATAGCCGAGATTATGGTGTTAATTGCCATACTTGAAATTATAAGCATATATTTACAGGTCTCAGGATTTTCCATATTGCCTGCACCGGACGGCCTTCACCTTGCTGCACCGTTTCCATCCACATACAGTTTCCTTTCATCCAGGATTGGAAACTACGTCGCGGTGCCGGTAATTTATTCTTTTCTTTCTATCGCTCTTGCGTTCGCATTTTACTTTCTTTTCTACCGTTTTTCAACTGAATTATACAGAAAGATTGGTATCTTTGCTCTGATCACTGCAATTGTGGGTGAAATTATTAGCATAATTTCAACTTACCATGGTTTCGCTGGTTATGGCCTGCAATATTTTGTTGTACATGAATCTGATCTGCTTTTTCTCTCCTTTTATAACAATGTTTCACCACTGATGCCTTATCCGTCAATACTCCTGAACATTACAGATTTCCAGTTTTCATTTGGTAAATACAGTTATGACATTTTCTACCTAATGCTTGTTAGCGTATGTGTATCTAATTTCCTGTTCTTCATCTCATTCCTCAGCGCTGGATTGAATAATTATGGAAAATCCAAACAAAACGCCAATCAGTACCCGGTCAGCGGGAATTAAACCTCTTTCTGTTACTTATTAAAATTACAATAGCTCCAGCTGCCAGTATTAATATCTCAGATATTATGATATAAATTTCAGGTGGCAGTAAAGGGCTGCTTCTGTTAGGTTTAGAACTGACACCTAAATTTACTGGAAAAACAACCAGAACGTAAGTGCTTGCCCTACTGGATACAGTGAATGTTCCAGCTGCCGCATATTTTATGCCTTGGTAAGAAGTACTCACAGTGTAGTAATAGAAACCAGCCGGCAATTTTACGCAGGTAGATCGGGAACCAGATTCAACAAGGAATGGGTAATTTGAGATGTTAAGATACCATGGCACTTGATATGGAATCCCAGATGCAGTAAACCTGACGCATCCTAAGTCTGAAACGACATATTCACCAGATACTTCAGGCATAACATTATTCGGTGGAAAGTACCTTCCCCTTATATACTGTATTTTGAGAACCCCGGCACCGGCACCTCCAGAAGTCATCCCGGCACTTGGATAATATGAGCCAAATAATACGGAGCTGTTGTGAGAAACAAGCACTGTGTTTCCATCGAGATACCAGTACTGTGTGGAATTGAGCCAGTCTATTCCTACCATGTAAGAATATCCGGTGAAATTTATTGCTGAATAAATCTGGCTGCTATCGGCATTAGGAATCAACTGATTCGGTCCAGTTCCTGCATGATATAAATCAGCCTCCAATCCATTCTCAAAATAGTAATCATATGGTGTTCCATAATATACCAGATGATTCGTCAGTACCGTGGTAGTTGACAGGCCAATTCCCTGAGTCGTCGGGTATCCTGCAGTTACATTGGCTTCAGTTACGAGAGATTCGATTATCTCGTTCTGTTCAATTGGGTCTGTTAAGACTGCATAAGCATAGGCATCGTTAAAACTGTCCTGTATTATGAGACCATTGTCGACGGAAACTTTTGCGGTCCGGTTTGCGTAACATGTCCAGCTTGATGGTAGATTCGTACCTGAAAAATTGCAATAAAGAGGGAAAATCAAGTGACCATTATCATACTCACCATATATGCTGCTGAGCTGTGGTGCTTCACCTTCCAGACTGTCTGTTCCAGCAAAATTGGAAACGGAGGTGTTATCGAAACCCATGAAAACAGGCAGCGACGAGTTTCCTGGAATTGAGAAGTCAAGTCTGAGCCAGTAAAGTGTGCAGGAACTTGAAGAGTTCGCATTGCATTGAATCCAGCTTGGTATTATGCTACCATTGAGAGAGAACCACACAACATTTCCCAGTGTTCTGGACTCATACGCACTCAGAGCATAAGAACCAATCTTTACTTTCAGATCGAAAGGCACGGGTGTTGGAATATACTGATAATTATCCACCTCAACGGAAACATAACTGGTAACACCAGCTGGGACTACCGGTGAGTCATTCACTGCTGCTTCATATGATTGCATGAAATGTTCAGATCGATAATCTGTCCCGACATTAGAGCAATCACAACCGATTGTTGAATATGATACCATGTAAGTAAATGATAAAGAGAGAATCAATACAGAAACAATTAAAGAAAGAACACCCCATAATTTCAGATGACCCAACCTCCGCCTCAGGTAACTCAACGAAAACTGCATTTTAAATATTTTGAAAAAAGTGT
>JAKAAI010000108.1 GCA_021797055.1 Thermoplasmata archaeon | reverse complement strand
GGAATTACATCCTAATTCCCTGGGATATCTGGGAGGTTGGGGTAATCCATCAGCAAATAAAGCTACAATTCAATCTGACCTGATAATAGCGCTTGGAACGAGATTTGGAGAAGTGAACTCAAGCTCATGGGTCAATGGATACAGTTTCGATTTCAATAAATCAAAGCTTCTGAGGATAGACATAGATGAAAGTGAATCAGCAAAAAATTACCCAGAGGATCTGTTCATCATTGGTGATATAAAGGCTACACTTGATTTGATAATCAAGAAACTTGCAAACAGAATAAGGAAAGGTCAAATAGCCGGGAAAACGTGGTTTGAAAAACACAAAACAGACCTCAACGAATATTTTGACAATTTTATGCGCATCAAGTCGGAAACTCCTTTTATCAGGCCTGATTTTATTACTAAGACCCTTCAGGAATATGTTAACACTGATTACTCCACATGTCTTGTAACTGATGTTGGATGGAGCAAGAATGGAATAGCCCAGTATCTGAAACTAAATAAACCGAAAAATTTTATCACACCAGGCGGCCTTGCGACCATGGGATTCTCGCCGCCAGCTTCCCTTGGTGCCAAACTTGGTGATGATACACTGAACGTTATATGTGTAGTAGGTGATGGTGGACTTACCTCGACAATTTCCTCCCTATTTACGGCAAAACAGTACAATATTGATGTTACGTTCCTGGTAATGAATAATTACAGTTTCGGGACCATTCAGGGACTCCAGAGAGGTTACTTCGACAAGAGATTCACGGGAACAGCCTTCTTTGATAAAAAACATGAAATGTATAATCCTGACTTTGTGGGCCTTGCTAGATCCACTGGAATTAAGGGAGCAAAGGTAGAGAAACCTTCTGAACTCCTCCCTACCTTAAAGGAATTCATAAATGATGGTGAACCTGGTCTCATAGAGGTACCAACCGAACTTCAGCCTGATGTTCCGATCACCGGTTACTGGTCTATAACTGACCTTTACAAAGGAAAACTTGCCTATATGTTCGACAATAAGGGGAATGCGATATGAAGGAGATTATGCCTTTAATAAATGGTAAATCTGAAAGAACGAAAAATAAATTCGCAACCTTAAATCCTGCCACCTTGGAACCCATTGCAGATGTTTTCATGGCAGATGACCAACAGATCAAGGACTCGGTTAACTCGGCGAATGTTGCTTTTGAAGAATGGAGCAAGCTAAATATTACAAAGAGGGCTGAGTACCTAAAAAGGGTTGCCGATCTTATTGACGGTGAGAGGAAAGAGATAGCAGTTCTAATTACACAGGAACAGGGTAAACCATACAAGGAGTCTTACAACGAGGTGAATAATGCTTACAAGGTTTTGTACTATTATTATGGGGAGACCAGGAGGACTACCTCAACAGTGGTACAAAGTGAGCAGGATACCATATTTTCGGCGACTGTAAGAAGACCTCTGGGCATAGTATTTGTTGTAACTCCATTCAACTCACCTTTTTCGATACCATTCTGGAACATAGCACCAGCACTACTTCACGGAAATACCGTCATATTCAAACCCTCCTCAGTCACTGCTGCTGTAGGGGGAAAGATATCAGAGCTGTTCCAGAAGGCAGGATTGCCATCTGGGGTTATAAATACCTTGCACGGAGAAGCTAGTAGGATATCTGAAATTATACTGAATGACGAGAGGTGCAAATTTCTGGCATTTACTGGTGGTAGCGAGGTTGGAAATAGGCTTTCTGAGATAAATGGAAAGTTCAGAAGAAGGCAGATTCTTGAACTTGGAGGAAAGGATCCGGCAATTGTGCTGTCTGATGCTGATATTGAACTTGCAGTGTCTAGTCTGTTATTTGCATCATTCAGTAATGCTGGTCAACGTTGTACAGCTGGTTCCAGAATACTTGTGGAACGCTCCGTTTATGATGTATTCTGTGAAAAATTCATAAATAGAGCGAGGAATATAAAAGTAGGTAATGGTATGGAAAAAGAAACAATGATGGGGCCGGTCGCTTCTCTCAAACAGTACAGAACAGTAACCTCATATATAACAGATGGGCATGAGAGGGGAATTGACCTCAAACTTGGCAAGAGGGAATACCCCACTAATCCTGACAAAGGGTACTTTATAGAACCAACTGTATTCAGTGACGTGGACAGAAAGGATCCCCTTTCTCAGGAGGAGATCTTTGGGCCTGTGGTGAGTCTTATACCTGTTGATGATCTTAATGATGCCATAGAAGTTGCTAACTGCACAGAATACGGACTTGTGTCTGCTATATATACAAAGGATCTGCAGGCAGCTTTCCGTTCAATAGATCAGATCGATGCAGGTGTAACCTTCGTAAATCAGGGACCTACGGGGATAGAATATTCTCTTCCATATCTGGGTACGAGAAAATCAGGTTTCGGAGAGGAGCTTGGTCTAACCTCCATAAACAATTATACAAAGACCAAATCAATTTATATTGATTATTCATATTCAAGAAGATCATTCTTCTGGTAAAAACTTCTCATAATTTAATCAATATTTTTAAAATGTCATTTCTCTTCATTGCAGGAATGAGCCATTTGTCTAGATCTTTGATTGACCCTTCATAATCCATAAGTACATCAAATCGTGAGAAGTTTTTGGTCATTATTTCTGCGGAGCTGATGAAATCTGCCTTATCGTAAATAATTGAACCATTGAGACTGAGTTCCTTTCTTATGATCACTGATTGAGATACACTATATTCGTATTCATCTAATCCAGTTATGATGACCTGTGAACCTGAAACGTGGGATTTAGCCATTTTGAGCCATACATCTACGGTTGCTGACCGGCCAACTGTATCGAGCACATTCAGAGGTGGGGACGCGTGAATCTCCTTTGTTTGCTCAATGTCTCCGATATTAATAACCCTGAATCCCTTTGACTTTAGAAGGGAAACCTTTTCGGGGGAAGATTCCAGAATAATTGGTTCCGTGAAATTTAATATATCTGCAAGAATGTACGCTATAGTTCCAGTGCTACCGCCGCCAATGATAATTAGCTGCTTGGATCTGTCTTCAAACTTGGCGAGTGCTCTGCGCATTACAGCAACTGGCTCAATAAGTGCTGCATAACGCAATTCAAGCGAGTTATCTATCTTCAGTAGAAATTTAGATGGGAGATCAAAGACTTCGCTAAGTCCACCATTGGAATTAACGCCGATTGATATTTTATTCCTGCAGGTGTTTACATGGCCAGCTTTACAATCAGGACATTCTCCACAGAAATAATTTGGAAACACTACAACCTTGTCTCCTTTTCTAACCGATTTTCCTTGCATGTCCGAACCTTCTCCGTCAAGAACAAACCCAGATATTTCATGACCAAGTGAGATTGCTTCCTTTACCTTTCCTCTTCCACCAAAAACAATGTTCTTATCTGATCCGCATACGCCAATGAATTCAGGTTTGATCCTCACATAATCTTTCTCAATTTTTCCAGGTTCAAAAGTGACCTGTCTGAATCCGTTCAAATCATCAAAAAGTATTTTCCACATTACAATTCACCTGTATTTAAAAGTAAAGGGACTGGACCATTTCCCTCATTCTGTTATATGGTACCTGCCCTGAGGCTGATGAACCTACAAGATCAGCATAAACAAGATCTGAACCAAGAGAGACTGCGGCAACCCTTGTAATTCTTCCAAGTCTGCCCATGCCCATGATTGCCATTGGTTTCCTAAGAGATTTTCTGACCGAATATGTTGCCTCCAGCAGAGATAAAATATCGGCAGTTTCATTTATATAAGTAGCTATCTTTAGCATATCAGCACCCGATTTTGCCTCATCCCCAGCAATTTTTTCAAGTGTTCCTATGTCTGGAGTACCATTGAAATCATGATGTGAAACTATTACGCCTATGTTTCTGGAGTGAGCGTTTTCAATCAGCTTTTTAGATCTCAACTCGTTCTCCATTATGGTTGAAAGTTCTATATCAATAAAAGCTGGGTCGAATGAGATTGACCTTTCTAGATAATTCATACGTGCCTCAGATGACAATTTTACCCGACCACCTTCGATAGGAGATCTCATGGTAAAAACAAAGGGTATTCCTAATTGTTTCAGAAATCCCATACATTCATCCGGATTGAATCCGTATGATAAAAGAAAATCTGACCTGATCTCAACCAGATTCAAATCAGCCTTCCTTTCTGCAAGGATATTCTTGGTATTAACTGAGAAATCCAGAATAGGGACACAAATAACAGGGTCTTTCCCCAAGGCAATGAATTTATTTTTGAATTCTTGGGAAAGAGTTTCCCTAGCAATCCTTCTTTCATTCATCTATTCCACTGAATCAGTCCTTTGGCAATTCTCCAGGTGGTGTATATGTCCATAATAGAATCATTGTGTCTCTGCCAGTATTATAGTGCCTATGCATTACTCCCTTAGGTATGAACATATACTGCATGCTTTTGAAAGGTAGCGTCTCGTTATCACTTTCCACCACTCCACTGCCCTGAATGATGAAATCAATCTCCTCAGAATTGGGATGATTATGAAGAGAGGATGATTCACCCGGCTCAAAATATGTGATTCCGCTTACAAAGTACTCTGAGTTGCATTGGTCCCTGTCTATTGTCCGAAAAACCTTTCTCACCATACCCTTCTCGTCTCCCAGCCATATTTGCTTTCCGTCTTCGAACGGATCTAATACTCTCACTTTCATGTATTGTACATTTTTCCCGCTTTATTAAATAGTCCCTCTATAGTGTTAGAATATACTCTTAATTATACCGAAATCTTACTTTGAATATGACAGTGAGCCGAGCGGTGCTTATACATAGGAATACTCACAGCTTTGCGGTGAAACAGAGAACCTATAATTTTCGATATTTACATTCATCTGAATTTTATCTCTTCTTTACTGACGTCCTTAAAGCTTTTAGTGAATTGCAGGTTGTATCAATATGAAAATTGCCAATTTTGAGCCATTTCCAACAATAAATATTAAAAGAGTTCGGATGTCAAAACGTACGTTGCTGATGTATGCAAATATAATGAAGTTTGAGACAAGGAAATAAAAGGGATGTTAGAATGTTTTTATGGAGAATTTATATGTTTTGCATTAGCTTCAGAGAGATGAGTTCTTTAGAATTGTTACACCAAAATCATAGCGGAAGGGGGTCATAAAGTTGGTACTAGTTCTTGAACTGGGGCACATAGTTGCTGGACCGTCTGCAGGGCTCATACTGTCTGATTTGGGTTACGATGTCGTGAAGATTGAGAAACCAGGTGAAGGGGATGTTTCGAGAAGGCTTACAAATCAAAGCTCAGGTTCATTTCCATATTACAACCGAAATAAACGAAGCATAGCGATTAACTTAAAGGATGAAAGGGGGAAGGATATTTTAGGGAAGTTATCAATGAAGGCAGATATTATCATAGATAACCTGAGTTACGGCACATTGGATAGGTTAGGTTTTTCCTATAGTGAACTCTCTAAAAATAATCCCGGGCTCATTTATCTTTCTCTCAAAGGATATGGGAAAGGACAGTACGAGAAGAGAAAGTCGCTTGATTATCCAATTGAAGTTCACAGTGGACTTGCATATATGACCGGCTTAACTGGCAGACCCATGAGAGTTGGTGCTTCACTTGTAGATATGGGTGCTGCAATGTTCGGAGTTATTGGTATATTGAATGCCCTAATGGAAAGGGAAAAGACTGGCATGGGAAAATATATCGATGTTGGTCTCTTTGAAACTGCCATGTTTTTCATGGGTCAACACATTTCCACTTATCAGATACTGAATAAACCTCTGAAACCTATAAATGAGGAAGGTTTTGCTTGGGGAATATATGATTTCTTTGAAACCAAGGACGGAGGGAAAATTTTCATTGCCGTCACTACAGATATGCAATGGAAGGAATTCAGCAAAGCTCTCGTACCAGAACTTAAAGATGACCCATCTCTCGACAGAAATGAAGGTCGTTACTCAAAAAGGAATACTCTAATTCCAATACTGGAAGAAAAGATAATGACCATTGACTCACAAGAACTTT
>JAKAAI010000107.1 GCA_021797055.1 Thermoplasmata archaeon | reverse complement strand
CATTCTCGATGGAAGTCATTATTTGGGGGTTAAAACCGCAAGGATTGATCTGATTGAATTTTTCTAGGTCTGTGGAAACATTAAGTGCTGATCCATGAAAAGTTGTGAATTCCTTCACTGCCAATCCCGTAGAGGCTATCTTTTTTTCTTTGATCCAGACGCCCGTTTCCCTACCGGTTTCAGATCTACCGACGAGGTTATAATCTGAAAGAAGCAGGATCGTCGCTTTGTGTATCATATGAATCAGATCAAGTATGTTGATTGAACGATCCCGTAAATTTACAATATAGTAACTAACAATCTGCCCGGGACCATGGTAAGTAATAGATCCTCCCCTTTCGACCTTGATTGATGAATCGATCGAATCTGCTTTCTCTGTATGCCGGCCTTCAGTATACACATCGGGATGTTCGACAAATATAACAGTATCGTTGATTTGACCCCTATTTCTCAGATCAGCCATATTTCTCTGAAGTTTTAACGTCTCGCCATAGTCGCTAGTCCCGAGGTCAATAATCATTCAAATACGATAATCCACTGAAATATATCTTCTTAGCTGACAGGATCCAATAGTTTCATTTCTTTAATGTATCCATTCATTGAATGTATAGATCAAATTAGGTCCGGAATCATTCCAAAGAGATTGTGCGAATTCCTATTTCACTACCTCATGGATCGTGAGCTCGCTTTTCCCGATGAACATGTCATCTGGGTGCTTTCTCGAATGCGCTTGCCTAAATGCTTCACTCTGAGTCCAAGCGTTGAATGAATCCATGTTTTCCCAGTATGTCAGAACTATGTAGGAATCACCCTTAACTGGTTTCAGTATCTCATTCTTTACGAACCCTTTCATGCCGGACAGATGCTCATTTGTTCCAGAGAAAGCTGACTCGAATTCTAGCGAATATTTAGGATTTACTTTAATGTGGTTCTGTACTACTATCATAGGTGATGATCCATTTACTGGTCTTATTCTTTTTGATCGTAAAATGTTTATAACACCCCCGTTGATATACGAAAATAAATGCCGGTAGAACGAGCGAACATAAACCAGTTAATGATACTTTCTGGAATAAATGAAAAGAAAGAGTCCTATCAGGAAATGGCAAAAAATTTAGGTCTTACATTACAGGGCGTTCTGTACCATGTCAAGAACCTCAAAAATCTTGGCTATCTCGACGAAAATGACAGGATAACGCCTGCCGGATATAATTTCCTGTATAATGGACTGTCAGATTTCGCCTCCAGGATCTCAGCTAACCTGAACCAGCTGCACCGCGAACTTGTGTGGGAAGCAATCGCGGATGATTCTATCAAAAAAGGCCAACGGGTTTCAATTTACATGAAGAATGGTTATCTGAGGGCATCTTCCCGGGAGACAGGTAATGCGCATGGCATATCAGATAGAGATGCTGTAAAAGGAACAATACTTGGTGTCACGAAGATTGATGGCATTATAGACATTGATTTTGGACAGATTGAAATCAATGTCATTCAATCCGGATCTGAAAACGCACCTGATAAGATAGGAAAAAAACTTGCAATTAGAAAGCCTGATGAGAAAATAGGTACAATAGGAGAATTTGCATATTATCTTCTTTCAGGCAACAGAATTGACTTTGAATATGCTGCGTTGCGCTGTGCATATGATGCAGCTATCCGTGGCTTAAGCTCCATGATTTTTGTCTCTGAATCAAGATTCCTTTTTATATCATCAGAGCTTACGGAACTTTCCAAAAAATATCCGCAGGTAAGAATAAGCGTCCACAGCATTTAATCGAGATATATAACTATAAAAATATGATTATATTTGTGGAAAAATTAATCTGCTTTCCTTGCCAATCCCAAGTTTTATGGAGTTAAGAAAATAAAAATAAACTACCAATCTAGAATAAATATTTAAATACGTGAGATTTATGACCTCCTGTAATGCAGTCGGGGGTTTTCTATGGAGGAATCTGAAGATGACCGTGGGGATTCATATTATTGCAGATCTCTATGGTGTGGATGAAGAACTCATCTCTACTTCAGAAAATGTGTTGTCAGTTATTGAGGAATCCGTGAGGATAAGTGGTTTGACAAAGATTTCGTCGGACTATTTCCAGTTTCAACCGAGGGGGGTCAGCGGTATAGTGCTTCTGGCTGAATCTCATCTGTCGTTCCACACCTGGCCAGAACATAATCTTGTCACACTTGATATATACACATGCGGCGACCCGCAACATGCAGATCTCGCATTCAACTATATCGTGACCAAGCTGTCGCCGACATCGATAGACTACAAAAAACTCACCAGGGGAAACCAGATCGCGGAAGATGTCAAGATAGTCACGCCTGAGCATGTAATAATTCAATGAACGACGGGGGAAGCAGGAAATCTTTCCTTTCGTCTTTTATTGTATTTTTAATCGTTCTTTTACTTTATCTACTTTCCAGATATAGCATATTTACACTCATTGCAGGAACCGCTGCAAGCATTTATGCAATATACGTTGGCGCCGATGGTATTGTTGACGAAAGTGCTAGGATTGCCGCAAGCAGATCGCTTTCCAGGAGATCAGAAGGGGTATTGATCCTTTCAATAGCCGCAGTGGCAGATGAATTCTTTCTCTCTGTTACAGCGGCAGTTTTAGGATTTGGGAATATAAGCTTCGGCGCAATTCAGGGTTCGAACGTATTCACCATATCATTCGTACTTGTGGCTGCACCTCTCTTCCTGGTAACGCTAGGATTAAAAAAATTCAAAAAGGATGTATTTTACCTGATAGGTTCAGCTGCTCTTGTTCTAATCATGTCAATCTTCTTTGTTGATGTCCCATGGTATTTATTCTTCCCTCTCATCACAATATTCCTGCTTTATTTCATAACATCCGCAAGATCCAATATACCAAAGGAAACGGCCACGGCGGGCAAACCCTCGTTATCCGGAATCTTTATGGCGGTTGCACTTCTCTTCATCGCATCTTTCTCACTTGTATCATATGTAAGGAACTTCTCTTCCATAATGCATGCGCCGCTTTTCATAACAAGTTTCTTTCTTACGGGGATTGCAGGATCGATTCCTGAGGTTTCAATCATATTCATCACTATCAGGAGAAAAAACATTGAATCATCCATTGGTGTCCTGATTGGATCAACAATATACAAACTTACATTCATTCTGGGAATAGTTGCGCTCTTTGGTAACCTCATTGTAACAAGAAGTGCCTGGAGTTCCGCACTTCTGCTAATACTTGCAGTTATGCTCCTTTTTTATATACCAGAAAGGGTAAGACGCTATCAGGGTGCTGCCTTATTATGCATAATTCTGGTTGCTGCCATCGTACTCTACCTGATATATTAAGCCCTGGTTCCCCAGAAGATGTTTTCTTTTCTCTTAATGGATATTATCTCCTCGAGCGTCTCGAGTATTCCGGGATCAAGGTTCTGGGACCTTACGGCCTTGACGGCACCCTCAGGTATGTCAACATATAGGATTTCGCCAGGATGTATCTGCCTGTTAAGGGTTACACCATCGATCGCAACTGCAACTTCCTGTGGAGCGTCAGCGGACTGTTTGCTTGTCTGGCCATCCCTTATGCTTTTGATTACGCCGCCATATCTGCCGTCCTGTTTCAGAAGGGTATCTCCTACTTTGATCCTGCCTGAATGTATTTTCACGCCGACAATTACAGGCTTTGTTGCCCTGAATATATATTCGGGCATAATAGTGATCTTGGATGGCACAGGCATGCTCATCAATGTCTTCTCGTCCATCTCATTTTTCCTTGCCTCAATTGCCTTTACCAGATCTTCGACGATTGAATAGATGATGTTTCCTGTCAGGACTGTCGCATCGTAATTCATCATTTCTGCTTTTGCATCAGGCATTATTCCGACGTTGAAACCGGCAATGATCCTGTCCATCCTGTTATTTATCGTTGAAACATTTATCAGATCCTTTTTTGAAATGTCACCGATCTGAGCAGATCTGATCTTTATGTCTTTCTGCCTGATCTCATAGGCGAATGCTTCGAGTGAACCGAGAGCGTCAGCCTTTATCGTTATGCCATCCTGTGAAATATCGATATTAGGGTGTGATTCTTCTTCAATCTCCCTGAAAGCCTCCTCTATTGATTCCTGACTGTGCACGGAAATTACAGGTGAGCCTGGTAGTACATCGAGTCTATCTGTTATAAGTATCCTGACAGCGGATGCTGCAGTCACCTCTTCCCTCTCAATCAGATCCTTCGATCTGTATGACCTGTTCTCAAGCAATGCCTTTATCCTTGTCACAACCGGTCCGGTCTTTGTATTCAAGGCGATCTTTTGCGATCTGACGAATTTGCCTTGATAGAGAATAGAATCAAGCATTGTTCCGACGGAACCCTCCTTCTTGACCTCTATGATAGTGGCTTTCCCTGTTGCATTTTCTCTGATTGTAATCTCAGATTCAAGAAATTTCTGAGCAAGACCGGTAATAACAAAAATAGCATCCATTATACCGACCATATTCTTTGCGCTCGTTGGAACTATTGCAACCGTTTTCGTAAAATCAGTCACCCTGTCATACCTGTCTGCTGTGAAACCATTTTCATAAAGCTGACCAACAAGGTTATAAAGACGTTTCTCGAACTCATCCAGATATTCCTTTCTCTGTGCAGATATGAACTGCTGGAATGTAGCATTCTTCATTTCTATAACATATGGTAAGATGTCTATTTTGTTTGCAACTATTATGAACGGCGTTTTGAATTTCTTTAATGTGTTCAAGGATTCAAGTGTCTGTGGCATTATACCGTCGTTTATGTCTATGACAAGGATCGCGATATCAGCTAGCGCACCACCCCTTGCCCTCATGTTTGAAAAAGCAACATGTCCCGGTGTATCTACGAAGAGGAGCCCGGGTATCCGCATTTTCTTCATCGCTGGAAAGCTGCGCGCTGCTTTCTCAAGCTGTGAAATAGGAATATCGCTTGCGCCTATCCTCTGAGTTATTCCGCCTGCTTCACCGGCGGCTACAGAGGTTCCCCTTATTGCATCTAAAAGAGTGGTTTTTCCATGGTCGACATGACCGAGAACACAGATAATTGGCTGCCTGAGGGCACTGCTTTCCATATCACTGCCATCAAATTAGGCCTTCATCTCCGTATTTGAAATCGTGTATTTCTTCCGGGTTAAAAAATATTGTAACTTCTTTCTCGTATGCTTCCGGGGAATCTGATGCGTGGACAATATTCATCTGAATGCTGTTTGCAAAATCTCCCCTTATAGTCCCTGGAGATGCTTTGGATCCATCGGTGCTTCCCGCCATGTTTCTCACAACAGAAATCACAGATCTTCCCTCAAGAACAATCGCAATGATTGGATCAGATGTTATATAGGAAACAAGTTCACCGAAGAAAGGTTTGTCTCTGTGGACGGAATAATGCATCTCTGCCTTCTTGCGATCAAGTTTCAGCATCTTTACTGCAATCAGCCTAAGACCTTTGTGCTCAAACCTTGAGATTATCTCTCCAGCAAGCCTTCTTTTTATGCCATCTGGTTTTATAAGTACAAGGGTTCTTTCCATGCTATCACTGGGACTTTGACGCCTTGTGCTTCATGCTCTTGATGTTTCTGTACTCGTTTGTCCATCTTATGTTTCTTGGAATGCGATGGAGTTTGAGCATATTTACCCTGCATTTTCTGCTGCAGAAGTAAATGTATGCACCATCCCTTCTAATATACATCATTCCGGTGCCCGGCTCTATCTGTGTACCACAAAATGTGCAGTTTCTTAATTGCATGATATCACCTGATTGAAAGCTTCTTAGCTTCCCTGGCTGTTTCCCTTAGCATTACAACGTCGCCAATTCGCACAGGACCCATGACATTTCTTGTAATAATCCTGCCCTGATCCCTTCCAGAAAGAACACGAACCTTCACCGTTGTGGCCTCACCGGCCATTCCTGTCCTTCCCATAAGCTCAAGAACTTCAGCTGGCGTTGCTTCGTCTGCCATTCAGATCACTTCTTCACTGATGAAATCTCTTCAAGAAGTTTCTT
>JAKAAI010000106.1 GCA_021797055.1 Thermoplasmata archaeon | reverse complement strand
TGATCATTACGGCAATAAAGACCGGGATGAATCCGCTTACAAGCAGGCCTTTTGATACGTTAAGATATAGAAATAGCAAACTTATGCCATAAAGAAAGCTACCTGCGATCATCAACGTGAAAGAATGCCCCCTGTCAATTGCCCTCCCCTGGAAAATGGAAATACCAATCAACAAGGCCTGTCCGACTGTGAGCCCAATTCCTGCGAGATAAACTGGCTCATCTGCCCCTTGAAGGTAAATTATTATGGCAAACGTGAAGACAGTCATAGAAAGCGAAAAAATTGAGTTCAGTGCTGAAAGATTGGAAACAAATGGATTTATACTTGGTGCTTTTTCAATCTCTTCAGGCACGATTCAATAAGAGGGTATCATATAAAATTCTTTCACTGATAGTATTCAAATTCTTCCATTGCTAATCATATCTATGAAATGTATGATGTTGTTCCTCTCATAGCCGATAGTTGAAGGCTCACCATGGCCTGGGTAAATTATCGTTTCAGGAGGAAGTTTAAGGTACCAGTTAAGACTCTTCAGCATGTCTGTAGGATTCCCGCCGAGATCCATTCTTCCGATATTGTTTCTGAAGAGACAGTCTCCGGTAAAAACGGAAGATCCAGCAATTATTGAGATACTACCGGGTGTGTGTCCAGGAGTGTTCTTGACGTGTATTTCAGATCTTCCTACTAGTATCGTTCGATCAGTATCGATCAGAAAGCCTGGTTTTGGGGGTTTGCCGACCACACCTAACTGCTTCCCGAGGTCCCAAGTTTCATGCATGACTTTCAGATCTTTCTTGTGCATTCCAAACGAGGTTCGAAGTTCAGAGGCAACCAGGTCCGCAACCAGCACATGATCGAAGTGACCATGCGTCGATAGGACACCGACTGGTATTCCAGGCATGGTTTCTGCGACCTCCATGATAGAGTCAAAATCTCCTCCAGCATCGATAATCATATATTCACCACCGGAAGAAATGAAATAACAATTAGTCTGCAGACCTCCAACTACGAGGTGTTTCATTGACAGCGAGGTTTCTCTCATTACAACATATCAGTGTAAGCGATAATAAAAAGTTGCCATTGCCTTTAGGCTAGATTAAAGAAATGACGCTAAAATTTCTTTTTATACTAAAGAATGGAGCCTAAAAAGCTATTAGAGCACCGATGTAAGAGTTTAGACTGTTTGCCTAATCAATGCTTGCCTGTCGTTAACCTATGGATCCTTTGACTGGTACTCCGAAATAATGAGAGTGTTTTTATTGCTTAAATGATTGCTTCATGCTTACAGACCCGAGATACGTCTTCTTAACTATCTCTCATCTGAAGACTATTACGAACAGCAAACGCTCTTGGTTGAGAATAGCAACATGTGCCTCTGAATTAGCACAAATCAAGATCGAAGTAAAAATCCATGATGGTAATCGCGAAAAAGACTAAAAGAACCCATCCTATGCAGCGATACGAAAGAACCGGATAAGATCTTTAACGGTACTTCTAAATTTTATACCAGTTTTCGACCTTCTTACCCTCGCGGCGTCATAGAAGTTCTAAGAAAGGAGATAGGCTTTTCTTGGGAATGGAGTGTCGCAGACATGGGTTCAGGAACCGGCATCCTATCCAGACTCTTTCTGGAAAACGGAAACCCAGTAAAGTGTGTTGAACCAAACGATGAAATGAGAGAGATGTCTGTGAGAAACCTGAAGGATTTGAAGGGTGTTCAATTCATTAAAGGTACAGGAGAGAATTCCGGTCTTCCTGACTGTTCCGTAGACCTAGTTTCATGCGGCCAGTCCTTCCACTGGATGGACCCTCAACTCGCACAACAGGAGTTCAAAAGGATTCTTCGCGAAGAAAAATGGGTTGCTTTAATATGGAATGACAGGGTGATGGATCCTGAAACGTTCACGGGGCGATATGAATCTGTAGTACGAAGGTACAGCAGGGAGTATCATTCGTCGGGAAGCACTGTCCTTGATCTCGAGGATTTTGAATCATTTTTCAAGGGGAATTTCAAGAAATTTGAGTTTCCAAATTTGCAGAAGATGACGCTTGATGCAGTTATCGGACGTTACAGGTCTGCCTCCTATGCAATTGACTCAAGCGATCCTTCGTACATTAGTTTGACGGATGAATTCTCGAAGATATTCAAACAGTTCGAAGTCAAGGGGAAAGTTGAAATGACTTATTTAACAAAACTTTTCCTTGGAAATCTATAAAGCTCAAGAGGATCACGATTGATGCGCAATGAAACCTCAAACTACGAACCCAACATATGCTACCAAATTGAAGCTGAAATGTGTCCCATAGTTATGCTTCACCAAAAAGTGATGCAGAGAATGCATTGCAAAATTTCATGGAATGCTGGACTTCAGTTAATTAGGAAATAAAACCGTCGTTTTGATGCAGGTGCCGGGATTTGAACCCAGGTCGAAAGCTTGGAAGGCTTCCGTGCTAGACCAGTCTACACTACACCTGCTTTGTGGCCCCAATCATAAAGATGTTAATATTTCTTGTTTGTCTCTTTATTCACGCACTAAGGATTTGTACTTGAAGTGGGCTAACGTATGATGTACCATGTATGGTGACATCTACATTGAAAACATAAAGTGCTGGTACCACTGATTGATTGAAGTAAGCATAATTATCGAAGTAGTTAATAGATAGCGGAGTAGGGGTTGACCCTCCAGTGGACATTGTGACACTGACATTGCTTATTGACGTAATATATGAAACATAGACCCTTAAGGACAAGACGCCGTTCTGTGTTATTGAGTAATGATACTGCCCATTGCTCTCAGTGAGAGATGTCCATGAGGAAGTATGTGCATCGTAAACCTGTAATGTTGAGACCTGAGGTCCCCCCACCGAGCTGATCGGAGGATTTAAAGAGATTGTCCAGAATATAATCCATGTAAGGATAAATACCATGACCAATATGAAAACCTGAGACCCTCTCTGTGGCATCCTCAAGTGCAGGGCCTGTATTAATCTCTTGAATGAAATCACCAGGAGGAACATAAGAAGGAGACCAACATACCATATCCCTAACAAGAAAAGATAGCCCGAAAAAAGCCCCAGCGCAGCTGCTAGTAAAAACACCACGATTGTAGACTTGGCTCGCTCTTTCTCGCTTTGAAGGAAATCCTTCTCAATAAACTCGGGTTCCACGAAGATTTCCTGATCTTTGTCTTTTGCCATCTAACTCAGGTTAATTCTTTGTTGATTAATGAAGTTATTGCGATCGAAGGGTTGCTGGCAAGCACCACCCCGGAGGCGACAAGTCCTCCGCATGCTCCTAGTTTTAGCGAAGTCGATATATCAACATATGTCTTGATGCCAGCTCCGACAATTAGCCTTGCCCCATTCTTTTCGCAAATTCCTGCAGCTTTTTCTATTATGCCAGGTTTCGCAGTCGATACTGAAATATTTCCGCCAATCAGTTCAGGAGGCTCATAAGCCACCAATCTAGCCCCTGATTGAGCAAACCTGGAAACTTCTTCCAGGTTTTCCGCGCACACTACTAAGTCGAAATTCAAGTCTCTTGCCTTATGTATAGACTTATCAATTACCTCGAAGCCAACCCTGAATTCAGAATGATTAATCAGAGATCCATGAATCCCTGTTTCAATGAGCATTTCCATGGATATTTTTCCAGTATATGCCCCATAACCATTAGGATCAACATGCTGTGCGTAGAAGGATTTTTCCGGAAATTGTTTTGCCATGTGGAGATCATATGGTCCTGCAGCATAGTGAATCTGCCAGCCTTTGAAAGCATTGCTGTCAGGAAGGCCAGCAAAGAAGCTTACAGCCCTGACTCCTGTAGACTTTTCATAGTGCTTGGTGTTTATTATTAAAATATTATCATTTGTATTATTTGATGCCAGTTTCACATATGTATATCGTTGCATGGATTAACAAGTTTTATTATCCATTTCTAATTGTCTAAACTATATGGTAGAACAACCTTCGGCAGCAATAAATATGGATGATATATGGAAGAAAAGTTACCCCGAAGGGAACCAGAGAAACATTGAAATCCCTGATTCTACGGTTTATAAACTTTTAGCGGACTCTGCTTCCAAACATCCTGATGCAGTGGCAGTCATACTCTTTGGAAAGAAGATAACCTACAAGAAATTACTTGCGTTGGTAGATGCCCTTGCCTTAAACCTCAAGGAGCGGCTGAGACTCTTCAAGGATTCGAAGGTTGGCCTTATTTTACCGAATTCCCCACAATATGTAATATCTTTTTTTGCAATTGCAAAGATTGGAGGAGTCATAGTCCAGACCAATCCAATATACACGGAGACGGAGATTGTCAACGAATATAAGACAACGGAAACATCGGCTGTGATAACCCTTGATTTGTATTACCCGAAGGTCAAGAACCTTGCCAAAGATGGGGTTTCCATTGTTGTGACAAGCATAAAGGATTTCCTGACGCCGCTTGCATCAATGGTTTACTCCCGAAGGACCAGGAAAGATCCCAAGCCGGAGAAACCGGTTTTTGAAGGGAGGGTTTTCAGGTTCAAAGATCTCATCAAGAGTGGTTCGTCACCTGAAGAGCAGGTTGAAACTAAGGTTGACCCTGTCCTTTTCCAATTCACAGGCGGAACTACAGGGGTCCCAAAAGCGGCAATGCTTTCGCACTATAATCTTGTTGCTAATGCCAGTCAGCTTAAAGCCTGGCATTCCAGTCTTAGAGAACCGGGAAAGTTTATGTCGACCCTGCCATTTTTCCATGTTTATGGCATGATGACCTCCATGATACTTCCTGCAACAACCGCGTCCACAATGATTCTTGTTCCTGATCCACGAGATACGGAGACTCTTCTTAAGCTCATAAAGAAATACAAGCCAGATTATCTGCCAGGCGTGCCAACCCTTTATAAATCGATCATCAACCATCCAGATCTAAAGAAATTTGACCTGAAATCAATAAAAGTATGCGTTTCGGGCGGTGCAGCCCTTCCTGTAGACACGTTAAAGAGATTTGAAGAGGCAACGGGAGGCCTCTTGATAGAAGGGTATGGCCTCAGTGAAACCTCACCGGTTATAGCAGCTAACCCTGTTGATAGAAACAGGAGGAAAGTTGGATCAGTAGGACTGCCACTCAGCAACACTGAGTTTAAGATTGTGAACCCATACAGCTTGCAGGAGGTTCCATTGGGAGAGGAGGGCGAGATATTTGTTCGCGGCCCCCAGGTTATGCTTGGATACTGGAGAAGCGAATCCGAGACTGCCGGTGTTATGGACAACGGATGGCTTCGGACCGGTGATATTGGAAGGTTCGATAACGAAGGATATCTCTATCTTGTGGACAGAAAGAAGGACATGATCATATCTAGCGGTTATAATGTCTATCCACGTGAAATTGAGGAAGTATTCTACAAGCACCCGGATGTTATAGAGGCTGCAGCCATAGGGGTTCCTGATGAAAGGAGGGGACAGAGCGTAAAGGTATATGTAGTGAAAAAAGAGGGTTCGGCTGTGACAGAGCAGGAACTCATGGCATTTGCTTCAAAACAGCTTGCCCCCTACAAGAGACCAAGATCCGTCGAGTTTAAGAAAGATCTTCCAAGGACGCTCGTTGGAAAGGTACTGAAGCGCGAGTTGCGCACAGACCAGACAAGGAATCCAAGAGTCGGAAGGAAGCCTTAATTGTAACACTGACTCACTGTTTCTGTATTCATTCTCCTAAGGAAATAACCGCGTACCTTTGTGCGAAGCTATTTTGCAGAGAAAGCTGTTTTTCAGATTATCTTTTAATGATCGTCACTTGTGGCTAACAAAAGTGTAAGAATAATATCTTAATACGCTGACAGAGGGTATCTTGGTTTGTACTTTACGGAATACATCATTCTTCTGATCCTGATGCTGTCAATGGCAGGCGCGATGTCGTTCCTGATCATTTATGCCCGTAAGTCTGCAAATATACTCCACCGTCTCCTGACATACGTTTTTGCCTCAATGATGACAGGAATGCTTCTTGGCCCGTTGATATACCTAGCTTTTCCCGGGAGCATAAGTGTCGC
>JAKAAI010000020.1 GCA_021797055.1 Thermoplasmata archaeon | reverse complement strand
AAAATTGTGTTTGACCTGAAATACTTATATAAACCAATCTAATCCCATAGATACGCCGTGATAGCTCAGTTGGGAGAGCGTATGACTGAAGATCATAAGGTCGCTGGTTCGATCCCGGCTCACGGCATACCCCCAAAAGTTCAATGCCTTACACTGCTATGGCATAGACAAATATCAAGAATATCGGCAATAGATTACACTTGAAGGGTAGAGACAAAGCTTAAGCTAAAATCTTTCTTGGGATACATTTTGGCTACATGGTTTTTATTTTGTGAGATAGGATTAAAAAACGAGAGAATAATTATATTATCCTAAAGACCCAAAGAGCGTATATTCTATAACTAGATTATGGTAACAAATAATGAATCGGTGCCAAATTTTATAGCTGCCAAGTTTATTAGTCTATGAAATGTCTGCAAAACAGATTAGGCTTGATGAGGAACCAACTCTTGGTGACTTTATTAAACATATTGCAGCGAGAGTCACAGAAGATAGCAAATTTTTCCCCTACGATAATGAGATGCCTTGGCACAGAATGCTTCTCTCACTCAAGAAGGAATATGGAAGTGAATTGGACTTTTTATATACTGCAAAGTTTGAGCTTGATGAGGCCCCATATCCAACTTGCAGAAAATTAAGTGATTTTTTACAAACTCTTCACTGGTCCGGTGCACTGTCGGTCAAGAATCCCAGTTACTTGGAAGCTGCTGTGATACCAGAGCTTGTAAATAAGTGGGGAGCAGAGGTTGATTCCCAAAAGGAAATTTACAAGGAAGCCATTGAAAGAGGAGTGAAGAAACTTAAAGACCTTATCTCCAAGGAAAGTAAGTGAAATTATTTGACTATTGTTGATCCTCCACATGTAAAGGAATTAATCCAAATTGTTGATGAATTTTTCAAAGAAGAATACCCTGATTATAGAGAAGGTGTTGCTGATTCGCACCCTATTCTTCCTCCAAAAGAATCTAAGATTATCCATGATAGCGTATGGGGGACAAACAGGTTCGAATGGTATGAACTGGCGTTAATAGATTCGCCAGTAATACAAAGACTGAGAGACATCCGACAAGTGGGGTCAGCATCTCTAGTATACCCTAGTGCCACACATAATAGAATGGAACATTGTTTGGGTACAGCGATAGTTGCCACCAAAGTTTTTGACAGCATCAGGCAAAGAGAGTATGAAAATCTATACCAGATTGCAGATAAATTAGAAAGACCTGAGAAAAGAGAAGATTTTTTGGCACAACTAAGGCAGGAAATAAGACTTGCTTCTTTATTGCATGATACTGGGCATACTATGTTCAGCCACACAAGCGAATCTGCACACAATTTGATAGAAACTTTGAAAACAGCTGCTTCTGAATTAAGCGAACTTGTTGGGAAGCATAGGAGCACCGGAGAAGCATTATCCTATGCTATTGCAAGATCAACCTTCGTCAAAAACATGATAGATAGGTTTGCTAGTAAAATACCGCAAGAAAGAAAATCGCTCTATAGTCCATTTAAGGCTGATTTAGAAAATGTGGCTTTAATGATCATTGGAAGAACTAAACACCCATTTACTCAATTCATGGCTGACATATTGACTTCAGGTTTCGATGCAGATAAGTTGGATTATTTGCTTAGGGATGGCTTATCTGCCGGCCTTCCTGTAAAATATGATTTGGATAGATACTTAGAATTTGTGTGTTTAAGAAGGACGAGTTATGAAATACCTAGTGACTCCATTGATTTTTTGAAGGAGGTCTATGGAGAAAAGAAGGAAGCGGGGGATCAATGGGAAGAATACCGACTAGGGCTACCAGAATATGCAATAACTAGCATGGAACAGATAATAATTGGAAAATTCATGTTATTTGGTTATATTTACCACCATTCTAAAGTGAGAGCAGCCGATAGTTATATTGAAAGAACCTTTAAGGAGACGATCAAGAATTTCAAGGATAGGGGAATATCTGATAGAGATTTGATAAAATGGTTACTGAAATTAACAGATTCAGTATTTCTTTCATTACCTAAACAAGGTAAATTGTATGAATCCGACAGATTCTATGATAAGGGATTGGTTGAATGTGCGTATAACATAATGAATAGGACGCTCCCAAGGTCGGTTATAGGCATAAATGGCTCTCAGGTTTCTCATGCAGATGTTTTCAACATAGCAAACTTTTTGTCGAATCTCAAAGATGAAGATAAGAAAATAATGGAGAATATAGAAGAAGTCTTATCCAAAGAGATTAATGATCCGAATATTGCCTTCTGGATGGATGTGCCGAAGCAGCCTAGCTTTGAAGACGTAAAGAACATGGTTGGAAACGTTCCACTTTTCAAGATTTTTCCAATACATAGATGGAGCGAGGCTTATATGGCCTATACATATAAAGTTAGAATCTTTACTTTTTCAAGTTCCACGGAGACTCTTAAAAATGCAATCCTCAATGTGCTGCCAAGTACCCTTAATGTAAGAAGGGAGGTAGTTGAGAGAATGCTAAAAGATAGGAATACTTAAGAAATGGAATTTCCACTTTTTCTTTGGTAAAGAAAAGGGCACTTGTGATAGCCGATATGATAGAACTGAAGCTTAATAAAACGACCAATTAAGAAACGAACCAATTCTGTAAAAAGGTTCTATGCCGGTAAAAAGATACTAGTTTGAAACCATGTTAGATCTTTGAATGTCTCACGGAGTAATAGAATTATGGAGTGAGAGATTAAAAAGTGCTAGATCGGCCTTACCATGACTTAAAAATTTCATCATAGTTACAAATATCAATTGTGTCTTGACTTTGAACTTATTAGTGGAAAGAGTTTATTCTTAACTCAGATTATGTTGATTTCATGACAAGCAAGCTGCCCATTCCAAAGGGGAGTAGAACTTATCTGCAGCAGACCGAGGGTTGGATGCAACCCTGGGAACTGGACTTCATTTATGAAACGGCGACAAAGATAAGTGAACGGTTGGGTCCGCTCCTTGAGGTTGGGTCCTACAAAGGGCTTTCTACCTCAGCCTTGACATTGGCTGGGACAACTTACTGCGTGGATTCCTGGAGAAATGATCCTTCTACTGGTAGACTTGTTGATTACTTCCCAGATTTTGAGAAAAACCTCAAAAAACTGGGTCGCTGGGACAGAGTAGTGATACTGAGGGGTGATTCTAGGTCGATTATGCCATTCATAAGAGACCAATCTTTCAGGTTAGTTCTTGTTGATGCGAATCATGACTTTGAATTTGTCCGAAGTGACCTGGAAAATGGTTGGAGGGTGTTAAATTCAGAAGGTTATTTGATAGTTGACGACTTCCAAAATCCAAAAACCCCTGATGTATTTAGCGCAGTCGCAGATCTGGAGCTCCCTGTTCAACCCCTGCCAAGGACTAAACTCGGCTATGCAGTCAAAGACTGATGGGATCTGAAAGCCTATTATGGTGGTTTCATGCAAATTTCTACTTCTCTCAGTCATTGACACTAAATTAAATAGAACCCTATGTCTTGATACATCGGTATCATGGCGCGAGTGGGAGTAATTGGCCTCGGCTCTGTTGGTTCTTCAGTCATGCATGGAATGTCCTTGTATCATGAATCTTATGGATACGACATAACAGGCGATTATGAAATTAATGAAGTTTTGGATTCCGAAGCTGTCTTTGTTTGTGTGCCTACTCCGGAAGGAGAGGATGGCCGTTTGGACTGTTCTGCTGTTGATGCGGTTCTTGAATCGTTGTCCAGCCACAATTACATGGGCATAGTGGTCATAAAGAGCACTATTAAAGTTGGTTACATGGAATATGCCAATTCAAAACATCCCGACTTAAAATTAGTCTATATGCCTGAGTTTTTGCGTGAAAGGAGCAGGTTTACATGGTTTCTAAAACCTGACAGGCTGGTAATCAGCGGCAAGGAAACCGAGGTAGGCAAGGTGCTTTCTTTGTTTTACTGGGTAAATGATGCAAAAATAATACGTACAGACCACAGGAGCGCTGAAGTGGGAAAACTTGCCCATAATGCCTACATTGCTACAAAAGTCAGTTTCACGAATCAAATGGAATTGATATCCAATGAGTTGGAGGCAAATTCCAATTCTGTAATGGAAATAGTATCATCTGATCGTAGGGTCATCAGCAAGGAACATCTTAGGCCTGGACTTGGACCATATGGAGGGAAGTGCGTTCCTAAGGACACGGAAGAGCTGATCAACGCAGCTTCCAACACGGAGCTATTAAAGAGTGTAAAATTTGTAAAAGAGTCATTTCCCGTCTCTGATGGAGGAGAGCAACCCACTTACACATTTGTAATAATCCCAACAAAAAATCGACCAGACAAACTTAAAAGGGCATTGGAGTCCATTTCAGAACAGACCCGCGAGCCAAGCAAGGTGATTGTGGTCAGTGATTGTTCTGAGCTAGAAGAGGTAAGAAGTATTGAAATTGCAGAGAATTTTAAGCATAAACTAACTTTAGAATACATCAGGAACTCACACGTCAGAAACCTGTCAGGAGCTTTGAACACAGGAATTGAATATTTCATATCCATCGGAGGGGAGCCTGAAAAGACCTTTCTGGCTATCCTTGACGATGATGACTGGTGGGAACGCACTTACCTTTCAAACGTTTCTGACTTTGCGATGGAGACGGAATCGGACTGGGTTGTGAGTGGTATTATAAGGCACGATGGAAAAAGTGGCCAGAAAATACGGCAAACCATTCCAGAAAGGATTTCCATAAGTGACTTTCTTGTTGGAAACCCCAACATCCAAGGCTCGAACCTCTTTGTGCGCCTTTCAAAGATCATTGAAGCAGGAATGTTTGATGAAAATCTTCCTAGCACAACTGATAGAGACATATGCATACGGTTACTCCAACTTTCTGGAATCAGGTATGGGTTCCTAATGAATCATCTCACACACCATGACGCCTCATTGGACAATACCAGACTGTCGACTCCATTTTCTAATGTCAAAAAAGCTGGTTTAGAAGGATTTTACAGGAAGTATCAACCTATTATGACCGGTGAGCAGATGGAATTATTTAAAGAGAGGGCACAGAAACTATTTGGTATATTGATTGAATGAAACAAGACTTAGCATTCTTAGTGGTTGTATCTCTGAACTATAAACCCGGTCCAGTAAAACAGATCCCAGATACACTGATAAAACAGCACGGGGAAACCTTTCTTTCTTAACAGGTCTGGGATAAACCTTGGCTGGACCCCTTTCAAAGCCATTGCAGGTATCTTCCCTTTATTTCCATTGCTATTCCAGAACATTATGCTCTTTGCACACCCTTTACCAATTCTATAAGCTGCCCTCAGATCATGCCTTAGTGATACCACAGAATGCTGGATGAATGAGTTTTCCAGAAATGCAACTGGTATTCCAGCTTGTTTGATTCTAAAGTCTAGATCTGCATCAACAGCAAAGGGAACAATATCGTTGAACAGCACACCTCCCAATTCCTTCAATAAGCCTTTCCTAACGGCTATTCCGGGAGTGTAAACAAGCTTGAGGCTATTTACATAATCTCTCGCCGAGGCAATAAGACCCGTTATTATTCTGTTAGAAGGATTCAGGAATCTGATCTTTGCCCTTGCCACATCATATTTGCTTAATGCCATTCTCAACTGTTCCAGTGTCCCAGGTTCAAAAACTGTATCGGAGTCTGTTATAACAACATAGTCTGAAGTAGCCTTCTCAAAGCCCACATTAGACGCTATTGACAGGTTTCCACCTTCTACTTCAACACATATGGCACCAGTCTCTCTGATGCGCTCCGCGATTTCGGGTGTACCTGTGAACGATACAATAATCTCAGAGTCTACGTCAATGCTGGAAATGCAATCCAGCACATTGAGGTCATTTCCACACCTGATAACTACTGATAAAGCTTCTGAACCCATGATCCGACCATCTGTTAAGTGTCTAGCAGGTCTCGGAAATTATGAAAGACTTGCTGTTTAAGGGATTCTTGGACCATATGCCCATCTATGAGATTTAATTGACTTAACCTGAGGATGTCGACGTTCCTTCGGTCTGTTCCACTCAAAGCTTCGGGTATCTTATTCCTTAGGAAATCAAACAAATCTGGATGAGATTTGAGAAAATCTGGAACACTTCCTTTGACGAAACCAAAGTTTATTCTGTCAAATCCAAATTCTTTGTATTTTTTGATGAATTGCGGGATTTCATGAAGATTTCTTGTGGTTAGTGTCATCCTGCCGAATATAGTAAGTTGAGTTTTCAATTCATTCCTTGCTGTTCTAAGTAATTGAATATTGTTTAGAACTTTTTCAAATTTTGAGCCCCTGTTCACTCCTTCGTGCGTCTCTTTTGTAGCACCGTTTAGGGAAATACTCACGACTTTCGCATGGGAAGCGAGTCTTTGAGCCATTGATTCGTCTATCAAGAGGCCGTTTGTAAGTATTGTATACTTCTTTCCAGAATTTTCCAAGTATTCCATAAAATCCAGGCAAGGCTTAACATATAGGGGTTCCCCACCTTGAATAACAAAATCTTCAATCGGTGTTATATCCACATTCCTTATCACCACATCTGCATCAAGGTAGAGTGGATTCTTCGCATGTCTCAAGGGATGGGAACACATTTCACAACGTATATTGCAAGCTTCTCCAAAGCTGATGTGCAGCCGGTGGATGTTTACATAAGCGTTTTTAACCATTAGGTCGGGATTCGCAGATAATGTTTTCTTGTTCAGTAGTGTACAAGCTCCATAACATGGAAGTCTTCCTTGCAGGGATGCTTCCCTTAAGTCACCCATAATAGCGTTATTTGTTATTTCCTTGAGAGTCGTATTATTGATGTTTCCTACAACATTAGGTTTCTGATGGCAACAGGGGTATACATCACCGTTCCTGTTGATATAGAAACCATCCCAGAGTTGGGGGCAGAATGTCATCTCTTCATCACTTATGTAGAATCAATTTATCATAAGGTTTTTTCTGGGATATAATACCGATCATCTCCTCCCTTTCCTCAGCAGTACAATTGCGCAATGCCGGGTCAGGGTCATAGAGATACACTGGATCCCTCAGCCAGAATGGATTATTTGCCATCTCAACCATTGGCAGCATGAAGGCCCAGTCTTCTGCATACGGAACCCACAGTCCATTGACTTTCAGATCATCTTCAGCTATGCTATCGAATAGGTATTTCCTGAAAGTCCTCAGGTGTTGCCAAACATTCCCTCCTCTGCAGGCTCTGGCATCTTTGAAATTCACTGGGTATTCCTTGTACTTGTCTGTCCTTATCATTGAACCAACAGTTAGATCTGCCCCGTTGTCATAAATGCCCAATAGTTTTGAAACGACATCATTTTCCAATAAGGCATCGTCCGCATCAAGCAACACTATGATTGCATCTTTTCTCTTTATTAGTGTGCTTATTGCTATGAAGTTATTCTCCATGACTGTGAGGGGTTTGTGGTTTCTCAGAAATGTTGCTCTATCCTTCCACTCATTTCTACAAAGTTCTTCTAGAACTTCAGCTGAACCATTTGTTGAGGCAGCATCTATGAAAATTACCCCAAATGATTGTTCTTGTTGCATTTTTAGAGATTGAATGCAACGGTGGAGCTTTACAAGAGGAGTGTTTTTTCCTCTTACAACAAAAATCAATTTTTCCTTACGTATTCCTAGCCATTCTTTCATGGATCCAAGCAAGTCAATGGACCCAACCTGTTTCTGTAGCACTCTTCCGCATTCTACCGCCTTGATGATGTTGTACAAGCTTAGGGAATCTGTTTTCATTTCATTCGGAACATGTATCATGAATGCCTCGGGATCTCCCCCTCTGTAAAACGAATGGGAAGATTCATCTAGCCTTTTATCAAGTGACCTGTACCACGATAGTTCCAGCCTTCTGGCATTGATACTGTTTGGTAGTGGGCGTAAGGCCTCAATCTTTCTTCTATTTATCAGGGAAAACCTCACTTCTGTTCTCCATTTTCCATTTGGCCCAGAAGGTGTGTATTCTTGTGATTCGTGGATAGGTGGCGGCAGGGATGCTCCAACTGCATCTGCATTCCTATTCAATACTTCGATGAGGTTATTCACGGATTCTTGTGCATTCGCTCCCCCCAATATTATGTCACTATCAGTTTGAAGTATCAAGTCAGTCCTGCATTGTTCGAATCCAAAGAGTGTGTCTATTGTTGGTTCACCATTCTTTGAAAGTGGATCATCAGTGTCGATGTTGAACCAACGCCTAGAAATTTCCCCAACTGCATCAGGCTGTTCTGGGGCAATGAAGTACCGGTCTATTAAGGCCCTTTCCTTCAATCTCTCGAGTGCAGCAAGCTCAGCATCCTCGTCAGGTTCAGTGTACTGCCGCGTGAAAGGCCCTTTATTGGAGCCGCAGATTACTATTTTTTCAAAAAACTTATGGTCCTTTTCCAAAGAATTGACTATATGCTCCACCTGAAATTCAATATTTTCCCATTCCATGTAGCATGTCCGAATCAGAAGAGTTACATTCAGTCTGGTCTTGTCCTTCTTTTCTGAAGATTCAAGAGCGAAAGGTTCTGGATAGATTTTGGCCTCAATATCATGATTGAATAAAACAATTCCATTTAATTCTGGCAGCTCCTGTGTGATGGAACGAGTCAGAAGCGTTTTTAGGTCAGCCCTCTTCGGATACCTGAAAGACAAATATGCTCTTTGCACCATTTGTTTCCAGAGATTCTGGTTCAACGGTACTACAGAAGACCCCACATCTACATAAATTAATCCGGAATCCAAGACTTTTAGGTTATCAGGGTGAATATTTGTGAGGGCTATGCACCGTTCCTGGCACTCTTTGAGCATTTCAACAAGGCCCCACCAGTGCCCTCCTCTATATTCCTCCCCAATCATCCTTGGACTTTCGATAATACAGGCATTTTCTTTGACTAATATATTCAGTACCGGGAGAATATGCTTCAGTTTCCCAGTGGAATTGGATAGGAATTCTTCAAGGAAATTCTTCTGCTTATCGCCCAGGCTTTCCTTACCATTTCTAAAAATCTTGTATATCCTGTCGCTTCCTGCAAACACGAAGCCTTCTTTGCCTTCCCCGATATAAAGAAATTCCTTTTCGCCAATGCATCTTTGAAGGATGTTTAACGCAGTTTCTCTATCCCTAATTTCACTTTTCGGCAGCCTTCTCACCCCTTGTGTTTATTTCAGAGGATGAACAAGGAAAAATTATAAAATTTCTATCGCGTAAAATGTCCTAGTTATCTTCCACAAAAAATTAATGTTTTCCTTCTTGTGCTTATACTTCTAGGGCAAATTATCAAGAGAAATGTCCTTTGAACTGAAACTGTATACTTCTAAAGATTAGCCCCTGTGTGCCCTTTAGGTATTCTTCTGCCTTGGATCGAAAAGACAGGTCATGCTTCTTTATAATTGAAGCGGTTATATACTCTTGAAGCCAATAACTCTTAAACCTTTTCACCGGATGGTCCCCAATTATTTTTGTTGAATCTAGACTTGGATTTTTTAATGGGTCCTTACCCGCCTCAATGTCTTCTATAAAAATATCAACGACATCCATATCCAAGTCAGATAAAAGATCCATCCTGTTGAAAAGTAGTTCACCAAGCTTTCTATCCAGATTGAGTATCTTCTTTACCAACTGTTGATCCACTTCACCCTGGGTAGCCCACATATAAGTGGACATAAGCATGAACGAAATTGCAGAAACAAGGTCTCTTTTTATAGGAAGACTCTGGTGACCAAGAAGATTGGAAATAATGTCAAATAAGGCTTCCTCATTAGCCTCATCATGTTCCAGTAAGGATAGGAATGTGGAACTTAATCTATCCAGCTTATCCAAATGATATTCTATAGATAAAATTACACTTGAAGCCTGATTGCTTTCTTTTTTGTCTCCGAGCTCTGAAATATTACTTATATCGCCTGAAACCAGCTTGATAGCCATATTTTCCAACATGGCATTATGCAATTCCAATGACAGGGGTAGAAGATAGTAGGAACTGTGAGACATGGTCATTGAGTTTTCGTCTTCTGAAATTAAATGGTAATCGTCACCATAATGGGACATCATAAAATATAGAGACTTTTCCCTTTGCAAAGAGCCAATCTTGTCAACAATTGGCCAATAGAAGCTTACAAAGTTGTTTTCGCCCTTTACAGTCATCCTATAACTTGATTTGTTGTCAACGTTGATGAATTTCTCAATGTCCTTGCTTGCCATTAATTTTTTAAGCATCTTGTTTAGGCCATTTGCACTTAATCTCAGATTACTTGAATTAAAAAGATCAATAATTTTACCAAATCTCAAGCCATTCCTCTGATAGTCTTTCACATTAGTTGAGTATAAAAATTCCATTAATTTTAGCTGCTTGTCTGTGTATTTACTAGGCATTGGTTTAATAACTCAACCTAGTTGATTAAATTTTCTCTTTGATTAAAGTCTAGTATGGACCTCAGGAAAATAAGAAGGCAAAATAATGGAAAGTATGGCTTTTTGCAGCTACCGACAAAGTGGTTGAAAGAACATAGTTCCCAGGAATATGTGGTTGTAATTCTGAATGATGATGGCTCTCTTCTTCTCCAACCTGTGGGTGATTTTCCTTGAGCTGGGCGAAGGTGATCGAACTTTGGGAAGAACTCACCAAGGATATTTACAAAGAAGACAAGAAGTGGAGGGAGGATAAATGAGGAAACCAGAGGGCCCGACGAAAGGCCATCCGGCTGTGCACTATAAAAATATTATCACGAGATATAAAGATTTTGCAGATATGAGGGAAGATTGTTTGCAGGGATACTGCAAGATTGCAAACCTTCCCGTAATAGCAAAGAATGTTGACCTAATAGAAACCCCCGAGGATATTGCCTTCACGTTTGAGTATCTCGAAGATTGCCTGAGAAACCAAGGTGACAACAGAATCTTCAGGGAAAAAATAATCAAAACTAAGAAATTAGTCACTAAGCAAATCAGCAAATTTACTGAGAGGGGAAAAAAGGAACTTGGATACAATAAAGCATTCAAGGGAAAATTCAAACTTGTCAATGGCATACATGACTTTGTTCCAGAACTCATTAAACCTGCCATTCTGGCAAGGTATGGTGCCTTCGAAATTGAGAGGGCAGTCCGTGGTGAAATAAAAAAAGAGATTGAGGGCCAATGGGTACTGGACAACACCATAGACGGAGATGCTGGGACACACTACAAAGTGAAAATGCCCACGCAACCCGCTGAAATGCTGCTTCATTGGCCAGATTATAGCTTTGACCGCGGAAAGTTCGTGAAGCTCAGTTACATGTACAAGCAGCTATACAAGATACAGTCAACCAACGTCAAATTCTCAACCAAAGACATGCAGAAGATTCAGGTCATCTGGACTATTGCCTCCCACTTCTCCCCCGTGTTTGAAGCATTCCCGCTTAATATTATAAAGAAGGCCGGCTACAACCGTGGCGGAAGCGCTGCACTCGCCTCAATTTCTGCCTTTGCCCCCCGCCCTGTAATGTGGCAGAAAGCCACACCGGCGGACATATTCCGTTATACTGATGATATAAAACCTACAATAGCTTTTGATGAGAATACATTTTCCTCCGGGGATGAAAGAACCAAAGAAGCAATTGTGGACATCTTTGATGGTTCCTTTGCCAAGGGTCTGTTCATCCCAAGGCTAAACAAGGAGATGAAGATCAAAGGATATGATGCCTACGGGCCTAGAATAGCGACCGACACCCAGTCTACGTTCAGCAGATATTCCACCGAGTCCCGTGCGATATGGTGCACCCTTGAAGATGCACCGAAGATGAGGTCAAAATCTATTTCAGCCCTGGCGGAGGAAAACTCCCGCTTGATACAGTTAATGTACAATTGCTATGAAAAGTATGCAGTTAGGGTACACAAGAACTACAGCAATTATTATCTCGATGGTGCAGAAGGGCGTGTGAACCAGACCTTCATGCCCATAATTGCAGTTGCAGTACAGCTAGAGAGAGAAGGGATATCCGGGATAATAGACGTTGTTGAGAGAGAAGCGTTGAGGATGTACGGGTATTCAGTAACTGTAAGAAATGAGGAGGATCCTGTACGAAGAATATTTTCATCAACTCTCCAGATAATAAGGCGGGAATTTGAACGTGCCAAGACTGCTGGTAATTCCACATCCCCCAAGGGCACATGGGTTCATACTGCATCTTCCGTGGATGGAATACATTATTACATCAGGCTTTCTGAGCTCAAAAACCTAGTGGGGGAGGAATTGTCCTCATTGAACCAGAGAGATACCACCAGTTCCAGTAAAGGAAGTGAAAAGAAATACAGGAGATGGTATAGAGTTGATGAGGATGTCAAACCACTTTTGGGAAGGCCATTTACAAACCTCCTCAAAAGTAACCTAAGTGATTTTGTTCAACATGATGCCAACAGGCATCTTCAGTTATTATTCAATGACAAAAACTACCATGACCTGTTGAACCTGCTCGAAACCTTGTCAGGGAGCTATGGTGACAGAAGTGAAATGCGAGTTACAAGGAAAGTGACATGCAATGCAGAGACTGTGGACAACGATAAAAATCAAAACAATAATAGAAGAAAAAAGAAAGAAAATTTGGAATATATGGGCCATCACTCAATTGATCCTTTTGCATTTGAATTAGTCAGTGGTAAATGTGACAAAGATGCAGAAAGCATCAGTTTTAAACAAGCATTTGACGGGTTTGGAGAATATGTCACAACTCCAAGAGATCAAGAAGAAAGCAATAGATCATTGCTTGAACAGGGTATTCAACCTACTACTTGGAAAGGAAAAAAACCTCATGGATTCACTGTAAGCGACACCCCTGTCACAAACGGCGAAACTCATCTTAGGTATTTATGCAAAGATAACCAGGCATTGGAAAGCACAAATTATGCTTCAGTAGTAGAATGGATTAAGGAGACTTTACGCCATAAGAATAGGCCGCTTGGTGTAAAAGAGCTTTATGATCTGTCCACAAACCCTGACCTTAAAATTGCTTACCTACACCAGGTACTGGAACGTACCAACCTGTTTTTTGAGAAGAATAGCGAAGGGAAATACACCCTGAGAGGTGGTTCAGCTTGAAAGTTGTGCTAGGAAAGCTACATACACAACGAATGGAGACAGGGATAGGATCAGTAATTTCAGTTTATGCAGATGAGAGCACGATAGAAAATACTACTGAAAAATCTGAAGTCCTAAAGCTCTCTTTGCAGCGTGGTTTGCTCATTTCGCCTGCTTTGCTGGATAAACTGTCAAGGAATATGACCTTGCCTGAGATTAAGAATTACTTCAAGCAGGATTTGTTGCAAATTTGACACTTTTTGGATAACAAAACATTACTTAGAACCACAATTGGCATGGTGCCACCCCTGTTCCCTCATATATTTTCTCATATCTTTGTGCGCTTCACTGCCCGGTCTGAGAAGGATGGGTTCGCCGCATTCAACGCAAGGAAAGGTTATCTTGAATTCCTCCTCAGCTTCCCGATATCCCTCGTCATAGCCAAGACTTATGCCTCTCTGCTTCCCGTTCTCATAGATGGCCTTCTCGGCCGGAGGAATTTTCAGCTTTAGCTTTTCATAGTCAGCATCCTCAATGAATTCTGCCAGTTCCCTGCTTTTGAATTCGCTGTAGTCAGGGTCTATGGCAGTCCGATTGTGGCAGAAATCACACACGCCATCGTTCCAGAGATAAGTTTCCTTATGGCATTTCTTGCAGTCCCCTACATGGGAGTAACGGAACCGTGCTTCCCTGAAGCCGTTGTTGTATTTCAGCACAGCCTCGGTCAATGGCAGCCTCTTTACTTGCTTCTCCATGTCGATTGAGCCCTTTATCATGTCAGTGATAACCTGTGCATACGACCTAGAGCCCTTTACCACATCAAGAACTTCTTTCAGGTCCTTGTTCAGATGCACTGTAACTGGAGGATGTTCCATCTGATATTTTATCTGTGAAGGTGGGTAATGGCGCTTCCTTGGCATATTAACATATATAAAAATAGATATTTAATCTTATAGGTTCATATAAATTCATAAGCCCGCTATTTTCAGGTTCTGTTTTACTTATGGGTATCGAATTGTGCAGAAATAGAAAATATAATTGCATTCACATTCTATGAGTCAACTATGCCAGGGCCGTTTCATTATGGCAACATAGAGATATCAGCCAGTATAACCCTCATACAGGATGGGAGAGAGTGGGAAATCCCATTTGGCAGGTCCGAAGGCTGGGTGCATATTGCCTTGAAAGTGTCCATAGCCATCCATTTGCTTCACTGGGGCTATCCAAAGGAAACAATAAAGTTCGAACACCATCCCAGAGGTTATCTTTCCAGATACCGCCCCGATGTGTTTGCCCAAGCGACTGATGAACTGCCAACATTTTGGTTTGAGTGTCTTGGAGTCCATGAAGATAAGCTCAAGGACATCAGAGCTTATGCAGAAGATTGCAGAGTGGTACACGCAGTTGATAGTGAAGGTTTCAGAAGGATATGGAATGATTTGATCTGGGACGAAGATGGAAGTGAAATACCTGAACCTACAGCGGAACAGGTTGATGCACAGAGGAGGAAATCAGTGCCTTATGGAACAGAACTTTGGGGTTTCAACACTACACTTCCAGCCGGTTACATAACCTTGGCTGCACGGCATGATATTGATGGCCAATTCACTTACATGGATACGGGTGAGGGGTACAGTATCAGGGATATCCGCGGCTTTTCCCATAGACGAAGCCGCATTGCGCCTTTGCTTCAAGGTAAAGCTGGATCTGCTGATTGGAATGGCATGAGTAGGCGTACCTGAAATGTATAATCTGAACATAATATGAAAGCATCAGATATCTTTGCATATAGTGAGGCATATATATTTCATCCATAGCTCACATATATGTTCTTTAGGGTATTTTTTACGATAAGTTGCCCATTTATTGTGTCACAAGATTGTCGACTTCTTCATGGTTTTCTACGTATGTATATACCCATAAAAAATTGGAATTTTCCGGAGAAACCCTTGCAGAAACTGCGAAGGGTATACTGATGTTTAATGATAAATTCAAAGTGCTCAGAGTTGTATGATTTGTTTTTCAAATCCCATAGTAAATAAAATAATTATAGACGGTGTATCAGGATTAAATGAAGGCTTATTCAGTGGATATGGTGAGTTATGAACAACTTGTCACTGCGTTGAGGAAGGAATTTTCCATGTATGGCGACCTCTTGCAGTTTCTCACAATAAAGCCCTATGACCTGCCATCTGAGTTTTCAGCTAGCATTATCAGTGTAGCTAGCCTTTTTGACAGCCTTATGAAGCTTTACGGAAATCTTTTGGAATCTTACTTAGCTTTAGCCCTTATTAGAAAAGGTTATGTAGACAAAGATTTACAGGAGGAGTTGGCACCAGAGGAGATGGAATCTTTTTATCTGGACAACTCTAACAATGAACATTCTGAGCCTATTGGTTTTCTGCGCTTCAAGGGAGGTCAAGAAGAAATCCTGATTCACATAATTTACGTAAAACCTATGTTCTGGAACGGGAGTGATCTTGGTTTCTTTCTTGAAAGTACTCTGGATAATTTCATTGAAGAACAACAAAAGGTCTCAGAAAACGAGTTTTTTAAAAAAACTTCACAGTACGTCATCCCTGACCCTTTCCTATACAGGCTTTTCAGGGATAAACTGCAGAAAGCTAAAGAAAAGGTTGAGAGTGAGTTGTCTGGTTGGATTTTCTGTTCAGCTGATGAGTTCATAGACAAGTATCTCTCTGACAAACAGAGTGACTACAAGGAAGAATTTAAGGGCATTATACAGTTCGCGAAGAAAAAATTGGAGAAAGAATTCCCCTTCCTGAGTATAGCCAAGCACCTATCAGGCATATCTAATGCAAGAAATGAAATTAAAGAGGCTATTTACAAATCCATTGATTTAAACCACAACGACCCTTCTGAATTAATCAGGAAAGCCACTAAAGGAGTGGAGGGTTTACTGTTGGCCATATACTGGAAGACATTCAATGCAGAACCTGATAGAATTGAATTCAATTTCATGCTCTCTAAACTCAAGGAGGTGTTAGAGGAAGAATACGGGCGAGACATTTACCTTGATTTGGAGTTTCTCCACAGGGAGAGGAATTTTTCTAGCCATACAGGCCATCCGGAACCTGGGCCGTATGAAATGATGAAGGTTATCCAGCGATCTAAGCTTTTCCTGGACTTATTCAACAAAAAGTTTGGATACAGCGATTAGGGTGATTCTCAACACCGTCTCATTTGGTAGCTTGAGTTTACGCAAGGCCCCATTCAACATTGATTTCTGCGAAGTCTCCGAACATGAACAGTTTTGGCATTTGAGCCTAAATAGAATACCTTGTTAAAAATTCATATTGTGCTTCAACAAAGTTTAAGTAATGCTAAATCATTATTCGAACATGTATTCGAATGACAATTCGAATGATTATAAGGATACGAGTTGGGTTTTGCCAGAGAAATATTCAGAACTGCCCAATTCTGAAAAGGCAATTGTGATTAGGGCTGCTGTGCTAAGTTTTTTGAAAGCCAAAGGAGCTGCATCCAAATCAGTCATTGCAAGAGAAATAGGGATTTCCAATGCAGACACGCTGCAAAAGGCCCTAAGCCACCTTGTTACTACACAACAGATATACTTTGATCCTTCAGGAGGGAGCAAAGATCCCGTATATTATCCAAATGGTCGATTAGCCCACCCAAGAGCGCAGAGAGTTGTTGAGGGAACCAACAGGAGGTACGTGATAAGAGCATATGACGATTACAGGAAGGGTGTAAGCATTACAATAACCGAATATTCTGTTACTTCAGTAGGCGAATCCGAAGCCATGGGAGGAATTAGGATCAACCTTGAAGACCTTGATAAATTGATCTCTGAAATGAGAGAGGAGAAAGAAATTCTGGCTCTTGAGCAGTAAAATGGAATGTGTGAGGTAAAAAGTCTATGATGACCTACAGAAACAAGAATGGAAAAACAAAAGCTATTGGCTCGCGATATGGCATACTTGGAACTGGCAGAGGGACAGAACACGGAACTCCAGCCACCGTTCCATACATATCTAAGCTTTCGGATGCACGTGTTGCCCTGGATCTGTATTCCAGGGGAGCTGATATTCCGGCCCTGGTATTGCCTTTGACAAGGTACCGGGAGGTAAATTCAGCACTTGCACCTTTAACAGGTCTTTGGACTGGGCAGAGAACTCTGGAATCAGCGAGTTACACCAATGCTCCTCTGATTATTAATGATATAGAGTCTGAGGCTTTTTCCTTTGGCTGCAGGGCCAGAATAGGTTATCAGGATAAACTGACTCCACCTGAATCTGTAAAGAAGACCATACTCAACGTTGGAATGACCTCTGACAAAAGCAGTGGACGGTTGGAATATAGTAAGGGATGGAGAATCCTAAGAGAACAGTATGGCCTAGCGGGATTTCGTGCATGGCAAGAGGGGCTACAAGTAAAAACTGGATCGCCAATTTTCATGGCACCTACACCTATGATTAGAGATGATGTTAACAGTGTTTCGTTGGCATTTGACATAGGAAAGGAACTGCTTAACACAGTTGAGACCCAAGCTTTTGAAGGGTTGGGCCTAGAGCTACTTTTGCATTCTGAAATAATGAATTACGATCCGCAAAGTGAACAGGCCAGGAAAAGAATCATAGAGAGCATCTTGAGTATGACAAAGGGCAGAAGTCCCCCTACAGGAACTCCCTTTATTTCCATGAAATTGTATGACAGTGGCCATCTAGTGGGGGATACAAACTCAAGGAACGCCAGAACAATTCTGGGAGAGTTCTTAATGGATACGGCAGAAGCGGTCAGAAAAGTTGGTGGTATATTCATTCTTCATAACTTCGGAGTCTGGGCTTTAGCAGGATTAGATTGTGGTGCAGACTTTGTGTCCTTCCGGACTGATGGTGAAAAGTTCAAGATTGACCCTATATGGAGGAGTAACAGCAAAAGAAAGCGAAAGGCACCGGAAGTACAGCCTTTCAATTCCAATGGATTATGCAACGATAACTTGAAGAATTTCAAGAGAGACTGGGAAAGAAGTGGCGCTTTTGTCACACCCACACATGTGCACCCGTATGATTACTGGACACAACAGTTGTACAAACAGCAGGAATACAGGACATCACTCATCATGGACAGTTTGTTGGACCTTGGAAAGGAATACAGGGATGCATTCGATGGGGAAATCCCGATTAAGGATGCTGTTTCAAGCCGTGTTTCCAGAATGAAGGAACAGGATGCAATGTATGACATGTGCCCTTCCCTGGGTACACATTAAACACTAAATTCTTAATCAAACTAGTTAAAATCTTAACTAAGATCGTTACTCATCATCTGCCAGTTCATCTTCAATCTCTTTGAACTGCTCAAGTGCAAATTCCAGCCCCTCTATGATCTCCTTCACAATCACACCAGGTTCAGGAAGGTTTTCAGAATTATCAGCGCCTTCGTCCTTAAGCCAGAAAATGTCAAGATTGAATGAGTCTCTTTTTGATATTTCATCATACGAGAAAACCTTGAATCGTTCAGTTTCTACTCTTTCATCGATCTTACCTGGCCTGTAGCAGTCAATGAAGTCTTGTAAAGCTTCATAAGTCAGCTTGTTTTCTTTGAGTGTGAAATGTTGGTTGGTCCTGAAGTCATACACCCACACTTTCTCTGTCCATGGGGGTTCCCTCGCCGGTTTCTTCTCGAAGAAAAGTACGTTAGCCTTTACTCCCTGGCTGTAGAATATTCCAGTTGGGAGCCTCAAAATGGTATGAAGATTGCATTCCTGCAGAAGTTTTCTTCTTACCTTCTCGCCAGCCCCTCCCTCAAAGAGGACATTGTCAGGAACAACTACGGCAGCTTTTCCATTTATGGAAAGAATCGTTTTGATGTGCTGGACAAAATTTAGTTGCTTGTTGGAGCTTGTAACCCAGAAATCAGGCCTTTCATAAACCTGAGTCTGCTTTATGGTCTTTCCCTCTTCATTTGTGATGGTTACACTGCTCTTCTTGCCAAATGGAGGGTTGGTGAGAACATAATCATATCTTGTTTTTGGGTCCAATGCCAAGGAATCACCTACTTCAATAGGGCTTTCATTGCCGCCTATTCCTCTGAGATAAAGGTTCATTACGCAGAGTCTGGCCACAGAATCCACCAATTCTTTGCCTTTTAGTGCTTTTGTGCTGATGAACATCTTCTGGTCACGATCCATCTGCTGCTTTGAAAGATATTCGTACGCAGCAACAAGAAAACCACCTGTTCCACAGGCTGGATCATATAATGTCTTACCCTTCTCAAGTTGCATTACTTCCACTATTGCGTCTATCAGTGGCCTTGGAGTGAAGTACTGTCCTGCTCCACTCTTTGTGTCTTCAGCGTTTTTCTGTAACAATCCTTCATAGATTTCTCCCTTAACGTCAACATTGAGACCTAGCCAGGTCTCTTGGTCAATCATTTGAATAAGTCGCTTTAGCTTAGCAGGATCTTGAATTCGGTTTTGAGCTTTTCTGAATATGACTCCGAGCAGATGGGGCAATTTTCCCAAATTTTCAAGGATTTCTATGTAGTGGGCTTCCAGTTCCGTCCCCTCAAGTGTCTTGAGACTATTCCATCCAAGTCTTTCTGGAACTGCCGTGTCTTCATTCAATTCCCTCTTCCTTTCATCTGCCATTTTAAGGAAAAGCAGATAAGTTAATTGCTCAAGGTAGTCTCCATAGCTAACTCCATCATCTCTGAGTACATTGCAGTAACCCCAGACTTTTTGTACAATTTCATTGGAATTGTTAAACATCTAATGCAACCTCGTGTCTTTATGGTTTTTAAATCCCATCCGTGTCTGATTCATTGTATTCCTTGTTAAAATGAGCCTGTTCTCCGTTCCTTACATAATTAGAAAGAAGTCTTCCTTCAAAAGCCATTTTAAATAGCGAATTAATTAGCATTTCAAACATTCTCAGTTCGTTTTCCATGTTACTTTTCAGTCTTGAAATGACTGAACTCATCTCTGAGAATAAATTACCAATTACTTTTTGTTCTTCCAAAGGTGGTAGTAATACTTTGTATTCCGCCATTTTTTCAAATTTTATTCTTGGGTGTTGCACTCCAGACATGTTGAGAGAAGCGAAAGAAACAAAGGATTCTGAGGACAATATTAAAGATAAAAACACTGGATCAACACCCTGCATTGGCTTGAAAACCAGAACATCAGTTGAGCAAACTCCGGAAAATTCTGCTACCCATACCTTATTCAGATATGGCCTAAGTTTACCATAAAGTACATCTCCCTCATAGAACTTAGCTTTCACACTCTTTGCAGAGGAAGCTGTAGCATAACCATTTAGTGTCAATTCTTTTCCATTTATATGCTCCAATCCCACAAATTTTTCCGAATTTTGCGTTCTTGGATTGAAAAGTACAGTTCTTCTTGTCAATATCTGCCCTAATCTCTCAAGTCTCCACCCATTGAGTTCACCTTCTGGGTATTCATATAGAGCTTCAAGTCCCCCTTTGTTAAATGTTCTCCATTGTTCCGTAAGTTTACCACATAAAGCTGAAGAAATGATTGAACTTCTGAGTAATGATAAATTTTTTACAGTTTTCTGAAGTGCTTTTCTCCCTATTTCCAATTTAGAATTCATTTCTTGTAATTTCTCAGCAATTTGTCTCTGTTCATCCAATGGAGGTAGAGGTAGGCTTATGGACTGAAACCTACCTTTATTTATTATTGGTAATGTTGTAGATGATGAATTTTTGATTAGTTCTTGTTGTACTTGAGGGGACTTCATTAAAAAATATACATATTCGGGAGTTGCCACCTTTTTGTCGGGGATTATGGCATTTATTTGTTGGTTAAAAGCGCCAGGTGCTCTCAAGAATCCCACTTTTCCAATTGTACCTATGCAAGACACCAGAATACTCCCTTCTGGCGCTTTTCTTGCATATTTGTAACCAGCTTCTGTTAATCTAGTATTAGATGATTTAGTGTTATATCCTGCGTCTAAGTCGGGCGGTTTGTAAAATGGGATATCCCCTCCATAGTATTCACTCACCTTTGTGCTAGGAGTGGTGCCAGTTGCTATGTCACCCAACTCTGAAATTAATACATATCTCCAACCCTCTGGTAACGATGTTTCTATCATAGAGTCTCCAACTTAGAATCTATGACAATAGATTCTCCTCCAAATCTATAATAAGGTGTGCTAAGTTTTTTCCAAATAGCTTTCTGGCTCTTATCATTCCTCCTTGTTCATAGAAGGGAGATGTCTGAAAATCTTCATTTGTTACGGAAACAGAAACTGCAAATTGATCCACAATCATCCTCAACCAACTTTCTTGCTCTTCAGAGAATGATACCTTCTGTTCTTTCATTGAATTTAACCAGAGTTCAAATTTGGAACTAACTATATCTTTGAAAGGCAATAATTCACCATCCTCGTGCATCTCATACCTAATAAGAGAAATAATGTCCGTTAATACTCTCACAGGATTTCCCCTTACCTTTGATAGGTCGACGTTCTTATAGGCCTCCCACACTCTTTCAGTTGATAGATTATATGGCGCAGAGCTTAACCTATTTGCTAATTCTTTTATAACTTCATATGTGACTTTTCTCTTCTTGTACGATCTGTTGTAGAGTATCTGATATGAAAGAATCTCGTCTTTGTTATCCTCTATGAATTTTCTGAATTTGCTTACATCCTGTTCTGCGAGTTCTAATGTGTAACCTGTAGAGATCACACTATCCTTTGTGAGATAATCTATGATCTGCTCATCTTTGCTGGACAGTTCTATTAGTTTTTCCCTCATCATAGGATTGTCGAATGGCATACAGGACTTATCAAACAGAAATTCCTTTGCTTTGCTCAAAGAACCGTCATCTGGGGTTTTGGTGTGGAATAGCTCCTTTGCTTTATCTATAATCTTATCTTCATCCACTACGTCCAGGAGAGTGTTGATTATTTCATTTAGCGACATATTCCCAGATTCCTTGGCAAGATCCTCTCTTTCCCTTGTTGTCAGTTTGTTTTCAAGTCTTGCTAGTCTTCCTGCAAGGGATGTGATAATATCATCATCCATTACGTGCTGAGCCATGTTGGAGAGCAGGCTTTTCAAGGGTGTGCTCCTCTTTCTCTCCAGGGACCTGGAATCCGTCTTGTCATTCTCAGTGACTCCCACTGCGTCAACCAGCACGAATCGTGATTTGTAGTCTGCATCTGGTGTAACTGATTTGAGATCGTCTGACGATATGACTCGGGAGCCACGCCCCTTCATCTGGTCAAAGTAATTAGTTGACCTGACATCCCTCATGAAGAAAACACATTCGAGGGGGCGAATATCAGTTCCGGTTGCAATCATATCTACTGTTACTGCGATTCTTGGGTTGTAAGAGTTCCTGAAACTGGCTATGAGATTTTCTGCAGTATCACCTGTTGATCTGTACGTAATCTTTTTGCAGAAGTCGTTTCCTTTGCCAAATTCCTCCCTCACAATGTGCATAATATCCTCTGCATGAGAGTCGTTCTTTGCGAAGATCAATGTCTTTGGCACTTCAGTTCTCTTAGGAAATAGTTCCGGCAACTTTTCCCTAAACGTCTTTACAACAGTTCGGATCTGGTCGGTTGCCACAACATCTCTGTCAAGTTTGCCAGCTTCATATTCTAGGTCCTCGTCAACCTTTTCATGCCTTATCTTTCTTGACCTTCTGTCACGTTTGTCTATTTCCCAACCGGACTCCACCTTCCCACCTTTCTCTGTTACCTCTGTCTTGATCCTGTAAATATCATAACCCACGTTGATTCCATCAGCAACGGCCCTCTCATGGCTGTAATCCATGACCAGGTTCTGGTTGAAGTAGCCCATTGTCTGTTTGGATGGAGTTGCGGTTAAACCGATGAGATAAGCATCAAAGTATTCGATGACCTGCCTCCATACGTTGTATATTGACCTGTGACACTCGTCAGTGATGACGAAGTCGAACATGTTTATTGGAAATTCAGGGTTGTAATCAATTTCCTGCTCCTTGTCTGAGAGCCTTATCTCATTGAGTGATTCTGCCTCCCTCTCCTCTTCGAATTCTTTCTCACCCCTTAACATGGAGTAAAGTCGCTGGATTGTTGTTATACAGACCTTACTGACAGGGTCAATAGTATTAGTGGTAAGATGCTGGATATTATACAATTCTGAGAATTTTCTTCCATCATCAGGAGTTATAAACTGCTCAAATTCAGTCTTGGTCTGTTTTCCTAGATTCCCCCTGTCAACCAAGAATAAAATCCTCTTTGCCTTAGCATATTTTATAAGCCTGTATGATGAGTTGACAGCGGTAAAAGTCTTGCCGCTTCCAGAAGCCATCTGAATCAGGGCCCTAGGTCTGTCATTTGAGAGCGATTCCTCAAGTTTTTCAATGGCTAGGGCTTGAATTTCCCTAAGCCCAGTTTTGTCAATAGCTGGCATGGACTTTAGCCTTGACCTGAGAGTAGAAGCATCCTGTGACCAGTTCCACAGTGTTTCAGGTGTGTGGAATGCAAACACATGCCTAGAGCGTGGCTCTGGATCGAGAAGATTCCTGAACTGATGTTCATCTCCGGTTGTTTCATAAATAAATGGAGCTATAGAAGTTATTCTCGGAATACTTTCGCTTATCCCCTGTATGTATTTATCGGATTGCCAATCAACACCTCCAAGAGTATGACCTTCTGGTTTTGCTTCTATAACGCCTGCAATCCTTTTGTTGATGTAAAGAGCATAATCAGCTGGCCCATTTGAAGTTGGGAATTCCCTGGCTGCTATGCCGAAACCAGCTGACAGATTTAGTTCCTTATAATCCTGAACTACCCATCCTGCTTTCTCCAGCAGAGTGTCGATCTTCTTTCTTGCTTTTGCTTCTGGTTGCATTCCCAAACTCATCCATTTATGTAATTATGACAATCTCCAGATGAATAAACAAGCAATATTTATCGGGATACATATCGCTCAACTTATTTCAACTCCACTTCCATCAATGCGCTGTTAGATGCTCTATAATAAAACCTGTTATTAAGGCAATCTTATCTCAAAGGATTCTGTAATATTGGGTTATCTCCTCCAGCGATTAGCCCCCTTCGAACGGTTGCAGGGTATACAGGCTGGAACCAAATTTCTTAAGTAATCAGTTCCTCCAAGCGCTAAAGGGTTGCTATGATCAACTTCCCAAGCCCCTCTTTCCCCTACTCTGCCATAATTCCTGAATGCAATCTTCTTCTCACACCAATTACAATAACCGCCAGTTTTGTCATAGATGTAGTTTAACTCATCATCCGTATAACCCATTGAGTGTGAATATGCTTATACCATTATATTAAACTTCACAAACGTAATAGCGAAGCGTTGAAACATTGTCTCTTTGCTTATCTGAATGGCTTGGTTGGCGTTTATTAGAGCTTTAACAAAATATATAATATCATTTCAGTGTGATGTAATTAGGTTGAAATCTAATGGTTAGGTATCCAGCGGCAGTCAAGTCAATTCTTAGTAAACTGAAAAACTTGGATAATGTGATTGAAAGTGAAAAACTGAACTTGGACAGATT
>JAKAAI010000105.1 GCA_021797055.1 Thermoplasmata archaeon | reverse complement strand
AAAGTGGTTTTAGGGGAGAATATAAGGAAATTGTTAACGACACCATCCTGATGGACCTTTCTGACATTCAGAGAGGGGTCTATACGAACTCTTAAGAGTGGGAAAAAATGGACCGGTCGGGATTTGATTAAAGTTTTAAGGGAATACCCATTAACCACTTCCATTATGTAAAATGAAGGGATTAAAATTTTATGGAGTTCAGCTACTAATACCTACCCAATCATATATTTTATGTCATTGGTGTCAGAAGGATATGTAAATGGCATTGAATTCAGGGCTTTGATATCTATGTTCAACCTGATTGCAAGAGCAAATATGTTGATGACCTCCTCAGCATTTTCAGCCATTATGTGGGCCCCAAGTATCTTGTTGGACTCTTCATTCATTAAAATCTTGTAGGACGATTTGGGGATATTTCTTCTCCTTGAATTGTACCATGAGGTCATACTTCCTTTCTTTACTGTTATCCTGAGATCCTTTCTCGATGCTTCCTCTTCGGTGATTCCCACCATCGCCAGGGGGGGCGACGAAAATACTGTCGTGGGAATTCCTGTGTAGTCTGCCTTCACGGTATTACCACATAGGATATTTTCTGCCGCAGCATTACCTTCCATGACGGCAACAGGAGTTAATTTTGGTCCTGTAGTGTCAGCAGAGTCGCCTGCTGCATAAACTCTGGGATTAGATACACTCTGGAGATATTCATTAACGATCACACCTTTTCTTGACCATTTTATGTTCCCTGCGTCTAGCCCCATATCAGAGTCGAACTCTCTTCCAGCGCCATGAACCACTGTATCTGCATAGATAATCTCATTCTTGCCTTCTCTTGCCAGTCTTATTTCAAATACCCCATCAACTTTCCTTACTTCCTTTACTGAGGTTTTGACCAATATTTCAATGCCAGATTCTCGCAGCATATCGGCAAGGAGCTTGGCCATTTCACTGTCGAAGTTCGATAGAATTCTTTCCGAATGCTGAATTATGGTTACCTCTGAACCTGCCTTTCTTGCGATACTAGCAAATTCAACAGAAATGTATCCTCCCCCCACAAACACTATTCTCTTCGGTAAAACGGGCATGCTGAAAAATCCTTCATTATCTATTAGGAGATCCGAGCCAGGAAAATTTAGTGTTGCCGCTTTTACTCCGGATGCTATCAAGAACTTATTCGCGTCCAAGGTCTTGCCATCAACCTCCAGGGTCTCCGGCCCTTTGAACTCCGCCCTTCCATGTATGACTTCGACGTTGCTTTTAAGAAGGCTTTCCTCTATTCTTAAAGACATTGATTCGGTGAATGAACGTTTAAACTCCATTAGTTCTTTCCAGTCAATATGGCCGGTTAACTCAGAGATACCGTTGCCTTGGAGCCTCTTGGCCGATTCCAGGGAATCAGTAACTCCAACTAGTACTTTTTTTGGATCGCAACCCCTAAGTGCGCATGTTCCGCCTATGGGCTTTTGATCAATTACAGCGACCTTTTTCCCACTTTTAACCGCTTTGAATGCAACAGTAGTTGCAGCCGATCCAGAACCTATTATTATTAGATCAAATTTTGTTGTCATAATCATCACCCTTCATTACATAGGATAATTAATAAATATTTTAAAAATAAATAATTAGAGTTTTCTGCTGATTACAAATGAGAATGCACCAAGGGCAAGACCGTACAGAAGATGCCCTATAAATCCTATAACGAGAACATCAGGGAGCAACATTGCCGCCTTGGCGCCCATCATATTCATCATAACTGATGCGAATACGGTCATTGCCATGGGCAGGAAGAATACCAGATACACAACTACGGCAAATGCTACTCCCAAACTAAGAGATTTAGTTCCATTCTTAAGTCTTAATGGCTTTACATATGACACTATTGCGCCAAATATTGCACCCGCAACAATGCTCACTATGAAATGCCCTATTACGCCAACCATTACAGCAGAGCCCATTGATGCCCCTAAACCCATTCCCATGATCAATGCAAATGTGGTTGCAGAGAGTCCCATTCCCGTCGCGCCCGCCATCAATACCAGAAGCATCAGGATTCCACCGATTATTCCTCCTATGATGGAGGATATTATCACGTTCCTAGCGCTTATACCCATTTTGGCATTGCCCATATGCATTTTGGCATGTTCCATCAAGAACTCCTTTGAATCGAAGACCTTTCCGCATGCATCACACTTGTTTTCTGTCATATTTATCTAATGTTCTCATTCAGGATACATATAAAAGCGCATTCCATCAACGGTTGTAGTTACCTCTTCTTGGCACATGGATAATTGGTCTCAAGCCGAGGCTGTTGTGAACACAATGCCGTCACCACTCTACTTTTGGTCTCCATTTCGCCCCTCAACCGTTGATGGGCAAGATTAGTAGGACGGTAAGGAATTCAAACAGTATGTCTAATAATGCAGAATGTATAGTCAGATCAATGGGAGATGAATCGCTCGAACAGAAAAAAACACTGCAAATTGTGATATATTCGGACGGACAGCCATATAAAGGCATAAGGGATGGGATCAGACTTCTTCCTCTTGACAAGCTTGTAATAATACACGAGGAGGTTCATGATAAGAACTCTGGTCTTATTGATCTTCCCTTCGGGAATTTCATCAAACAGATAGCAAATGCCCTGATGACACAGGTGGAGGAAGTAAGAGTGACGTCAGGTGATCTGAATGAAGTACTTGAGGCTGTGAAATCAGTGTACAGAGATAATTGCAAAGAGTACGATGATTTTCTCATGAACGTAACTGAGGGTGGGAAGCTCATGTCCTGCACGGCAATCTCATCAGCTTTCATTTTTGGCATAAGAGCCTTCTGGGTAGATCCAAAGGGAGTCCATATGCTGCCAATACTGAAGCTCGGATACCAAAGAATCCTTTCCGAGACAAAGCTCACCATTCTAGGCGCACTTGCCAGGAAAAGGGGCAAAGTGGAAAGCCTTGAACAACTTTCGGAAATGACCGGATTGGAAAAATCCCTGATCAGCAGGCATATGAACGGCACCGACGACTCTCAGGGTCTTGTTGATCTAGGACTTGTCTCGGTAAATCGGGGATCAAGAGGTAGGATCGAAGTGGAGATAACGGCCCTTGGCAAGATTGTAACTGTATAATGTCCAGTATGTGTAGCTGTCAACCGTTGACTGAAAGAGGTTAAGAAATTCATCCGAATTGGATGCCATGGTAAATTTTGATGATGATTTCAATAAAAGAATGCGGGAAAGAATGGAGCGTTTTTCCAAATTTGATCAAAAGGGGGATGTATTTTCCAAAGTTAGTGTTACAGTGACAAAGGGAGACAACCTGTTTTCGGAGGCAAAACCGGAGAATCAAGAATTCTCATGGACTTCGAGTGAGAACGGGCCAAGCCCTCTGGCATATTTCGTGTCAAGCCTAGCCATGTGTCAGATGATACATTACGGAGAACATGCTGCATCGAAAGACCTGACGATAGATGATCTACATATTACAATTGAGGGAAAATTCAAAGTTAGCAGGCCTAGATTATTCACCGAGATTACATATTTTGTTGACATAAATTCACCTGATAGCATTGAAGAAATTAGAGAACTCGCATCTTCAGCTGCCTCTGACTGCTATATTACTAACACGCTTTCTAAAGCTTGTGAGGTTAGCGGTCTGCTTATCGTAAATGGGAAAGATTTGGGCAAGATTGGGGGAGCATAAATTGCTTCCACACGCACTACCAAAGGAAGTTGGCGGATATTTTAAAGCAGATGGTTCGCGATAACCTAATACCAGAGAAAGTCAAGAATTACCTTATTTTCCTGTTGATACTTAGCGTTATATTTTCCCTTATTGCAATCAGGGGAGACTACATCCTGGCACCACCGTACGCGGTTTCAGCCTATCTCGTGGCCTTTCAGAGAAATACCAAGTATTCCAGCAGAGAGAGCCTGATTGCGACCTATGCACTTGTTATCATTTCATCAGATGCGCTGCATTTCCTCTTTGGCGGGAGTCTCGTTGGAATGATCTTCAATGTTTTGATTGTATCAGCCTTTGTTACCTTCACCAATCTCACACATCCTCCTGCAATCGCCCTGACAATTTTCTCGTATATAGCTGGAGATCCACTGAATTTCACAATTTCTTCCGGGCTTTCACTCTTAGCTTTACTCGCAGCATCCTTGATCATAGAAAAATATGGTTAATTGAAAGATGTTTGGGTATTAATTTTTCCGGCTTCTTGCTCAAGAATAATGTATTATTCGACAGAATTAATCACTAAATTAAGCATTTCATCCAACCTTTTTGCAAGTCCTTCCAAACCATTGTACTGTGCGAAAAGCTCCACGGCGCTCTGCACTGCCACATGAGTCTTGTAACTTTCTTCATAGATGTAAATTCTCAAGGGCGGAACTATGCCTGCTCTCAGATCGCGGTCGAAAACTTCCATGGCAAGCTTTGGGTGGAAGACTTCCAGAATTTTGTTTCCGCCTGCCTCAACGCCAATCTTCTTCAGATTTGCCTGAGCATTTATTACTGATACGATCTTCAGACCATTCTCATTTACAGATCTCTCAAGAATCTCAACTGTCTGGTCGAATCCGAATCTTGAAATTATTTCTTTCACCTTCATTTCCATCACTCCACGCAGCAAGCCATTTTGGAAAGATCTCTGATGAATGACTGGGCTGCAAGTTTTACACCCTCTGAAAACGAGGGGAATATATGACTGGTTTCGATTATTTCATCAATGGTGTAACCATTCCTGATAGCATACGCACCCTCAGTTATGATGTCTGTGGCATTTGGAGCCATGATGTGCATTCCCACTACCCTGTTGTCCTTTGGGTCGACAGTGATCTTTATGATGCCCTCAGTCTCTCCCATTATGCTTGCCTTTGTTAAATTTTCAAGGGAAAATACCCTACACGAACACGATCCATTCTTCTGGGAGAATTCATTCTCTATTATTCCCACACCTGCAACCTGTGGGCTGGTAAATACTGCCCATGTTGCAGAGTCGTAATCGATCTTAAGGTCTTCACCGAACATGTTTCTCACGGCTATCACCCCTTCTCTTGCAGCAAGAGTTTCAAGGAACATCTTTTTTGAAACACAGTCACCTGCAGCATAAATTCCAGGTGCGGATGTCTTCATTGTTTCGGAAGTGACAATTTGCCCCCTGGAATCGGTGTCAACACCTGCAGCTTTGAGATTCAGATATGGTGTGTTGGGCTGTCTTCCGGTTGCAACTATGATCTCGTGGATTTCTACTTTTTCCTTTCCCTTGTGTGTTATTACATCAATTGATTTTCGGTTTCCAGATCCGTTGACTGAACTGATTCTTGCCCTCAGGTAGAACTTCATGCCTTCTTTCTCCAGATACTTTTTCATTGCTGAACCTATCTCAGGTTCTATCTGCGGGAGAAGTGAATCAAGCGCCTCAATCACCGTTACCTTTGATCCGAAATGCAGGAGAGCCTGGCCCAGTTCCAATCCTATTGCACCACCGCCTATGATGGCAACCGACTCAGGCAATTCGGTGAGATCCCATATTGTATCGCTTGTGAGGAAACCTGTTTCATTCAAGCCCTCGATGTTTGGTACAGTGGGATGTGATCCGGTTGCGATGAGAATGTTGGATCCTGAGACTAAAGCAATTTCATTTCCATCTGGATCTGATACCATTACGGTCTTCTTATCCACGAATTTCCCAAGACCGTCAAAAAGATTCACATTTCTATAGTTTTCAATTACCTGAACGTACTTTGAGTCCCTTGCGTTTGCAACATATGATCTCAGGCCATTCATAACTTCAGAGAAGTCATAGTTTACTGGTGTTGTGTGTATTCCCGGCATCTTTGGGTGTTCTAGCCGGAAGACAGAATGTGAAGCCTCAAGCAGGTATTTCGATGGAACGCATCCCACATTGACACATGTACCTCCAAGCGGTCCCGTGCCGATCATGGCAATAGTTATCTCACCATTGCTGAGTTCCGAAGCTTTGATTGCGGCCGAAAATGCAGCTGCTCCTCTTCCCAGTATTACAAGATCGAATTTCTGTACTTTACTCATCATGGTG
>JAKAAI010000019.1 GCA_021797055.1 Thermoplasmata archaeon | reverse complement strand
TCGAGATCCTTTGACTTCAGGTTTTCTTTTATGTTCCATTTTTCTGCCATTTTTTCACCATTTTGAAATTAAGACTTAATTAATAACGTTTATCTTCACCACTTGCGGATTCAAAAATATAAAGATCCTTTATCTTGGAGTTGTCTGTTTCCCGCTTGGGTATGTGTGTTTTCGCAAGTGAAAGCCATTCCTCAAATGTCATATCATCACTTGTCCTGAACCTACGAATTTCAGCGTTGCAGCTAGAACAGTAAAGCCCTGAAAAAATTAATGTTGAGCATATCAGGCAGTGTCTGTTCTGTGGCATTCCATTACCCATTGCGATCATGATAAATAAGTTTCGAGGCTAAATTCACTTTTTAAATGAAAATGAAAGACATATTAAAGCAACTTGCGAAAGTTTTAGAATGCTATATCAGGATCCTTTTTCTTAATTGATACAGAATAATAATTCAATCGTCCTTGAACATGGTATCTGTATCTTCTCCACCCCTGAAATAAAGAGACATGGACGCATAGACCTCTTCGAGGCCAAGCATTTCTTTAGAGGAAACAGGGATAGCCCTGCCGATTGCGTTGATCTCATGAAACGCATTGATTATCTGGTTAAAGTAATTCTTATCCATCTTCTGTCTTTCTTCCATAAATGCCTCTTGCAGCTTATCAAGGTCCTCTTCCCAACCTGAGATCCTTGCTATTTCATCATCAGGCAGTAGATCAGATTTGTTTAACACATTAACGGAAGGTTTGAAGAATCTTGAAATCACGGAACCATAAAGTAACTTCTGCGAAATAAATCCGGAGGGGCTCGAAGAAATTACAGAATCCGATATGAATGCAATCACCGCTTTACCCCCAGTTATTGCATCGACCAGTACGGGGGACGCTTGACGGAAAGCGAAAAGTTCTATCTGCCCGGGGGTATCAAATATTACATAATAATCCTCAAATTCCTCAAGCGGCTTCAGAATTGCCTGATAATTTTCCAGCATAAGATCAGATGCAACTATCTGCGCTCCGTTCGGTCCCAGTGAGTACTCAGACATGACCTCACTTAAAGACAATATCTCCCTTATGTCAAAATCAGGTTCATAAGGGAGAAATTCTGCACCAGGATCGAGGTTCACTATCGCTGAATCAAAACCCTGTGATATCATCCAGTCTTTAAGTGCACCAGAAAAGGTTGATTTGCCGGTACCCGCAGGTCCGATCGAAAAAATAGAACCGATCAACTGTCATCACCAAAAGATTCAAGACTTTCCGGTGTGTCTTCCTTTTCTTCTATGAATGTTCCATTTATTGTTCTTGAAAGATTTTCTATCCTTGCAGTCAGGTATTCTGGCATTTTATATTTCTGTGAAACCCTGATGGTTTCACCGAGGTATTTCACTATTGATGCTTTGTGTATAGTAAGGTTAAGGGATGTACCGTTGCATTTCCTGCATCTGCCTGATAAAGGAAGCCGTCTGTATTTGGTATTGCATTTCGTGCATCTGAATTCCTGCGAGAAGAATGCCCTGAAATTTCCATAGATGTCTGGCAGAAAATGTGCGTTAAGAACCCTTGATGCTACATCGTTCTCATCAACCGCTCTTATGATCTCGGCCAGACCAAGCTGCTTTTCTATCTTCTCCTTCATGGATCCAATTGTTTTGTAGGATGAGATCAAGACACCAGAATTAAAATCAGACGTCTTGCTGGTATAACTAATCCCCATCACAGAGCCAGTCCTAGATACATGGTTTTTCATTGTATTCATAATATCCTCGATCTCGGAAGGCATCTTTTCTTGCATTGCAGCCTCGTAAAACACCTCTGGATATTCAGGAAGTGTATCAAGGTTCATTGCCTCCTTGTCGACTTCGTCCGGTCTGAGATGGAGCGTGAGCACAAGTGGTGCATCCATCAGACCCCCACGTGTAGATGGGAGAAAAAGTTTAGAAAAGTTCAACAAACCATCCATCAAAAGCATTATACTGTCTTCATCGCCATCGCAATTGCGTCTTTTAGCAGCATGAAACAGGGGATGTGCATAGCAACCTGACACCTTTGTAATTCCCACTATTCTTCCTACAATACCACCGGATGTGTGAGGTGCGAGCCCAATAACAAGTTGACCAATAAGATCTTCTGGCTTATGGCACATGTAATAAGGTTCCATCTTGTAATATCCTGTCAAAAGATCATCAATAAATGCAGCCACCCTAAGGAGGTAAGATGCTGCGTCAGCTGGAATTATAATGTCCTGCGGAAATATCTCGAATTCTTCTCCGTCCTTATAACCAAGATCGATAAGCTTCTCTTTTGTAACGCCTGCTTCCTCAGGATAGAAATGAGTGAGCGGTATATCTGACATATCATACCGGCAGGTTCCATCTTTGTTAATAGACACTTTATTCTTAGCTCTCAGGATACCTTTTTCCAGTGGTTCACATACTTTTCTTTCCGACATCAGTTTTTTAACACCTTTAAATTCAGGCAGACTTGATATTGTTATATTGACATTGTTTTCAGCGGCTTTTATTAGTCTGCTTAAATCTATTAGATTCTGCCTCTTTTCATCAGATATGTATGTCGGGGAACCGCAGTCCTCGCATAATGGCACGGGCGTTATATTCCCGCATTTTGGGCATGAACGCATTGCTATCTCGCTTTCGTATCCCTCTTCGGCGTTGTCGTTTGCCATTTTTATTGAACGCCTGTTTTCGCCGTGGGACTCAACTGGGAAGAGGGTATGAACCATAGGTTTCATTTTACGGTCACCGGATTTCTCCGGTCTCCCAAGCCTGGCCCCTATCCTTGTTGGAGATTTTTCCATTATCTTAATGCCTGATAACCTGTTGATATTGACCATGACATTTTCTTTCTCAGATATTGATAAAAGATCCGGTTTATTCCTGTCAAGACCGAGGGAATAGATCAGTATTTCCGGTTTTTGAGGGCGAATATAATTGTCATCTGATGAGAACTCTACACCAAGTCGTATCAGTATGTCCATAATTCTATCTGATTTCCTGAATTTCATGTCCTCCCTAGAAGTGGAGGAAACCTCAGCATAAAGATCCTTGAGATCATCAACTGAAATATCATGCCAGAAATATGTGCAGCTTGGATGAAGCGGAACTGAATATTTTCTAGAGAGAGCAAAAGCAAGGGTTGGAGATATCTCTTCATAGTCCCCAACTGAGATTCCAGCTTTCCTGGCAAGAATATTCCAATAGTCAGTCGTGAAAGATGGTTTCTCGAGCTTGTGGTTATTCTCGGCAAAGTCACCGTATGATATGAGTATCTCTCCAACGTCTGTTACCATTATTATCCGGGATTTTAGATCACGCGCCTGCTCCAGTTTGTTTATTCTTATGTGATCACCATTTTCAAGAAGCACCATGGGACCATCTATTGAATCACATGGGGTTACAGCAGCCGCCTTTCCAGGAAGCTCAACTTTAATCTGGCATCCTATGGCCATGAATCTACCGAGTACTTCCATGGTTGCAGGGTTTATCGAAGCAGCTGCCAGTCCTGAAGTTCTGGATCTACCGTATCGAAGGCGGAATCCGCCAGGTCTTCCTGGGTGAGAAAAAACAGGTCTTCCAGCTATTATGTCCTTAAGGAATTTCTCTGATTTATGTGATGTATCCAATACATCATCCGTTTTGGTTGCAATTATCTCAGAGAGAAAATCCCATTCCGTCAATGAAAGTGATTTCGTATATTTCAGAATCTTTTTTGCCTTTTGGATAAGTCCTTCGGATATGACGAGGCACATGCCTCCACGGATACGGTTGCTCTTGATCCTAGCCATGTCTCTGTGACCGGAAACCTCCTCCTCTTCACTGCCCTCACCATCTATCATCACAGGTGATCTGGATACAACAAGCTTGATCTCCTCGGGTGTTGGAAGATATTGAAGATGTTTTATTCTGTTATAGTGATCGATCTCCTCTATATATCTCTGAATTTCGTCGTCGGTGGGCTCAAATGATCCTATTCCGAGGTCCCGTCTCACTATATCTGCAATTAGAACGCTCATCGCCTGCGCAGTGCCACCTGCGCCCCTGATTGGACCGGAATAAACGACAGAAGCATAATCCGTACCGTCCTGATTCTGCAACACCTCAACAGATGCAATCCCTTCAAGAGGTGCGACGAGTATGCCTTCCGTAAGGATCGCGAGACCGACTCTGACTGCTCTGTCAAGCGCCATCTGTTTACCCTGGTCAAGGAATTGCTTTGCGATTTCCCTTGCTACAGCAATTGACACCTCTTCCCTTGACATCGTATCGCTTGCTTTTCGGATCAATAAAGAAAGACCCTTAATCTGGATCAATTCCTCAATCCTTTCAGCCATGTCTGATGCTAATGGTATCTCAATGTTATCAGTAACATCGAATCCCTTTTTTCTGGCTCTAGTTGCTATTTCGTAAGCGTACCTGACCTCTTTTTCCAATCGCTGAGAATATGCTTCAATATCGGAGGTCATTTAAGAAGCTCGCTGATCAGAAGCTTGTCCATCAGGGAAGCCTTGATCTTTATCTTCTTCTCGAAATAGGCTGACATGGCATCTTCTTCACCACTCAAAAGCTTGCTGAAAAGATCTGACCCGACCTCAATCGATATGTCGGCGTCCTTCTGGCCGGGTAATATTTCCGAAATTTTGCCGTCGTTTAGACTGAAGTTATAATAATCCTTGCCATCGAAATTCAGCGAAAATGTTTTATTTACTCCAGCAAGCTTTTTCTTCATCTTTTCATCCGTGGTTAGTTTCGTATTAATCTTTGTGGCGAGTTCGTTAAGAACTTCTTTCATGCTTTTTTCCCTCTCTTGAACTCCAGAGCTCTCTGAACCAGATATTTGTGTACCCTGGATGGGTTTAAAGGCCGTGATTGGAATTCACTGTGATATTGGGTAGCAATAAAATTATTTTTTCCTTTTATCTCTGCAATTTCCATTCTTATTCCAGCATCATCCTTGCCCGAAAATATCATACCTTTTTCCTCCAGCCTGTCTATGTATTTAGGATTTACCTCATATCTGTGCCTGTGCCTTTCGCTGATCTCATTTGCATTATAAATGGAACTTGCAAGGGTGCCGCTTTCAATGTGAACCTTATGGCCTCCAAGCCTCATAGTTCCTCCAAGGTCCGATACGCCAATCTGTTCCGGAAGAAGATCTATGACTGGATCAGTTGTTGACTGATCGAATTCGCTACTGTTTGCCCGTTGTATTCCAAGAACGTTTCTTGCATACTCTATTACGGCAGCCTGAAAACCTAAGCAGATGCCCAGGAAGGGTACGTTATTCTCCCTTGCATACTGAACTGCCTTTACCTTCCCTTCCACACCACGGTATCCGAAACCTCCCGGTACAAGAATTCCATCCGCTTGGGAAAGAATCGATGGATCTTTCTTGACATCATCAGAATCGAGCCATGCAATGTCTACGCCAATACCAGTTGTTCCTGTTACATGAGCGAACGCTTCCTTGTGGCTTATGTATGCATCTACGAACTTTGTATATTTTCCAACTACCGCTATCTTCACTTTTTCCTTTACATTTTCCAGATTTCTTTTATATTCGACCCATGGATCTTTGAATTCACCGGGCTTAAGTGAAAAATATTTTTCAATGTATTGCAGTATACCCTGACTGTACATTATCTCCGGGATGTAATAGATGTTGTGTGCATCGGGGACCCCAATAATTCCCTCTTCCGGGACATCAGTAAATATTGATATTTTTTTTCTGGACTCTTCAGTCAAACGACCCTTGAGCCTGCAGAAAATAATATCTGGTTGTATACCAATTCCCCGCAGCTCGTTTACGCTGTGTTGCGTAGGCTTGGTTTTTTGCTCCATGTTTCCGCCTATTTCCGGAATCAATGTCACATGACAGAACAGGAGAGAATTTTTAGGCTCCTCCCTGTTAAGCTCTCTAAGGGCTTCAAGGAATGGCATGGATTCAATGTCACCAACTGTACCGCCAACCTCTATTAGAAGAACATCGCATTTCTCTGATTCGGCTACTTTGCGAATTCTGCTCTTTATCTCGTTCGTGATATGCGGTATTATCTGAACAGTTTCGCCCAGATACTTTCCCTCTCTTTCCTTCTCTATCACCTTGCTGTAAATCTTTCCAGTTGTGATGTTGTTTTCTTTTAACAGGTTTCTATTGAGGAATCTCTCATAATTACCCAAATCAAGGTCAACCTCACCACCGTCGTTGAGCACGAATACCTCGCCATGCTGATATGGGTTCATAGTACCGGCATCGAAGTTAAGATAGGGATCGATCTTCATGGCAGAAACCTTGTGCCCGGAATTAGATAAAATATGTGAAAGGCTTGAGGTAATTGTTCCCTTTCCCAGACCGGAAAGGACACCACCGGTTATAGCTACGTAATGCATGTAGGGGAAGCGCAAGGTTTTAGATATATTCTTCTAAATGATCCAGCTGATCCAACTTTCAATTGATACCTGTTTCGTTAAACCATAATTCTTGTCCTATCTGAAGATTGAAACCTCATCACAAAATATTGTTTTTCATAAGATAAAACAGATAACTACGATCCCTAATTATAGGCAAATAGATTACATGTAATCCTGAAATGGAGATCAAGTTTGTATATTACTGGGAAGACGATCCAAATAAGTCAACCATGAGGAAATTGAAAAGGAATGGTTTAGCGAGGGAGATCAAGGAATGGCAGATAGGAAGATCCATGGTGCTCAGTGCCTTTGAGAAAAGTTATCTGCTGCCTTCAGATCGAGTAATTCTCGAAAAATACGGGCTGGTTCTGCTTGATGGTACCTGGGGAAATTCAAGAAACATAAGGAAACACGGTTTTAAGACCCAGAGGAGACTCCCACCTCTGCTTGCTTCTAACCCGATTAATTATGGAAAAATTGAGCTCTTATCTTCTGTAGAGGCTGCAGCCGCAGCTCTTTACATTACTGGATTCATGGAAGAATCAATAAATCTTCTTTCAAAGTTTAAATGGGGACCAAATTTCATCGTGCTGAATCAGAAACCTTTGGAAGATTATAAAAATGCGAAAACACAGGATGATATTGAAAGGATATCAGAGGAGTATTTCTAAGACCGAATCCATGTGGAATTTCGATAATGATATCTGCCCCTGGTGTACTCAAGAAATATAGTATGGATCTTTTCTCGAATATCAGGGTGGATATGGCTAAGCGGTTCTTTTTCATCAGACAGAACATGAATCCCTGTAACATGGCTGTCTTCGGCCAAAGAAGAATACAGGTATTTTATCTCGTCTGTGTCAAGTCTCAGAGAACCTGAGCTTCTCCTTGCCAGATCAATGCTTGATTCGCTATAACCAATCTCTTCCGGTTTTCCACCTGCTGCAAGTATGAGCATGATAACGCCGAGGCACTTCGAACACTTACCGCATGGTACTACTTTATTTTGAAGAATGCTGCATGAATGACAGGAGCGCTGCAGCAAAAATATATCGTGGTATCTCTTCACAAGTATTCTCTCTACAATAGTAGCAGTTACTGGATACAGGATTGATGATAGAGATATGTTGTATCCCTTGCTTTTTATGTATTGTGAGATTGAATCGGTAAAATCAAGTGTCTGGTCATAAATACCCGAATAATGGGATAGGCCGTGATACGATGGCATATCAGATGGATCGTCAAATTCGTTTCCCATGAATACAAAATGAATTGCCCTTTTGATCAACACAGGTAACATTGAAAAGACATAAACGGGGAAGGTAAACATCTGAACAGGATAAGTATCTGTCCTTTTCCGGATAAGTGCATGGTTCAAAAATGGAAGCAGTTTAATGCAAAATCTGTAAAACCTGTCTGCATTAGACCATACCTTTGTTGTATTCTTGTTATTGGAAGAAAAGGACTCGAAAGATGGTTTAGCTGCTCTCCAGTGTGCCCCTGACTCATTGAAGAAGATAGGATGAGTGTCCATTCCTATCTCTTTTAGAATAGAGTATGTCAGAAGGCTCTCCTTTCCGCCACTAGAAAGAATAGCGGATCGTCTTTTGTCTACTGGATGTGCACCAATGGGACTCGTTTTTTCTGAATCTTGTATTATTTGAGTTGCAATAATTTCTGTTGCTCCATTTGCGTTTGATTCGTTTATTTCATCATCGCGTGGAATTGCAACAGGTTTGTAAAAATTGTACCTTCTCCTGCAAATGGCGTTAATGAAAACTTCCCTGTTGTTTACCGTCATAACCTTTCGGATATAGTTGAGATCATTTTCTGTAACTGGAAAGTCAAGTTCCAGTTTTCTGCTAAAATAAGTGAAGTTAATAACTGGCATAGTAAGTATAAGACCCGCAAGATTCAGGTCTATTGCAACCTTCTCCCTATAGGAGAAGATGATCTTAAAATATTCGACGGATTCCCCTCGGAAAATTCCTATTGTAGAGGATATCCTTCTATCGCTAATAACTGGCTTAGATACAAGAATTTTATCGAATACTAGTATCCTGTCCAGATAGTTCTGTTCTTCAGGAATCATTTACTGTTTCCTTGACGTATCTGGCAATTTCCGACAGGTTTCCGAGAGGGTCAAAAACAGGTATTCCAAATTTATTTTGTGTATCATCAATATAAGATTGAAGCTCCTGAGGAGTCATGTTTTCTTTATTGACAGAAATTGCAATCACCTTTTTATCTGACATAAGCTCAAGAATCTTGATATATTTCTCAAGAGGAGGGATCCTGAACCGGTCAAATCCATCGTAAAATAACCTCTTTGGTGCATGTTGCAGTATAATTGCCTCCGGGTGAAGTGCACCTATTATTTCATAACTTCCAGGATAGGCTGGGTGAATAACTGAACCCTGACCTTCTAGGTACATAAATTCGGGATGCAATTCGTCCCACGCCTGAAGTGCTACTGTTTCAAGAGCCCCAGAGACAAAATCGTTGACAATTGCATCCAGTACTATTGTATACTTGAACCCCTGCATCCACGAGGTTTGACCTGTTCCTATCATAACAGAATTTATTCCTTGCTTCTCCATTGTATCAGACAGGAATACCGCTGTTGTTCGCTTTCCGACTGCACTATCTGTGCCAAGTACTGCAATTTTTTTTGACGTAACGTCCAGGATCCGGCCGGTGAATATGTCCCTTCTGTCACGAAACATTTTTCTTACATCCGTTATTTTTGAACTATTCCTGGCTGCGAGTTTTGAAAATTCCGGGTCGTCGCTGATAAATTCATGTAGGCCACTTACGATATCAAGACCGTGATTAAGGGCCTGAATTATGAATGGTCTATATTTTTCAGGCAATACACCACCATCTGTTGCAATACCGACTATCAATGTTTTTGCACCTATTGCAATGCTTTCATTCAAAGACGACACAATGGGTATATTTGCAATCCTGTTAAACAACACAAAGCCAGCGTCTTTACCGGCCTGGGTACTGTCAATAACAGACTTTATCCGAAATCGTTTTGAGTACCTTACAAGACCGTTAGCTGTCTTTCCGTATGTAGTTCCGAAGACAGATTCGGCCAGTACAGCAGCATCTTCCATTATTTTCCTCTTCCAGTCAAAACAACGACACAGTCTATCTTTCTGTTAAGATTTATTGCGACCAGGTTAGAGGCAACTATAGCTGAGCTGGAAGCCGGAAGCGCACTTATTCCCTCAGCTTCCTTGAGAATGTTGGAATATCTCAGCATCTCCATGTCAGATATTTCGAACGCAAAACCGTTGCTTTCGTATATTGAGTCCAGAGCAGTCTGCCCATCGTATGAAATATATGAAACCAATGGTTCATTGATTGAAGTTTCATGGATAGATGACTGTTCAAGATTCGAAACTACTCTCTTTCTTTTAGTCCAGGCCTTTACTATCGGATTCCCATTATCAGTGGATGCTGCAATTAGCCTCGGAACTGAGTCCGTCAGTCCAGCTTCTTTCATTGTCTTGAAACCTCTATAAATACCGGAAAGCGTGGTTCCGTTACCAACAGGAACTGCCAGAAACTCCGGAACTCTACCTAACTGATCAAGTATTTCATGGGCTATTGCAGAATAGCCATGAAAATCGAGTTCAGAGTTCTTTCCTCCAGGGTTTGAATCGTACCAGTTCTCTTCGATCGATTTCTGCCTCATTATCTCGACAGCCTCTTCGTATTTAACCGGCACCTCCATTATCTGACCTCCATAGGCCCTGATCTCAGGTATACGATCTCCAGAGTAGAATGAAGGCATTCCTATTACTGATCTCATCCCATACTTATGCGCAAAATATGAGATAGATGCACCATAATTGCCGCAGGATCCCAGTGAGATCGTGTCATATCCAAGTTCTCTTGCACGCATTACATGATATTTTGAGATTCGGTCCTTCTGGGTACCGGTAATTCCACTGCCTTCAAATTTTATAAAAAGTCTTTTGAAGTGGAGAACCCGCTCCATCCGGCGTGCTCGGAAAAAAGGTGTTTCGCCAGGAGGCTCCTCTTCTGCGCTCTCTTCCATTTATTTTTTCCCAGGTTTTACCCTTGAGAATGGTAAGATCAACATAGTATAAGAATCTACCGTTTCAAACTGAAATAATCTATTGCCTAAATACCGTGTTTCAGCAATAAAATAAAATTTCACACATAAATATATTTTATATTTTATAAATGGCTACAGAACAATTAATTCACAACTGATTTCATCAACGAATTTTTTAACGATTTCCCTAACCGGTCCCCTCGTACCCTTCTTATCCATTACTATACCTCTGAAGGACTTGGTCCTTTCGGAAGCTTGTTTCAGTGTTGATGTATTGAGATTTTCATGGTTATGTTTTGGAACAATATGACCTATATTTATGGTATTCTGCAGGACGTACTCAGTTATTTTAGGTGAATAATGCCCTCCGCCTATACCGATAAAACCGCCCTCGCCATTGTCTCTGCAGTTCATTATCGCTTGAGTTACGGTGTGAAGTGCATCCCTATTTTCCCAATCTTTAGACTCCGTTCCTATCTCAATAAAAAATGATGGTATCATAGTCAAAGGACCATGATGGGTAGCCTCGAAAGTTATACTAAAATCCTCAACGGGAAGTCCTTTCATTATTCGCAAGGCAGAAGTCATGTTTCCTGGATCAGCAAAAGATAATTGACCAGACTTTCCACCTAGCGATGCCTCAGAAAAATTTCCTGTTGCATGGACGGTGAGCGAATTAATTTTAGCCTGGGAACTGTGTTTCGATAGAAATATGAGTGTTTCAATATTAAGATCAAGTTTTGATATCTCTTCGTCTATATTATCAAAGTAAAGATGTTTTTTACCTGTTTTTAGAAGATATATTTCACCTGCTTTAAACAGGCTGGAATTATATGTCGGGCTAAAAGACAGTTTTTCTTGTAGAAAGGTGGCTATCGAAACGCTGGCAGGATCTTGTGCCGACTCAAGAACTAATTTAACTTTTTCCTTGTTCTGAACCATCTGTACATCTGGAACCTGGATGCATCGATCATTATTGTGTTTTTATGCCTGCATCCGAAGGATCATGCTTAATAAACGAATTCCGTATAGCTTCATGAGAATCTATGGAAAAAGACTGTATTTTTTGTAGAATCATAGCCGGTGAGATTCCCTCTAAGAAGATCCATGAGGATAAGGATGCGTTGGCAATACTTGATATCAACCCTATTTCCGAAGGACATTCCCTAGTGATTCCAAAAAAGCATATTGCGTACCTTGAAGATGCCGATGAAATTACATTGGGTCACATGATGGGAATAGCTGCAAGAATTGCCAAAAATATGATCAGAAATGGATTCGCTGATGGCACAAACCTTTTCTTGGCCAGCCATGAGCCTGCGAATCAAACTGTTTTTCACATTCACCTGCATGTCATTCCGAGGAGAAGGGGCGATAACATGGGCATAGGTGAGTGGTGGAAAGAGAAATCGGGTGGATTAGAGGAAATTAAGATTCCAGAAATTTTAAAGATGCTCTCCTAGTACGATAGATGATTGAACAGTTCAATTTTTTATGTTGTTGGTAATGGCGCATCATGGAAACTGACCTTTCTTCGATTGAGAATAAATGGAGATCGTTCTGGGATAAGAATGATGTCTATGAATTCAAGGATGATGGAAAAAGTAAGATTTTTTCAATAGACACACCACCTCCTACTGTCTCTGGAGAACTACATATGGGACATTCATTCTCCTATGTTCATCAGGATATAATTGCAAGGTACAGAAGAATGAGGGGTTTCAAAGTCTTTTACCCTATGGGGCTTGATGAGAATGGGCTCCCTACGGAAAAACTTGCAGAGAAAATGCTTGGAAAGAGAGGATATGATATGCCAAAGGAGGACTTTATCCAGGCATGCATTAAAGCAGGTCATGAGGGAGGCGAAAAGATAATTTCAATTTTCAGTCAACTTGGCATCAGCGCTAGTCTAAGAGACCCATACAGGACATATTCAGTTCTAAGCAGGAGAATTTCTCAGTCAATGTTTTTAGATCTTGTGGGAAAGAAGAGGGCTTACAGAGAGAAGGGCCCCGTTGTAGTTTGTCCTACCTGCAGAACTGCGATTTCACAGATAGATATGAAGGATATGCAGAGGGAGACTGATTTCTATTTCCTGCGTTTTAATGGCCTGGATGGAGATGGTATAGATATAGCAACAACAAGACCAGAGCTTCTTGGTGCATGTGTAGCTGTTTTCATTAACCCGGAAGATGAAAGGTACAAAAAAATGATTGGTAAAACCTTTCTGGTCCCACTGTACGGAAATGCTGTCAGAGTGTTTTCAGATCCACTGGTTGACCCTGAAAAGGGAACTGGTGCAGAAATGGTTTGCACATTCGGGGACCAGAATGATGCAGAGCTCTGGAGAAAGTACTCCTTACCTACCCGCATGGTTGTGGGTGAAAGCGGTAGGATGCTGGGTGACAATTACATCAAAAAAGAATCCGTTTCATGGGAAGCAAGGAAAGAAATCGTTGCCTTATTAAGAGATAAGGGTCTTATATTAAAATCTGAAAGAAAAAAACAGACAATAAATGTGCACGAAAGATGCGATTCCCCGCTTGAGATTAGTATACTTACACAGTGGTATGTGCGGTACATGGATTTAAAGGAAAAACTCCTGGAGCAGGGTAACAAAATAAACTGGTTCCCTGATCATATGAAGGTAAGGTACAACAACTGGGTTAGTGGATTGAAATCTGATTGGTGTATATCCAGGCAGCGCATATATGGAATACCCTTTCCGGTATGGTACTGCAGTAATTGTGGAGAACCGGTTTTTGCAGATCCGAAGGAACTGCCAGTGGACCCAAGATTCCAGAAGTGTCAGAAGAAATGTAAAAAGTGTAATTCTGACTCATTCATTCCAGATACAGACGTAATGGATACTTGGGCAACATCCTCATTATCACCAAGGCTTGCCACGGAGCACTATGGACTTAAAAGAAAAATTGAAAAAATGGACGTGAGGTTTCAGGGTCATGATATAATAACAACCTGGGCCTTTACAACCATAGTCAGATCACTTTTACATGATGATCAGATTCCATGGAATGATATAAGCATCAGCGGAAATGTGATGATTGCCCCGGGAGCCAAGATGAGCAAGAGTAAGGGAGTGCAGTATTCACCTGAGGACTTCATAATGCGATACGGTGTTGATGCTGTCAGGCACTGGACTTCAGTTGCAGGTAACGGTGAAGACATTAGGATAGACGAAAAGGATTTTCTGCGCGGTAGAAGGGTTGTAATAAAGTTGTTAAACGCAGCAAACCTTGTCAAAATGCTATCAGGCGAATTGAAGGAGACGGATTATGATGTATTAGATGGAACAGAAAAATGGATAATGAGCAAGCTGACCCGACTTGAAAGAAGTGTGACAAAACTGCTTGATTCATATAATTTATCAAGAGCAAGGATCGAGATAGATGACTTTTTCTGGAATACTTTCTGTGACTCGTATCTCGAGATCTGTAAGGTAAAGTTACGTGATCCACAATTAACTGGGAATGAGAAAGGAAAAACGGTGAAAGCATTGAGGAAAGCATTCCGGTCTATATTGCTTCTATATGCGCCATATCTTGCATTCACAACTGAGGAGGTGTTTCATTCTGTTTACAATGAAAATGCTTCTGTCCACTCACAGATGTGGCCTGATGATAACATTCAGGAGGATGAAGTAACGAGGGAAATAGAATACGTTCTTGACATAGTTTCAACGGCCAGGTCTGAATCAGCGAAGACCGGTAAATCAAGTGGACGCGAATTATCTGTATCAGGAAATAAGAAACTTATTGAGAAAAATAGGAAAATTATTGAGGGTCTTTTAAGATCGTCAATTGTTGATGTTTCTGAATCAGATCATTTAGAGGTTAAAATTCAGAAATAATTAACTAATGCTGGCTATTATGCCATGAAGGGGCAACGGATTGCTGAGAGACTACAGAAAGATTGCAAGAATCGCATACATACTGATAGTTGTTGCAATAGTCCTTTTTGCAATTTCAGGTGTCATTTTGACTACGAACAGTGAAATACACAGAACTGAAAATATAGCTGCAAATGGATCAGTCAGCATGAAATATAATACTTCAATTCAGGTTGGAGATCTGATCTTTTACACCGTGTCATCGAATGAATCTTCTGCAAACATTACATCATATATTTTAGTATCAAATGGTATCCAAGCAGGATATGCCAATTTAACTGGCGCAGGATCGGTAACAAGGGAATATGTTTCAGGGTCATCTGGCAATATTTCACTTATTGTTATAAACAATTCAAATGAGTCCTCGAATGTCTCTCTTTCAATTGAAAGGATCAGCTATACGGTTATATACACAATAGTTTTTGGCCTTGCGTTCCTGCCTTCCGGTTTGATTCTCCTTGTGGCAGCGTTCAGGATACGCAATAGGGAGAGGCCAATTTCCAACAGACAGAGAGATTTCGATTGATCAGTAATTATACCTGCTTTCCGAAGTCCTCAGATTCTGTTTAAATGAATCGGTCAGTTTACTTGCGCACCTTATCACGCCAATGTGAGACAATGCCTGAGGAAAATTTCCTATAAGGTCACCGGTCCTAAAATCAATTTCCTCAGAAAACAAATTGAGGTGGTTGGACCTCTGAAGAAGGCTTTCAAAAACCTCTCTCGCCTTTTTCAATTTACCCATTTCTATAAGATCCTCGACGTACCAGAAAGAGAGCATCAAAAATGCATTGTCTTCGCCTTTTAAGCCGTCATCATTCAGGTATCTTCTAAATAGATATCCATCATGCATAAGCTCTTTCTCTATCTTTGCAACTGTTCCGGTTATAAGAGGATCTGACGCCGGAAGAATGCCAAGAAGAGGAGCCCTGAGAAGAGCTGCGTCAATCTGATCAGAGCCAAAATATTGCGTCAGATAAGAATGTGTAGGATCAGTTCCGTTATCAATGATTGTTTGTTTTATCTGGCCAGCAATTGCTTTCCATGCCTCGTATGGAGCAGACATCTTCAGGATCTTCCCCATCTGTATTGCTCTATCGAATGCCGCCCAGCATAAAAGCTTTGAATAGACGTAATGCTTTCTTTCAGTTCTGAACTCCCAGATACTTGAATCAGGTTCTTTCCACAGGGACTCAAGCTTTTTAAGAAAATCTATTACAAAATTCCACATATAGGAATTTACTGTTCCGCCTATTCTTGAAAGATAATATATTGAATTGATTATTGAACCGTATTCGTCAATCTGAAGCTGTCTTGAAGCTTTATTTCCTATGCGGACAGGCTTTGAGTGCATGTACCCATCAAAATCTACCGTGCGTTCATTAAGAGAGGAGGATCCATCGATAGTATAAATTGTCCTCAATTTGTCATTATCCCTTGAAATGTTCTCCATCATATCGTAAAGGAATTTAGTTGCCTCCTTCTTCAGGCCGATCGTAGAAAGTGCTTCGATAACATATGCAGTATCCCTTATCCACGCATACCGGTAATCCCAGTTTCTCTCCCCACCGATACATTCAGGCAGACTGGTTGTAGGCGCTGCCACCATAAGTCCAGAAGGCTCGTAGAATAATCCTTTAAGTGCCAGTGCTGATCTGAGGACGTGCTGGCTGTAGATACCATGATAGGTGCACTGTGAAATCCAGTTTTTCCAATAATTTGTGGTTTCCTCAAGCCTTTCGTATGATCTGTAATCAGTAATCCTTAATGTATGCTTAACACCGTTCAGGAGAACGAACCATCTCGAAGAGTGTTTTTTAAGGGTAAAGACACCGTGAACACCCCCGGCTGTTATAGAGAGGGGGACATCACAGGCAAGTGCCACAGAATAATTTCCACCATTGAAAACATAACCAGCAAGAGATTTTTCAACGGTAGGCTGGATATTTCCATAATCAAAAATTGGATTGAAAGTTACAGAAACCTGAATATCTGACTCCGGCGCCTCGACATATCTGTGTATCTCCGGAAAATTTATTGTCGTGAATTCAGAAACAGGGATGAAGTCTGTAAGTCTCAAAATAGTTTTGTTTCCCTTTATGAACTCCGTGACCAATATGTTGGTCATTTCCCTATAATTCTGATAAACTCTAAGATCGGATGTATCGTTTGGTGAAATAATAAAATGACCGCCTTTCTTATAATCCAGTATTCCTGCAAGAATCGGATCAGAATCAAACTTTGGAAGACAGGCCCAATCAATATCACCATTAGCGCCAACAAGGGCAGCGGTTCTGTTGCTAGCAATCAGACCATGATTTTTTATTAAAACAAAACCATCTTTTGTACACCCTTTTAAATCTATGGTGTCGCTGAACATTTAATCCTTGGGAGGATAGAGCTATTAAGCTTAAAAGAATTACCGGATAATAATTTCCTTCAATTCCCAGTGTGCATATCCTCAATCATTTTAGCATTTTACTTCGTGTTGATGAAATCGGCTGTTAATTGAGCGAAACAGATTGAATGAATTTACAAGGAAGCAGCCATAAACATCCGCTAAAAAATCAAAAATTTCTATAGAAATGCCAATACTAGAGTTTCGGAATCAGAAAACTCCTTTGACATATTTATCCAGTAATTTTAATGAACAGCGCTGATCAATCCGTTATCTTGCCTGAATATTATTGGAACTGTATGATCGATAATGACTTTCGCTCTGTGTAAAATATAAGCGAGTTTTTGGAAAACCTTGTTGAACTGTATTTTATGGGATTTTTTAAATTATAGCGTATAAACCCACATCTGCGCCCTCACTCTGAGTGAGTTCATTTAATTACTTTCTGTGGAATATTGAAATCAGGTGAGAATATTAACCTAAAACAATTTAAAGTCCTTATAATTGTTTTAATAATAATCATTACGATAGAATTAACTCTGGTATCTTTTTATCACTCTTCCTCTGGCTATGAATCAGTTCAAAATGAGCAATTGAATCAAACTAATTATATAGTTATAGCCAAACTTCCAGGTTTTGATTCAAAAACCGCAATATATCTGATTGGAAATGGACTTTATAATCTTTCAATTGAAATACCAGAAAACTCATCTTACTTCACAATTAACAAAGTGGATCTTAATAATACAAAAATAATTCCATATATTGATTTATTTTTCAACTCAACCAGCGACTTATCAAAACTGCCCGCGTTAAATTTAACCACCAGTTTCATTAACAACCTCTCTTTTTTCAATCCCTTCAGCATAAAACTAGTAACGAAAAATCAGGATCCGCATCTGAAAACTGGGTTATTCAATGATGGCGGGAATGAGGTGCTAATAATGTCAGAGAAGAATGCTTTTATTATATACTATAAGGAGGTTAGCAGATGACCGACTCAACCGATAGAGCTATCAGCGCTGCGGAATCCCTTAAATTTATAATGGAGAAGACAAAGAGATATGATGATCTGTGGCAAGCTGCAGCCGAAATAATTTTCCTGATACTAGTTGTAAGCACAATCTTGCTAGTAGTGTTATTGTTAATTTTAAATTATGACTTCGATAATTTAGTCGTTAATTTGGGGACTTTCAGGCTATCGACTGGAAACTATCTGGATCTATTCAATATAGGGGGATTTATCGCAGGCATCGCCTTATACGTATATGTCTATAGAAAAAGCAAAGCAATTAAGAAAAAAATTGAAGTAAATAACATTGTGTCTTTTGAACATTGGGAAATTAAGGATATTGTGAAATTTATCGTAAGTCAGGACTGGGATTCGCTTTTGGGAAATATCTCAAAAGGCAAGAACGGTTTTTCATTTTATACTGGAACGGTGATACTTGTTTATGCTTTTATGATTTATCTCATTCTGTCACTCTTTCTTCCAATAAATCTTGTGCTGCTATTTCGGCTACCAGCAATTGATCTGAGGCCTTTCTACCTTTATCAATTATTGGTAGTCATATTATCAATCATTTTAGCAATCCTCTTAAAACACCGGGAAATTAAAAATTCATTGAATGAAATCAGTGACATGAAAAACACAATAAAGCAGCTGAGGTGGTTTGCTGAAAGATTCCAGGAATCAGCTGTTCAAACCTGATCTATATCTTGTAGCAAGGATCCTTTACAGCCTTGCTGAGGAAGGAGCAGCAAATCGTTCAAATCTTTCCGTCAGGACTGGACTCGCATATGATCGGTTGATTAATTATTTAGACTGGATGTCCGAAAGGAATCTGATCGTAAATGAAGATGGGCTGGTAAGAATTGCAGAGGAAGGTTTGCAATCCTATGAAAAATTGGTAAACTGGATATTGGAATATGTAGGAAAACTGAATTTCCACAACAGAGATAGGAAAAAACCATCTTGAAATATAGCGAAATAGTGATAGTCATTGGAAGAGAGATCTTTTCGAATACTGGTCTAATTTCCCGTAACAATACAAGAATGAAAATAAGTGACTTGAATTGCCATTCTTTACTATGTCCGTTGCATAGCTGGATCACCCAGATTGTGTTCTGCCTGGTCACTACTCAGACATTCGAAATGCTGATCTCTCATTTCTCTCTGGCCATCTCAAAACCATTTACCCAATTTACATTTGATAATACTTTCATCAGAATAAAAGGAGCGACTTAATAAGTAAGTCTTGCGAGAGCATTGAATCATTTGCAAAAATTCTTAAATTGAGATGCAAAAATGAAATTCCCTGCTAGATATGTGATCTTTAATAATTTTTTAACACTATTTTGTTTGTCTATATTCCTGCGATTCCAGTTATGATGATGTCGATTTGAGCAATTTCTGAGATTCAAGATTGATCAATGTTATTGACGTAACCAGTTATCGATAATCCTTTCTCATAGTGCGATCTTCAAGCGGGACGCAGCCCTTTGCTATATAAACACAAATTAAAGGTGCAGAACCACAGTATAGTTCTGGTACATTATGTATAGGGCAACAATTATAACTATTATTGCGAATATCTGAGTCAGTCTTCTTTTAGGTACTTTGCCTGCAAGTCTTGCGCCAAACCACCCGCCAAGTATACCACCTATTATGAAAAGTGCAGAAATTATTAAGTTGAGATCTCCACTTATTGCATATCTGGCTGCAGTTATTACACCAAAAGTTCCAACGGCCATTAGCGATGTCCCCACAGCTTGCAATATATTTAGACCCCCACCGAAAAGCAGCCCTGGAACTATAAGGAATCCACCACCTATGCCAAAATAACCTGAAGCAAATCCCACAGTAAGACCAGTTAGGATCAGTACCGCCAAAGATCTTGATGATTTAGAAATCTTTCTCTCAACCTGAGAGATATCAATGCATTTTCGGTTGAGCATGTAAACTGCTATGCCGATCATCAAAAAACTGAAAAAGAATAGAAGATCGTTACCGGGGGTCAGCAGTCCGAGCTCAGAACCCACCAGGACTCCGACGATCCCAGGCAAAGTGAATTCAATGCCAATCTTATAGTTGACATGTTTCTTAAGAGTATGTGGAATAAGATTCAAGTAGGCGTTTATGCCAACTGCCAGTGCAGTTGTTCCAATGACTATGTGTGGATGATCAAATCCAACAAAATAGATCAATAGTGGAATGGCGAGTATTGAACCTCCACCACCGATAAGTCCCAGCGAAAAACCTACCAAAATCCCTGAAATTATTGACAGAATTATTTGTATTTCGGTTATCGTAAAGATCTGACCTAGAATGTTATTACCGAATATCCGTCATGAATCCTGGAATCAACTTCGACTCCACCATAAACTGGTTCCAATCCAGAAAATATATCGTTCTCTGTAAGACCTTCACCAGACATGCTCACCTTGCAAATCTTCAAGGGTATTCCTTCGGACCGGAGCATATTGATCTGTTCTAAAAACTGCGGAGAACTTTTCTGATTTTTATTCGCAGCTTGCACTCCCCTTCCCAGAAATAGAAATTCAACGTTTGACTTGGCATTTTTCACTGCGTTGAAGGCAAAACTGAATGCCACCATCTCAGTGTTTATGTTTTCCTTTCCTGTAATTAACATTACCAGAATTTTCGCCATTTATATTCACTTCTTTATTTCAGCAATATATTTCAAATTATACATTAAATTTGTATTATTCCTCTGTTCCGTCGTTTGAGTATCCAGGATACTTTGTTCTGTACCACACAGTGGTTAGAAGAAGCATTAGTATTAAAACAAACGCCGTCGCGGAAACTGAAGACGGGCTTGGATCGTAGCCATTATAAGAGCCTACAGTGAATGCGGCCACGATGACCAGTAAAGCTGTCATGGCGATTATAAACACTTTAACCCCCTTCTCATTTTTTCTCTCTTCTTTATTGTTGTTGTTCATTTAATTAACCCCCTTTGATTTACCATAAAGTACCCTGCCAACTATCAGAAGACTGATCGCTACCACAACAAAAAATTCAATACTGCTTGCCGCCATTTGAAGATCTCCGCTTAGAATGTGACCGGAAGCGCAGCCGTCTGCCATTCTGGCCCCAAAGAGGACAAGAAAAGAACCAGAAAAAACACCTACGGCTCTTTTTAGCTCATTTGGTCCAAACCGCTTCTTCCAAGTCCTCGGTACCCAGTAATTGAAGGATTGAAACCTTCTGGAGACAAATATTGATACGAGAAAAGCTCCAAGAAGTGTGCCTATATCGGTGAATGGTTCCCACCCTACGGTGGCAAATACTAGTTTGCTATAATTGTACGAGGGCAGCCACGGATATCCAACCATCCAGCTATATGTCGTCGATTCGCCAAATATTTGATGCAAGAACATTTAAAGGGCCACGATTAATCCAATAAAAGCTCCAACGAATGTCAGCATCCACTTAAGGCTGTTATTTGGTGCCCAATGCTCATTAGCATTGCGGGCAAGCTTATCTCTAGGACCGATTGGTAACGAACTGCCCTCGATTAATGTCTCAGTGGCTTCCTTATGCATTGCTAGCTCAGGAGGAGGCATTTCATAGTTCGAATGAGTCCCAATGTAAACACAACTTTTGCCACCTTTGTATCTTGGAAGAAAATAAGCTACCATTAACATCAATGCAAGCCATGCTATAGAAATCAGAAAACCATCAAATAAATTTGTACCTACTTTACCTCCTAGATAAAGTTCGCCGTAGTTGTCAGTATTCACGAGCCACTGACCGACAGGTGTTTGATACAGAATAGTCCATGCTGCTGCACCCAGAAGACCACCAGCTACAGCGTATACTGCTTCTCTTCGACCTTCTCCCAATGCCATCCATTCAGTTCCCGGGACATACCCGGACAAAGCTATACCGGAGCCAAAAATAACAGCACCTAGCGCAACTCCGATAACATAGATAGGTTTTACGCCGAAGTGGAAACTGACACCCAAGGCTGCGAGGCCATACAATGCAACAGCACCTACGCCTATAGCAATTGCTATGCAGTTTATGAATAGCCTGTCTTCCCATTTGGAAAGCCTGAGAAGTATGTCTGAATTTGAAATACCCCATAACTCAGCAAAACCACCAATTGCAGCTCCAATAAATATACCTATCCACAACGCCGCTGTGTATGATATAGTCATATTCCCCAAAAGTTTATGTGATATCTGTTTATTAATATAATTAATCTGTGCATAATATTTCCACTTTTTGTGCAAACGAAAGAAAAGTTTAATAATCAATTCATGCTCTGAACAAATGCCTGGAAAATACGCCATTTCGCTTTTTGATTGGGAGACCATCCCATTGATAAAGATCATTTTAGAGAAAAATACAAAAGTAGAAAGAGTGTTCGTTCTTTCTAAGAAGAATGAAAGAATTGAAGGTGAATTGGTTGATTTATCGAGACAGTTTGACATTAAAATGGAGGTTGTGCCAATCTATGACATAAATAATTTTTATGAGGTTTACCTAATACTTGAAAAGATCTGTAAAAATTATGGATTCCCATCCTGGATAAACATCGCAAGTGGATCAGGAATGGCACTTTCAGCTCTAACCCTTCATGCTTATTTCAAGGATGCACCACTTGTAATATTCGATAAGGAAAAAATAGCAGTAGTAAAAACCGATGTGAATAGATTAAAAAAAATAAAGATTTACAAAAACCGTTATTTTGAGCTCATTTCTTTAATTTCTGAAAAGCATCAAACTAACCTAGAGCTTGCGCATCATTTTCAAGTTTCTGTCTCTTCCATGTCGAGGAGACTTAAACACTTGGAACATCTAGAGATCGTAACAAGAAAGGGGCTAGGCATGGTAAACTCCCCATATGTATATAAGTTGACGGAATTTGGAAAAAGGCTCCTTTAATCAGAAAATTTTCATCTAACGTAGCTGTGGACCAACTTATTAGGGGCAAACTTTTCAGAGAGATGTATTTTTTTCAGGAGCAAAATAGGATTCAACTAAGGAGGCGTTGTAATCTTCAGAGAAGCCGTTTATGGTTTTGATGTCAATTTCTCGTTAACAGGATTTTAGGGATTCGCCGTAATTCCTATTCCTGATTATCATGTTGATAATTCAGCTAATTTCTAAGATAAAGGCATCCAGATCCATTCTGGATTCAATCATGTTAGATCATTTTTGACTTTTCAACTTTTAATAGTGTTTTAAATCCCTGTAGTTTCAGATTCCTTTAGAATTACCTGTGTGGTATACTGATAAGAAAAATATAGTTTGTTCAAATACCTAAATCAAAATCATCATTCAGGTACCATCTTAAAATCACCAAAATGAATTTAATACGATCAAGCCGGATTTGTGATATTTGTTGTATCAATTTGTGGCATTAATCTTGTGTTAATCATGTTTATTAATTCTGACTACTCACATTTTGTCTATGTTCATAGGTATAAATCAACTTTACAACATCTGGAAAATATTGCCGTCGATAGATTTCCACTGCTCCTGTAACCAAAAATCATGTCAAGAGATGTGATATCCTGCTTTATTCGAGATTAGCGATTATCGAGGTGTAAAACCATTGTGACATTAAGTAAAACATTAAATTTAGTATTAAGATTAGAAAAAGTTGAAGAAGAAATTATACTCGGTTGATGGGATCGGTAAAAAAACTGAAATTGTAGTGGGCAGGAATCTGGCAGAGCAATATCTTTCCGAGACAGGAAAACAGGTTAGGAGTATTGTACTGATAGGAGAAGGTCTCTTCTCATCAAATAAAGAGCGGTTCAATAAATTTGTTTCTGAAAAAAAATGGATTGATTTTAAAATAATAGATGATTCGGAAATAAACAAGACCTTCAGAAATTACCAGGCAATTCTTAAATTACTTCATCTTTCACAAATAGATAGACGGAGCAGCGTCATTTATTTCGGCGGTGGAACAGTTTCAGATCTTGTTGGTTTCGCCTGCTCAACTTATAAAAGAGGTGTTGCGTTTACTGGTTTTCCAACTACCCTTTTAGCTATGGTAGATGCCTCAATAGGTGGAAAGAATGGGATAGACCTTTATGGCGTGAAGAACCTTGTGGGTACTTTCCAGCTGCCGGAGAGAATAATATGCGATCTGGATTATCTTAATTCCGGTATGGATCTGCAGAAACAGGGATTGGGAGAAATTTTGAAATACGGTCTACTGTTTGATTCATCAATTCTTGACAATCTAAGGAATTATAGGTCTTTTGGTGAACTTATAGGAGATCAGGATATTGAGAATCTTGTATTGAAATGCATAGACCTGAAAATGAATGTTGTTAAATCAGATTTTGATGAAACTTCTGGAATCCGTCAGATACTAAACTTTGGACATACAATTGGTCACCTTATTGAAGCAGCATCCGGGTATAAGTTACCTCATGGTCAGGCGATCCTGAGAGGCATGATTATTGAATCGGATATTTTAAAAAATCTTGGCCTTGGTGGATATGAAGTGTCTGCCGATATACATGACATTATAGCCAGATATGGTCTTAGTATACCTGTTCTCGATAAAGTATTCATACACAGAATCGCAGCGCATTTGAAAAATGACAAGAAGATTAACAGTGGAATGATCAGGATGCAATTGATAAAATCTCCTGGAAGATCTGAAAATGTGGATGTGAGCGTTGAATCGATTGTCGGGATGTTAAAGAAATGGAAATGAAAGATGGGCCAACAGGACTTATTGGGAGGCCAGTTACTGCATCCTTCGGGCAGTTCGTTTTTAATCGCATATTCTCCAGAATGAAGATTGACTCGGTTTATCTTCCAATCGATATTTCTGCTGAAAACTTGGATAGGTTTTTCAGCAATGCCTTTCCG
>JAKAAI010000104.1 GCA_021797055.1 Thermoplasmata archaeon | reverse complement strand
GTTGGCTTGACAGCGTAAGGATGAGATTCAGACCCGATGAAAATTGCACCAATATCCTTTGGGTTGATCTTTCCACGGTTGACTGCCTTTCTTGCAGCTTCAACTGAAATCGTCGCAACATCCTCGTCTGGAGCTGGAACAGATTTACTCAAAATATATATTCCATTTCTTATGTTATCTGGGTCTTCTCCCCAAACCCTGGCTATTTCATCTGGCTTGATCCTGAATTTGGGAATATAAGAGCCATACGATACTATCCCTGACAATTAAACACCTTTAGGGGATAACACCATTCTGTATAAATAAATTAACGAATCAAAACTCGGCAATTGTCGAATATATCCTTAACCTGTAAATTGCATGGCATGAAATTTCCAAATTTGATATCCAGTATTTTTTGTTATTAAGCGATGGAAAAGTCAACGCAGTTAAAAATACTATGGGTCCAAAGCATACATGACAGTGCAGGTTAAGAATATGGTAAATACTTTATCTGAAAGATCAGATATATATAGATATTGCCGATAGCGTTTAACCGGTGAAAATATGGATGAACTTACTCCAAACGGTAAAAAAGTTTACGATGCAATGAAAAAGATTGGCGCATCATCTGAGGACAAAATGAAGACGGCAGATGATATTATGAAGGCAGCCTCTGTAGGCAAGGCCATAGTAGCTGCGGCTCTTCAGGAGCTCACCAACAAGGGTTTTGCCAAGAGAGTCGCAAGACAAAAGAGCGCAGGCTATTTTTTGACAAAGTAATTCTTTTTTCATTTTAAATTCGCTCAATATAATTCTATATAAAATGTAAAAGATGCTTCTTAATTGCTTCGCTTTGTAGATATTACTGTCAATTCATATGGATTTTTGAAACGTTTTTCGATCGCAAAGAAATATATTTTATTAAACTTGTTCTGATCCAGAATGTTTCTTGATATTCAAATATAAAACGGCAAAACCCACTATACTCGCATGCCAGATCCAAATGTATTATATCTCTCCTGATGAAATATTACATTCAAGCACACTTGGAATTGACGCCACCAAGGGCTGTTATCAACTGGATAGTGGCATCCTCAATCGAAGTGTAAGTACTGAGATGCGAATAGACGGTTGAAGGTAGTACAGAGCTTGACAGAGAAGGATACATGAACCAGAAGTGAACATATGTGCCATCCGGTCCGGTCAATATTACCATTGTGACTAAATGCCCAGATAACTCAGCTATCGGTTGACTCTGGTTTTGCTCGTTCACCTGTGTTTCCCATTTCTTCGCGACCTGGTAAACGCTGTTCGGAAGATTATTCTGCAAAAAGTTTAGACCAAAGCTGATCCTGTCATTATTCGCAATTGGCTGGTTTGTTATGGATCCAGTCAGCGTCTGATTGTATACATACAGGGAAGTGAAATTGAATGGAACTCCGCCGTAGCTGAATGGTATAGTCTCCCCCTTCTCACCCATTGCGGAACCTGATGAGTTGTTAAGAAACAACAGACCTGGAGTGCCGGCAATTGATTTATGTAAAACAACATCAGAGGTTATATTTCTTGTTCCATTGATAAGACTGTATAAGACCCATGAATTATCCGCGCCTATCGGACATCCATACCAAGATATGAAATAAACTGCATTCTGAGAATCGTTCAGGAGATCACTGCTTGATACCTTGTAATACTCTGACAGAGGCAGAGTCTGCTTTGGTTTCTCAAGAGCTGGTATCTCGAAAGCAGAAACTATTACAACAACTACAATAACCACTGCAATAAAAGTATACAGGTATTTCCTTCCTGCAGCCATGATAAAGTAATCTAAATCGGTATATATATTCATTACGATATACGCAAAAATTCCATTGTCCTTATTTTGACTCAAATTCAGGTTCCGTTAGAGTATTCAAATTCTATTCTATCTTAATTGTGGCGGGGCGCCTCCTCTATAGATACTTCGCATAATCCAGGTATGCAGGTACCTCCCAAAAACATTAAAATTTGAATGCTTATAAACCATTTCTGCTTAAATACCAACTGTAACCAAAAATTAGCCGAAAGGTAATTATATTAAACTTTCCTATTCGTAAACGTATCAGAATACGATGAAAACTTTAATACTTAACGTGGACAGGGATAACGATTATGGGGACAAGGCGCAAATCGAGGGGCCGGTAATTGGTTATTCTGAATGCTACGCAGCCGCTGTTAAACTTGTCAGCATAGACCCGGAAGATTCTGATGCAAATGCATTATTCGGGGCACTTAAGATATATGAGGATATGAAGAAAAACGGTGAAGACGTGGAGATCGCCCTTGTTACCGGTGATAATGAAGTTGGTTCAAAATCCGACATGATGATTGCAGCCCAGCTGGACGAAGTTCTTGCAAGCGATCAATTCGACGACCTTATCCTCGCCACGGATGGTGCTGAGGATGATTACATAATGCCGCTAATTCTGTCAAGAATTAAGGTAAAGTACGTCAAGCACATTATAGTGCGGCACAACCAGAACATTGAGTCTATCTATTATTACATCGTGAAGGCACTCAAAGACAAAAAAATTGCAAATAAATTTCAGGTTCCGCTGGGACTTGTTTTTCTTACTTATGGGGTTGTAGCTCTTTCTGTAATAATCTTTAATCTTATATCTTCAAGAAGCATAAACTCTATCGGTGGACCTGGATCTGCAGCTCTTACATTCGTTGCTTTCATACTTGGCGTTTACTTCATTGAAAGGGCATTTGACCTTGGCGAGCGTGGTTTAAAATTCGTGAAGTCAATCCGTCAGTATGCTGAGGACACAAGAATTTCTTTCGTGTCATACATAATAGCCTTTTCTCTAGTTTTTGCCGGTATTGCATCCAGCTACGTCATAACAATATCGACACCGCATCCACTTCTTGACTCACTTCTCCTGTTTGTGTCCTATTTCACATGGTGGTTTTACGGTGCAATCCTTGCCAGGGAGGGTGGCATAGCTGTTGAGATGCTCGTAAATGGAAAAACAGGAATTGGTAGAAACATCTATGCGCTTCTTTTCTCGCTTTCTGTGGGGTTCATAGTTTATGGTATGATAAATTACATAAGGTATGTATTAAGATATATCTCCTTCGGGTCTGCGGTCGTGAACATTTCTCTCCTGATCCTAGGGCTGGTCCTTGCTGTCTCATCTTCGATAGCTCATCGTTATTATGCTGAGACCCACAACCTGGGTTCAATAGGAAATATCCAGAAAGACATTTTCAATGGAAAATAGTTGTATCTATCCATCGGGTCTGGACAAAAAACTGCTTAGCGAAATAGAAAACATTATGCAGAAGATCTTCAGCCAACTGGCTTTAGACAGGTACCTTGATTATCAGTCATCGGTGCTATTATGCAGGATGCTTCAAAGCGCTAGGAGGGGACTTCCAGATCTATCAAATTTCATTGGCAAATCCTCTGTCATAATCGGGCCTTACGATCTATCAGGCAACAGGCCGAAAATTGATCAGGGGACAACTGTGATCGTTGCAGGGAGCTCAGTTGAGAATTATAATCTGCCTGAACCGCCTGCTTTCATTGTAACAGACCTCGATGGAGATCCGGAGAAACTTTTTTCATATTCAGGAAGTGGCTCAACTGTCGTGTTGCATGCGCATGGTGATAACATTCCTAAGATTATTGAATACTTCTCAGAAATCAAGGGGCCAATAATTCCATCCTGTCAGGTATACGATCATGCGCCTGTCAATAACTTTGGCGGTTTTACGGATGGTGACAGAAGTGTCTTTTTTGCCAATTTTCTCGGATCTCCGAAGATTGATGTATACGGTTTTAACCTTGAGGATCCTATAGCAAAGTCAAAGGACCTGCTGGAAATAAAGAGAAAGAAACTTAAATTTGCAGGTGAATTAATTGGCTTCCTAGAGGCATACAGATCTCGGACCTATGGCGATCAAAATATTATTTTTCACCCATGATCCGGCCATCTCTGTACCTTGTGGCGAAATTGACGCTGTCCATCTTTAAGCATGCCTCGATATCGTCTGAAAAACCCATCATTCTCAGCCTTTTGGCACCATTGCAGTTTCTGACTCTGTCAAGTGTTTCCTCTGCATCCGTGTGCCTTCCCTCAATTTCCTCTTTCAGGAAATTAGCATATATCTCATCCTCAACGGCAGCCCCATCGGGTCTTCCTGACATGAAGAGACTGATGTCTTCATTAGTTTTCATCAATGCTTCAAGTGATGCAGAATGATTGATGAAAGATGCAGTATAAACGAACGATGCCATTTTTATCTTCTGCAGAACCATGGTACCATTTGTTGATGTGAAAATTACAGTTTTATCCTTGAGATCTGCACTCAAAATTTCATGTGGGGAATTGCCGATATCGAATCTTGGTATCCTGAAACCGTATCTCTCTCCAATGAGCAGAGAACCCGGTATCTTCTTTTTCAGGTTCCTTGCCTCCTTCACTGTTCTCGTGGGTATGACCTCGGTCGCGCCCCTGTCAAGGATTATAGGAATCGAGCTTGTGGATCTGAAAATATCTATGAGGGCGGCAGTTCCAGTAACTGGACCGGAGAATTTTCTACCGTTTACTATTTTAACATGCAGAAAGACGCACCTTGCTGTGAATTCTTTCTACAATATATAATTCATCTTTCATTCTTGCATGGCTTTTCCATCCCAGATCCAATAAGAATAAAGTTAATGATTACCCTCGCTATGCACCCGGGTACCGAAGGTATTAAAATGGCTCAAACAGTAAGTTTAATGGTAGAAGGTGGAAAGGCATCAACCGGTCCACCACTTGGTCCTGCTCTCGGCCCGCTCGGGTTAAACATGGGCGAGATTGTGAAACAGATTAATGAAAAGACAAAATCCTTCCAGGGTATGCAGGTTCCAGTATCTGTTGTTGTAACAGATCCAGCAAAGAAGCTCTTCGAGATAAAGGTAGGTATCCCACCAACCTCTGCGCTGATCAAAAAGGAGCTTGGCATAGAGAGTGGCGCAGCAAAAAGGAAGGAAGCTGTTGCGGGAAATGCAACGCTAGATCAGATCAAATCTGTTGCGAAGGCTAAAATGGATGGCATGCTTGCTAAAGATCTGAAGTCTGCTGTTATGGAAGTTATCGGATCCTGCGTTTCGTTGGGTGTAACTGTTGAGGGGAAGGATCCAAAGGAGTTTCAAAAATTAATTAAGGATGGTTCCATTAAGGTCTGAAACTGTAGGAGAGCAATCGCTCGTTAGAACTACGGAGGTATTAACTTGGGTAAACAGGATTTAATAAAGAGCGTGAAAGAGGCAAAGGCAAATTCTAAGGAAAGAAAATTCAAGGAGAGCCTTGAACTTGCAATTAACCTGAAAGATGTCGATTTAACTGATCCGAAAAACAGGATAAATGATGAGGTGCAGCTTCCCAGTGGAAGGGGCAAGCCAATATCAATCGCTGTAATAGGATCAGAAGAACTGAAGTCCAAGGTCAAAGACAAGTCGGACAGGGTTTATGGAGCGGAAGATCTTAGTACATTTGCAGAAAAGAAAAAGGATTTTAAGAAGATAGCTGAGCAGACAGATTTTATGGTTGCTGAAGTAACACTTATGGCAACAGTCGGTAAATCACTCGGTCAGGTACTCGGTCCTAGAGGCAAAATGCCCAAGCCAGTTCCACCAGGGCAGGATCCGACAACATTGATTAACAATCTGAGAAGAACTGTTAGGATTCGAACCAGGGACAAGAAGACATTTCATGTCCCAGTTGGTACTAAAGATATGAAAGATGAGGACATAGCTGCAAATATTTCGGCTGTAATTAAAAGGATAATAGGAAAACTCGACAAGGGAAGCTCAAACATAGCTTCTGTCTATCTCAAGACAACCATGGGGAAACCCGTAAAGGTTAACGTTGGTGATGTGGAATGAGAAAGCCAGCACAGTGGAAGGTTGAGCTTGTAAAGCAGGTATCAAAGAGAATTGATAATCACAATACTGTTGCGATAGTGGACATTCATGGCCTCAGGAACAATCAGTTCCAGAGCATTAGGCGGGATGTGCGCCAGAGTGCAGAAATAAGGGTAATGCGTGTTACTTTATTGAAAAAGGCGATTGAGAATTCAAAAAAGGAGAACATAAATCTTCTTATGCCCTCCGTTCAAGGGCAGGTTGCTCTCTTAACTACAAACGATGATCCTGTGAATGTGAACGATCTCCTGAGCAAGAAGAGACAGATGATGTCTCCCAGGGGCGGCGAGGTTGCATCTTCGGACATAATAATACCGGAGGGAGAGACAAGTTTTCCTCCAGGACCCATGATAAGTGAATTTCAAAAAGCAGGTCTCCAGACTGCAATAGAAAAGGGCAAAATTGTAATCAAGAA
>JAKAAI010000103.1 GCA_021797055.1 Thermoplasmata archaeon | reverse complement strand
ATCTTTTTCAGAATCTTCAATTCCATCATCGAAGGATTCCTTAGCCTGTTCGATATCCATCAATGCAAAAAAGTATACATTAGCAAGGAAATCATAGGCATTAGACTTTAACGATCTAAGACGAACATCTTTTTGAGTGGAAGGATCTGATAATGATTTTATAATATTTTTATATCCTTGAATAACAGCATCAATGTCCGCTTCTGATTTTATGTCGTTTAGGGAAAAACTTCCCATTTCTGCCCAGAAAACTGTGGACTTGTCTGAAAAGTTATTCACCCTTTCGCTGTTTTCTTCTGTAATCTTCTTCAAAATATCTGATACCCTCTTTGCTTCATTGATATCGCCCTGAAGGTAACATATCGACATATAGGAAATTAAAAAACTGAATCTTGCCTCAAAAGTCTCACTTGATTCCTTAATAGATTCCACTTCTCTGTATATCTTCCTGGACTCGTTCGGGTTATATGAGACAAAGAGCCTGGCTGATTCGATAAATTGTCTATCGTCGCCTATTTCCCTGAAAATATACATTGCGGATTGGGCGTTTTTATATACATTGGTAGGATCATTACCAACCAAACTGCGAGCAATCAAAAGATGCAGATGTGCGGTTTCCTTTTTCTTCTCGTTTGGATCTGTAAACGGAATTGCGGAAACGATTGCAAGGCAGTTTTCATAAGCGTCGGCGGCCTTGGAAAACTCTGCCATGGAATAGAATAGATCTGCCTCCTTCTTCCTGTATTTAAAAGATTTTGCAAGATTACCTCCTTCCTGAAAGTGCTCTGCGAGACTTGAAATTGATAAACCATCGATATTTTCTTCCGGGATGCTCTCTTCCATAATCTCACCGATTTTTTCGTGCAACCTTTTTCTTCGGATCATGCTGATGTCTCCGTAAAGTATCTCCCTGACCTGAGGATCGGTGAAATATATCCTGACGGAACCCATTCTTCCCTTTCTTTCGGAGAGGAATTTCTTTTCTATAAGACCCTCGAGGAGATCCATGAACTTATCCTCGTCATTTATCCCGGAAAGTTTCATCAATATTTCATAATCAAAATCCTGGCCTATAACGGATGCAGTCCTTAAAAGGTTAAGATAATCCTCACTCAATCCCTCCAGTTTGGCCCTCACAATACTTCTCAATGATGTTGGAATCTTGAGCTCAGATAACGAATCCCGGTCCCACGTGCCGTCGGGTTTCTGGTATATTTGCCTCTTATCGATCAGATATCGCAGAGTTTCTTCCAGAAAGAGTGGATTTCCATATGTTTTACCATAGATAAGATTTAGAAAGTCATCTGAGATATTTTCAATGCTTTCTCCCAAATAGTTGGAAATCAGGCGTCGTGTGTTCTCTTTATCAAGGTTGTTAAGTTCAATGATATCAAGAGATCTTGCTTTGATAGCTTCCTCCATGGCTTTGAATACATCAGATGAATCGTCCAGCGGGTTGGAAGTTCCAACGAGTACGGTCCTCTGTGAACCGACTAATTCGTAATAATACTTGAAAAAGTAAAGCGAATATGCATCCATGTATTGAACGTCGTCAAAGGAAATGAAAATAGGATTCTCCTTTGACATGTTCTCAATGAAAACAGCGATGGCCTCGTTAAACCTGGCCTTTTGCTGCTGGGGATCCAGCCCAGTGAATTCAGGAACCTTGCCGAGTCTGGGAGCGATCTCCGGCACAATCTTCTGCATCTGATCAGCATAGTCCCCGCATATTTTGTAAATAAGTTGTGTCGGTAGGGAAGAAACGTATTCACGGAAAATTTCAGAAATTGCCTGACCAGGAACCGCAGTTTTGTTCTGACCGCACCTGACCGACAATACAGTAAATCCTCTCATACCAGCGTATGCCCTAGCTTCTTCAAGAAACCTTGTCTTACCGGAGCCGGTCTGGCCAACGACCAGGACCATAGAGCCTGAACCGACCAGAGCACTGTCTATTAGAGTCCGTATCCTCTTTGTTTCGTTTTCCAGACCTACAATCGGTCTCCTGTGATGGCCCGAAGATGTCATTGAGAACGATTCAGTGAATTTACTGTTAAGTGAATTCCTATCGCTCGTTGATTGCGGTTCTCCGGAGTATTTTAAAGATTTCAGGGTTGAAAGCAATTCAGTAGCTGATTGGTATCTGGAGAACGGATCCTTTGACAGAAGCTTCATAATAACAGATTCAAGATCTTCTGGGAATTCCTTTCTAATTCTTCTGATCGGAGCTGGCATGTCATTTATGTGACTATATATCATCTTGAGATTGTCCTTGGATACGAAGGGAGGTTGCCCAGTGGCCATGTTATACATAACGCAACCAAGCGAGTATAGATCAGAACGAGCATCGTTCTCTCTGCCGAGTGCACTTTCAGGTGATATGAACGCGGGAGTGCCAACGATTGCACCGGCATGTGTTAGTTTAGGGCTATCAACGGACCTGGCAAGGCCAAAATCCATGAGTTTCGGCACATTATCTTTTGAGATCATAATGTTTTCTGGTTTTATGTCACGGTGCAATATTCCAAGTTTGTGCGAGTATTCAAGCGCTTCCGCTATGGAAATCGAGACCCGTACAATCTCTGATGGTGAAAGAGGAGACTCTTCTTTAATGATATCATCCAGACTTCTTCCGTCCACGTATTCTATTACGAGAAAAGGATGGTTATCCACGCTGCCTATGTCATAAACAGACACTATGTTTGGATGGCTCAGTTTTGCTGTAGTTTGGGCTTCTCTGTTAAACCTTGACTCAGTCTCTTCGTCTAAAGATGTCTTAATCATCTTTAACGCAACAGTTCTGCCCAGCATTTTATCAGTGCACTTGAATACAATTCCTTTTCCGCCCTCCCCTAACTTCTTTACAACCTGGTACCTACCATTGGAAAACGATTTTGGGATTTCTTCGCTCATTTAATGCTTCATTTTTATTATTGGAATATAGTTCATTAAATTTTCGAAGGAAAATAAATGATCATTCTGTTATTATTGCCAAATAAGCCTGGCTTAGTATTCCCCTATGCCTCGCGAAGAAATTGAATTTTTTTTAAATGTAATGAACACAATATGTATTGTCTTCTGTCAAATAATGTGTCTTCGACATAAAAATATAACAAATTAAACTGACTTGTTTGAACAGATGTCACCTTTATTAATCACTTATTGCTTACCCCAACATGTTTGAAGACAAGTTCACAAAGATAAGAGATTCGTTCACTTTTGACGATGTTTTGCTTGTCCCGTCAGCAACCAAGGTTGAGCCAAAGGATGCAAATGTATCCACTAATTTTTCCCGCCATATAAAACTCCGTATCCCGATTGTCAGCTCTCCAATGGATACCGTAACTGAGGAAAACATGGCTGTAGCTATGGCAAGATCCGGTGGCCTCGGTATTGTTCACAGGAACCTGACTGTCAACTCACAACTCAACATGATTACTGCGGTGAAAAGGGAGGAGTCCATGAAGATAAGGAACATACTGACTGTTGACCCCGATACAAAGGTAAGCGAAGCAATCAGTATAATGAACGAAAAACACATTGCGGGTCTGCCAGTTGTTGCATCTGACAAACTTGTTGGAATTGTCACTAAAAGAGACCTGACCCTCGTAAATATTTCCAAGAAAACCGTTGAGGAGATAATGACCAAGAAGGTGATTTCAGCCAGGGAAAATATATCAATGGAGGAAGCACAGGAGATATTATATAAAAACAGGATCGAGAAGCTTCCGCTTGTTGATGGCAAGGGCAGGGTTGTTGGAATGATCACTGCCAAGGATATCACGACTAGAACGAAATTCCCTGATGCAACAAGAGATGAGGAAGGGAAATTAATGGTAGGTGCTGCCGTCGGCCCGTTTGACGTTGACAGGGCTGTAACATTGCAGGCAGGAGGTGCTGATGTAATTGTTATTGACACCGCCCACTGCCATAACGAGAACGTTATGAATTCCATCAAGAAGATGAGAAAGGCGGTGTCGGTTGATCTTGTTGCTGGAAATATCGCAACTGCTAAGGCTGCCGAGGATCTCATAGCGCTTGGTGTTGATGGTTTAAGGGTTGGAATCGGGCCCGGTTCCATTTGTACGACAAGAATTATAGCCGGGGTCGGGGTGCCGCAGATAACAGCGATATCTGACGTGGCCGAGGTTGCTTATAAGCATAAAGTTCCTGTGATTGGGGACGGCGGAATAAGGTTTTCAGGGGATATAGTAAAAGCGATTGCGGCAGGTGCGGATTCTGTAATGGTGGGTTCACTTCTTGCTGGGACTGAAGAGAGCCCTGGAATGGAAATGATACTTAACGGCAGAAAATACAAGTCTTACAGGGGAATGGGTTCGCTGGGAGCTATCCAGTCTGGTCTTTCAGATAGATATGCAAAGCTTGGTTCAAGCAAATTTGTTGCTGAAGGCGTAGAGGCAGCAGTTCCATTCAGTGGAAAGGTGGAAGAAGTGCTTTTCCAGCTTATGGGCGGTCTGAAGTCTGGAATGGGGTACGTCGGAGCTGCAGACATTAATGCACTGCATAAAGAGACAAAATTTGTCAGGATAACTGCTAATGGCCTGAAAGAGAGCCATCCACATGATATCAAGATAATGATTGAGCCACCAAATTACCAGCTCTTTCAGCTTTGATCCTCTATCTCCTCAATCCTGTATTTCTTTGTGAGCAATGAGATCTCATGATCAGCTATATCCTTTGAGGCATCAGATATCAGTATGAATGTCTCCTGAAATTCTGCCATTCTTTTTGGATTTCTTAGTATTGCAGCGGGATGGAACTGCGGTATGATTAGGTAGTCTCTGAATTTAAGCATGCGGCCGGACATCTCTGTTATCTTTCCTGTGCTGAATCCAAGTATTCCAGCAACAGCAATCAGAGCGGAATTGCCCATTGGCACTATTATCGCTGGTGAAACAGCAGCGATCTCACGTTTCAGGAAATTAGAGCAGGATCTTATATGCTCGATCTTAGGTGACTTTCCAACAGGCGGTTTGCATCTGACAGAATTCGTAACATAAAGATCTGAGCGCTGCAGCCCTGCTGCACGAAGCGCTTTATCAAGAAGCACTCCACTTCTTCCTACAAACGGCAACCCGACGGCATCCTCCTTCGAACCTGGAGCTTCGCCGATTACCATGATCTTGGCGCCAGAAACGCCAGTTCCACAGACTGCTTTCTTCCTTGAATAAGAAAGATCGCAGGCCTTGCAGTTCAAAATTTCTGAACAGAGATCTGAAAGGGATTCCATTGTCGAATTGATAGCTCTACAGTCTATTAATTTTTTTTGCATAAATGAGAGATGAGATTGAAGAAGACTACTTCCCTTTATACTATAAGTTTACTATGGATTTAATTACGGCAATATTTATTTCTTCGATGAGAAATTTTTTCTGAATAGATAATAATAAAGTAACGGGTCAAATATTGTTATGATTCCACCAATAAGCGGCGGATATACAATGTTAATAGCCAGAAGGCTTCCAGCTGCAGGGGGTGAAGCAGCAGAAAAACCGGACCTCGCCATTGATGTTGCGCCTGATGTTGTAGCCCTTTCTGACTCATCCACTATTCCCATCGCGAATGACTGCCTCACCGGGACAGCCCCCATCTGCATACCCTGCCTTAGGACGTAAAAAACTGATGCAAAGATCAGAAAAGGACTAAGTGCAAGTGCGATGAGTGAAACAGATGAGATGATTCTTGTCCATATAATAGAAGTTAGTTCTGCTTCAGGTCGTAAAATTCTGGGCAGGACAACCATTACTATCAGAACAAATATGTTTGAAAGGCCAAATATTATCCCTATTTCACCAGATGATATCCCGTATCTCAGATGAAACCATAGTGAAAATATTGGTGATATAAAGCCCGTGCCTATCCCACTTGGGACAGTTGGCAGTGACAATCTCAATATTTTCTTCCAGGAAAGATCAGGAAGTATGTGTTTGCTTCTAATGCCATTGTCTTTGAGGAACACCGAGATTACTAGCCCAAGAATACCCAGTATTCCTGCAAGATAAAAGAGATTGTAGACGTTTATCCTTTGGGATTCAACTAAGTCGATGAGAAAAGACCCCGCGCTGGCTGCCATTATTCCAATGGCGGATGCCAGAGACAGGACTTTGGAAAAATTCTTTTTCTCTGTGAACTCTGTAACAAGTGCTGTCTGCACTGCACCAAAAGGCCCTCCGGAACCTATTGGACCGCCGCCTGATCCAGTGAATCCACCTATTCCACTAAGAAGCATGAGCACAAAAATGTCTTTTGAACTGAGAAAAAGGAGGGATGAAAGAGAAAACATGAGAAAAAGTCCTGCCAGAACTAGCTTTCTTCCATAATGGTCAGCCAGCATAGCAA
>JAKAAI010000102.1 GCA_021797055.1 Thermoplasmata archaeon | reverse complement strand
CTTCATCATCTCCCATAATCTGTTTCATATATTCTGATATTTCCTCTGCTTCAGCATTATCTCCTGCTACGATGAACATGAGTGGTTTCTTGTGGATATCAAGTTTCCTAAAATCGTCTTCAAGCTGCTGAAGTTTTTCATAGCCGATGTGCAGCATGTGTCTCTGGACATCACTCAAGCTAAGGATTTTCTGAGCCTCGTCTTTGTGTGCCGTGACAGAGAATTTCTCGTTTTCTGACAGATTTTCAATCTTTTCAGAAAGATAGGAACTTTTCTCTATGAATATCTGCTTTACCAGCATGTCATTCATTGCCTCAACGAGTCCATAGTCATAGATAACGTGCTTCATCCACTCTTTCTTCTTGCCGTTGATTGCATATGGTGTCGCAGTGAAATCATACTGGATGAACGGTCGCCCCTGTTTATCCTTGATGTTCGCATATAACTTTTCAACGGATTCCTGCCATTTCTTCATTTCCTTATCTGATGAATTGTGCAGGTGGTGTGCCTCATCGTTTATTACAACCAGGGAATCATTTGCAGTCAGGAAATCATAGAAATTCTGAACCCTGAATGAGTCGCTGTCTTCCGTGAATTCAATTCCCAGGTCTTCAGAAATCGATCTTTCCCTTCCAGTGACATCCATTAGTTGGTGCCAGTTTGTGATCATTATATACGGTTCACTGGTAGGTTGAGTGTGTCCGGTGATGTCCTCCTTTGTGTAAATCCTCAGGTTAAATTCAGACCGCCAAGATTCCGGCATGAACAGATCGTTTTCCAGGTCCGATGTCGATTTGTCCCTCTTTCCTTCTTTCACCTTTCCAAGGAAACTATCAAGCAAGCGCTCATAAACTATGTTTCCTGGCGCCACGAGCAGGAAATATTGTGAGAAACGCCCATCATCGTGCTGTAATCTGTTGAAATACTGCCAGACAATCAGAGCATTAATCACCCACGTTTTGCCTGTGCCGGTTGCCATTTTGATGGCAAACCTAGGGAATGTCATTTTTTCCAGCTCTTTCTCTATGCCTTTTCCTCGGATCTCTTCACCATCAAATAGATTGAAAAGTTCTCCAGGTGTCGGTTCACCAAGCACCTCATAACAGTAGACTACTGTCTCTATGGCCCTCCGCTGGGAAAGATGAAATCTTGTCCCCTCATGAATTTCTGCGTTAAACCAGTATTCCAAGAGCTCCCTTGTTACAGGTGTTATATTCTTTCCATTCCGTGAGGCATATCCGTCTTCAGACCACGTTTCAACTTCCTTCATTATTCTCTTCGCAAGGGGGTGTTTTGAGAAGTATTGCCTATCAGAAGCTTTCTGAGACATAATGTCTACCTCACATTGATCTTTCTGGAAGCGGATGCATCGTTGCCAAAAACGTCAACAACCCTGATTGCTATATTATATTCTCTTCCTCTTTTGACCCTGAAATCGGCCGTTGTAATCACCGGATCTTTGGACTTGCGGTTCCTGATTGCCTGCCACATGCTCTTGAAAGTTATAGAGTCATAATCCCAGTCCACGGACCAGAAATCGATGAGATATGCATAATTCTGTTTGAGAAGCTCCTCTGCTTCTTTCCTCTTCTCTTCATCTCTTATAGGGTTGTCCATCACCACATACTGATCAATTGATATCTTAACTACAGCTTCATCCCCCGATTGGTCAATCACCTCCGGTTCAGAAACTTTAACGTACGGCTTCTGGTAAAATATAATCCTGTCTGCAAGAGATAGATCCCCAACCTTTGTGCTTCTGAGATATTTATACACATCCGAGGGGATTATTTTCGATTCAATTTTTGCATACATGTTTGAGCTTAGTTTCCTGAGATCCTCGTCGTAATTGTAGTCATAGTCCCATGCCAGGATTACAAGGTTTCTGTAACCTCGCCCGTCAAGTGCTAAAGCGTCCTTGGAAAGTTCTACAGCCTTCCTCGCTGTCATGGGGCGGTCCGGTTCACACACGTAAACTATGGTGTTCCTGTCTGTGCTGCTTATTCCTATGCCTGGCCTGTCATCCCTTGGAATTGCACCGTACAGTTTAAGAATTATATTGTACATCTCTCGAAGCTTGACCTCGTGGAGGTAGATGAGTTGGCGCTGATAGTTCCCGAGATTCTCTATTACGAAGGGATTTGCCCTTTGGTTTACTAGCCGTGACCTCGTGACCTGGATTGCAGTTTTTGACAAATCCGAGGTAATCCACCTGCGCTTCAATCTCTCTGCTACTGCAGCTGTTGTGCCTGACCCACAGAAGAAATCTGCAACGAGGCTGTTCTCACTGGATGAAGACTTTATTATCAGTTCCAGCAGTTCTTCTTTTTTCTCAGTGGGATATCCCTGTGTGAAGGAATAGGCGGTAATATCATCCCATAGACTGTCCCTCAGTGCATAATCAGATGATGGGATGAAGTATTCAGGTTTACCAGTACCTGGATTAGGCCTCAGATTGCCTTCAGCTATAGCTGCTTCAGCCCTGTCCTTCGTCCACTGCCAATGCCTTCCCTGAGGGGGTGTGTGACCAAACAGTTCATAATCCATTCCTGTTCGAATTCCGGGGGCATCTAACGCGTGCCATCTATCCGGTTTCTTCACTTCCTTTATGGCGGGTTCAATCAAGTGTTCAGACGATTTTGCGTAAAATAGAATGTAATCAACAGCCACATTAAGTGACGGAACACGCTCTCTTTCCCTAATGTTTTTGTGTATTCTCCTGACAATAATTTCATTCCGGAAATTGTCTTTTCCAAATATTTCGTCCATAATAATTTTGATGTAATGGGATGCATTCTGATCACAATGCAGGTATATCGCTCCCTTATTGCTAAGTAGCCTCTTCATGAGTTGAAGTCTTGGATATAGCATATCTAGAAATGAGTCAAGGCCCCTTTCCCAAGTATCAGTATAGGCAAGCCGCTCACTGATTGGCAGTTCCAGTTCGAACTCCTTATTTCCAATTCTCACATCATTTGGAAAATTAAAATTTTCCCCGGTATTGAAAGGTGGGTCAATGTAAATAAGATCCACCTGACCTTCGTAGCCTTGTGAAAGCAATGCTTGCATTATGAGTAAATTATCACCCCATATCATTCTGTTAGGAGTGCTCGTCAAACTGGGCTTTACGATTCCAAAGAAGCTCCCCAGAGCTCCAGTTGCACTGTTTGGATAAACAACCTCCGCAGTTTGGAACGTAAGGTCTTTTGCAGATGGCTCTTTTCTTGGTTTTGAAGCCCAGACCAACCTAGCAGTATCTCTCTGTTTTCTTCTTTCATTCCCAAGTCTGGCTCTCTCCTGTAAAACCGTTTCTTCAAAATCTTCATTGTCTTCCATTGCTTCACACTCTTTGTTGAACTTTTATGTATTTATCACATCTAACGTGATTTAGTGTCGCCATAGTTTTGACCAATTTCTTAATTGCAACCTAAGAACATATTTTAGGTTTTCAATGATGATTCCACTTGCATATGTGAACGTCCAGCAAAGAACTCTTTTTCGGACACCGAAATCTAGGGGTTTTTTTATTACCTTAATATTTAGTCAGGAAATACTATATTATTATGAGGATAACCATACTTACGATATGCGATGCTTTGCAACGATCGAAATAGGGGGAACTATTCAAAATATTCTGAGTCCTTTCCTGGCCACTAATTGAAAAAGCTTCAGAAGTCCTTCTAATTCATCAATAACAGTATAACCCTGACTGAGATGCTTACCTATTACATTATAAACCTCCGAATCAGTCAGGAACTGACCACTGTTCCAAGCCCATATAGATTCCGGCACGAATTTTACGAAGTGTTTGTATTTTTCACCAAACCTAGATTTCTGCTCTTCACTGCTCTCTCTCAGACCCATTTCGACTACTGCAGAGCCAACAACGTAATTGTTTTTGTGAAAGAAAACCAATGAGCCTTCCTCAAGCTGCCCGAGCCCGGAAGGTTCCATAAGGTGATAGCCTCCCCTTCGATATTTCTTCAGGTCATGTCCAAGCCAGTCTCGGAGATCGTATTCATCTTCAAATTCTTCTCCATTATGTGGGAAAAAAACAGCTTTCAATACCATGTTTTACGAACATCGTAACATATTTAAATTGTTCGGCCACAGATGATGGCAATTAATGCTAACGGAAAATAAAAATGAAAGTGTTGTCTGTATATATCAATGAAGGAATGGTACAACGAAAATTCGGTCAATAAACTATCTGATTCCATTTTAGGATATGATAGCCGCAACGATAGAATAAACGTTTATATGGATGTTTTAGGTAAATTCGCTCCAGCTATTCTGTCAAGTCTATTTACCATACTTTCTGCAATTACCTCCTCCGTTGAGTACGGCTTCAGTCTTTTTCTTTTTAGCAGTTCGCTAATAATTGCGACATGCTTCTCTCTAGGTCTGGTTTTTTATGCAGTTTTCAGCGTTATCGCAAAAATGCAGAGGATCATTGGCGTTGAGGTATGGAGGAATGTCAAAGATGGTGAAAAAAACGAAGGTGCGTTTTATATTATTGACAGTTATAAACCGATATACGAAGAAAACCTTATAAAATCTATAAAATCAGCATTTAGTGAGCTTTCTGAATTTGCTTTTGTTATTATATTCCCTGGCGGGATCGCTGACATATTAATAGGAATAGCTGAAAATTCCCCAGTAATCCGTATCAACGGTACAAATCAGATAGAGTTAGGAATGGTGATTGTATTAATTTCCATCTTATTTTTATTGAACAATATTATAAAGCAAGTTAAAGAGACGAAACACAAGGTGGATAAAAGAAGGAAAGAAATGAGATCTTATATGCACCAGATAATCGAGAAACTTGAAAAATATCCCCATTTTAAAGTTCTATTTGACAGTGATTACGATTCAATGGATTAGCATCCTCATCCATTCCAGCAAGGAGAACCAATAATCATTGTATGCTTCCTGATTTCCACCTACCCTCGCTCCCTCAAATTTGTGGACTGTGTGTATCCATTTATGAATTTTCTTACTTCAGATATCACTGCAATTTTGTATTATCTCGGCCAAAAACTCATATCCACCCCTCTACCCATTTCCTCATCTCTTTTCTGTCATCCTCTTCAAACGGAATATTCAGATAATGCTCATACTGTGTTGTTGTTGTGTGCCCCTGACTTAATGCTATCTGCAGTGCCTTGTTCGGATAATAGAACACTAACCATGATTCCCATGTCTTCCTAAAAGACTTGTTGTTTATGGGAACTCCTTCGAGGATCCTTTTTGAGAGCCTCCTGAGCTTCATGTCTATAGCGGGGAGATCAGGCAATGGGTGCGGTACCTGGAACAGATCCGGAAGCAGTGTTTTGCCCATATCTGACAGTCTTATTGCTCTTTCCCTCTGCTTTGCCCTTGCCTTCAGCATGGATCCACGGGGAAGGTAAATGAATTTCCCGTCAAGCCAGTCTGGATTCTCCCTGAATCTCTGCAGTTCTGCATATCTCATTCCCGTCAACAGCAGGGATGTGCATATCCTCCTGGTGTTTGGATCCATTGCATCTCTTAGAGTTTCAAACTCAACAGGTCTGAGGATCCTAACCTGAAACTTCTCTGAAGATCTTACTATTGGCCTCAATGCTACTGTTAAGATACCGTCAAAACTTAACGCTTTTCATCGAGATTCGTTCCAAGGGTGGCATGGCCACACATATATGGTATATAAGGGGCGTTAAGTTTTACCACAAAAGTTAACTTGGTCTATCACCTGAGATTATTCGAATTCAATACAAACTTGAACTTTCTTAGGTTTTCCGTCTAAGGATTCCTTAGGAAGAACAACGTAAAATGGTCTGTCGTATAGGGTTGATCCTGAATACGATCTCTAGCCTGTCTATATTAGAGTTAAGGCTGGAATAGCCCCACTCTAAATCTTCATGTAATCGAATATACTGAAAATCCATTTTCATAGCGTTCCGAAAGTTGTGTATTTATAAAGGATACCCCCTCTGGAACATTTCTCTGATCCCGTCCATGCATTTATAGAATCCTTAAAGAGTTACAACTGAAGGCATAGTTCTGCAGTCAATACTTATGGTTCCCAACAGTGCGGCACTTGAAAGTCTGTAAACTGGCCGATTCTCCCTGGGATGACTTATCAGAAAAACTATTTTCAGCCGGAAAACATTATGGAGTCATGTCCAGCAACCATGAAAGTATTAAAAATGATGTGTGCAGGATTCTCGAGAGTTACGGCTTCCAATGCGATGATGAATATACTGTTGCAGATGGGCGCATTGACTGTATTGGATTCAGGAGCGGATCCAGTAAACCATTTTTGGGCATAGAGGTGCATGTGCAGGGTGATCTCGACACCGACCTGAAAAAGCTCCTCAATTCACCGTTCCTTTCCAACAGGATCATCATAACGCCCG
>JAKAAI010000018.1 GCA_021797055.1 Thermoplasmata archaeon | reverse complement strand
TTACCCTGTTTGCAGGAATAGAAGAAAATCAGGCGAGAATATGGAAAGAATTACAGATACAGACATTATGAGCATGCCACTGAGAGCAGTGTTCCTTGATCCGATTCTTGCAGCCAGGATTCCTGATGGAACCTGGAATATTGCCGTTCCAATAAGAAATGCTGAAAGTATTATTCCAGAGAATGATCCAGTGACGTTGTAAAAATCAGTGATTCTGAAGAGAAGGGGGGATACATTATACCAGTTCATTGAATACAGTGCACGAAGGATCAGCATGAGAGCCAGGCTCCCGCCAACTCCAAGCCTCTTCAAGTGTTTATCTCACCCCTAAACTCCCTGAGCACCTTCATTATACCGGAACCGTATTGAGCCGCCTTTTTTGGCCTGTTGTAGATTCTTTCTGGAATTCCCATGATTTCACAGGCTTTTCTGACGATTATCTTGTTGTATTCCTGATTCATATGCTCTACCCTTGGAATTGATGAAAATTCCCTGATAATTTCTTCATCCATATATGGCATAAGAGGGACTTTTCCAAAAGCTGATGAAATCATGATCTCCCTCGGCAACGTTTTATTCCTCAATGTTTCAAGGCTTATCCGGTTAGAATCTTCCCTGCCATCACGGAATTTTCCATACCCATAAAAAATTTCATCCGCCCCCTGTCCTGTCATTATTCGTTCCTGTGGGATTCTGTTGCATGCTACATAAAATGGAATTTCAAATGATATTTCAATAATCGAGGCAGATGGATCAATGTGCTTGATTGCAGCAGCTGCTTCCATGATCTCATCCTTTGTTATTTCAATTTCTACGAGGTCCCGGTCGAGATATGAACATAGGAATCTAGCTTCTTCAAGATCAGCAGATTTCCCGTGAAACAGTGTAAATGGTACAACCTTCCTGCCGTATATCGAGAAGAGGAGGGAACTGTCAACCCCGCCCGATAGCATAATTGCCGTACCCATTTCCTGAAGGGCGGAAGCTTTCCCTTCCAGGATATTTATAAGCATTTCTGCCGCACTCCTGATCTCCACACTGGCTAATTTCATGGGAATTAATAAATAATGTTAAAGGCTATTCCTCTGTGGATTACATACCAGATACATCGGTGATTGTTGATGGTCGCTTCACGAAGTTTATACGGACACTGAAAGAAGGTAGAGTTGTATTTTCAGAGGCCATGTTATCAGAGGTTGAGCATCAGGCTAATGAGAACAGGGCTACTGGATTCACGGCACTTGATGAACTGAAGAAGATCAGAAATATTGCCGTGGAGAAGAACATTGAGATACTTTTTGCTGGAAAGAGACCAACAGACTGGCAGATGAGAAATGGAAAAAGTGGAGAAATTGATGAAATCATCAGAAACCTGGCCTGGGAAAGTGAATCTACCCTGGTAACAGGAGATGTTATCCAGAAAGATATAGCGGAGATCAAGGGAATCAAAAACATCTATCTTCCTGCACAAACTGAGAAGGCTTCAAATATTGAAGATTTCTTCGAGGAGAATACCATTTCTGTCCACTTGAAGGCTGGAACACATGTGAGAAGAAAGGATGGCTTTCCGGGTTCAGTAAATGTTGTAACAACAGACAGGGTCATAGGACCTCTGGAAGCTGATGCAATAGCCAATAATATTATCAGGAGGGCAGGGAATGAACAGGGCTCATTCATAGAGATGGATTCGTCAGGTGCGACAGTCGTACAGCTGAAAACATACAGAATTGTAATAACAAGGACTCCATTCTCAACAGCAACTGAGATAACTGCGGTAAGGCCAATCAAGAAGACCACCCTTGCTGATTACATACTGGATCCGTCCATTATAGATCATGTAAGGAGCGGCTCAGCAGGAATACTCGTCGCAGGCTCGCCAGGAGCTGGCAAGAGTACATTTGTTCAGGCGATGGCAAATTTTCTTAGCCGGGAAGGCATGATTGTAAAAACAATGGAAAGGCCAAGGGATTTACAGGTTGATCCGGAAATCACCCAGTATACGGGACTGGAAGGATCAATGGAAAGGACTGGGGATATCCTCCTTCTTGTGAGAAATGATTATACAATTTTTGACGAGATGAGAGTTACTGCAGATTTTAAGGTTTATGCTGACCTGAGGCTGGCTGGTGTTGGGATGATTGGAGTCGTTCATGCTACAAAGGCTATAGACGCTCTGCAGAGATTCATTGGAAGAATCGAACTGGGAATGATACCACAGGTCGTTGATACGATACTTTTCATCAGGGATGGCAATATAGGATCTATACTTAAGATTGAGCAGAAAGTAAAGGTTCCAGAAGGAATGACGCAGGACGATCTGGCAAGGCCTGTAATTGTCGTTACAGACTGGATAGGGTCAAGGCCTCTGTATGAAGTTTATTCCTTCGGGGAACAGATTGTTGTTGTTCCTATAGAAGAAGAGGATTCATCATCTGCAGAACTTGCCAGGGAAAAGGTTAAAAATTATCTTTCAGAGCATCTCAAGACAGATGACATCGAGGTTAAAATGCACGGCAAGAGAAGGGCAAAAGTGACCGTTCCAGAAAGCATGAGACCAAAACTGATAGGAAGAAGGGGCAGCAATATCTCCGAAATCGAAAAGAACCTTGGAATTTCAATAGACGTTGATACCCAGGATGATAACAGAAAACGGGAGGTATATATTGAGGCAAAGAACAAAATCCTGTATCTGTACTGCGGTGTTGATAACCAGCTGGTAAATATATATGTAGACGATATGATGATTCTTCAGGGAAGAACTTCAAGCAAGGGAATTATAAGGATCAAGATAGACAGCGATAATGGCCAGAACATTCAAAAGGCAGTGAAATCCGGTAAAAAAATAAGTTTCAGTGGAGTTTCAGAGTGAATGATGATTGCAAATACTTAAATGAGTCCTGAAATCCTTCCATTTTCATCAATATCTATGTTTTCAGATGCAGGGTGGGATGATAACCCTGGCATGGTCATAATCTGACCCAGATAAGCCACAATGAATCCTGCACCTGAGGACAGCTTTACATCCGTAATCGTTACATTGAAATTATCAGGAATTCTCAATATCTCTGGATTGTCAGTTATTGAGTACTGCGTCTTAGCCATGCAAACAGGAAGGTCCCCGTATCCTTCCTTCTCAAATTCGCGTATCTTCCTGCTTACTGTCTTTGGTATTATTACACCGCCTGCACCATACACCTTTATTGCAATATTATTCATCTTTTCCTCGAGAGAATCCTTCAGGTCATAGGCATATCTTGGCTCCTTTGGGACATCGTTGCATGTCTCTATAACCTGCTTTGCGAGGTCAATCCCACCATCTGAACCATCCCGGTATATTGTTGACATTGCATATCTAACGCCTTCCCTTCCAAGCAGATTTACCAGCGTTTTTATTTCTTCATCGGAATCGTTTGAAAATCTATTGATCGCAATGATTGGATCGTACCCGAACCCCTTGACAATCGCTATGTGTCTTTTAAGGTTCTCAAAACCGTTTGTCAAGGCTTCTATATCCTCGTGATCATAATCAGATTTGCCTCCGTGATACTTCAAGCTACGTATTGTGGCAACTATGACTACTGCAGAAATTTTCAGATCATTATTTCTGGAGACTATATCAAAGAATTTCTCAGCACCAAGATCCGAACCAAATCCAGCTTCCGTGACAACATAGTCTGCCGCTGACAGTGCAACCCTTGCCGCGATCATGCTGGATGTCCCGTGCGCAATGTTTCCAAAAGGTCCCGTATGAACGATAGCTGGAGTTGATTCACTTGTCTGAACAAGATTTGGTTTCAGTGCATCTGACAGTATTGCTGCCATTGCTCCCTGCGCATTCAAATCTCTTGCGAAGAGGCTTTTTCCATTAATGTCCTTTCCAATATATATCCTTCCAAGTCTCTCCTTCAAATCCATGTAATCCTTTGCCAGACCCAATATCGCCATTATTTCCGATGCAGGAACGATGACGAATGAGTCTTTCGCTAGAATCCCACTCTCCCTGCCTTCAACACCAACGATTATCTTTCTCAGTGACCTGTCGTTCATATCAATTGTCCGGGTGAACTGAAGGCTGTTGACATCAATCTTTAAATGATTACCGTGATAGAGGTGGTTGTTGATTAGGGCGCTGAGAAGATTGTGTGCCTGGGATACCGCATAAAAATCACCGGTGAAGGAGAGATTTATCTTGTCAGAGGGCTCAACCGTTGACTTGCCCCCTCCGGTGGCTCCTCCTTTTATGCCAAATACAGGACCCATTGAGGGTTGCCTTATGGATACCACATTCTTCTTTCCCAGTTTCCATAATGACATTGAAAGGCCAATAGAGGTGGTGGTCTTCCCCTCGCCGGCAGGAGTGGGGCTTATGGCTGTTACAAGGATCAGTTTTCCATCCTGTCTTTGCTTCAGTGAAAATCTCATGAAGTCTATCTTAGCCATATAATTCCCATATGTTTCAATATAATCCTGGAGATCAATCTTTTTAGCAATTTCCATTATGTTTTCCATGATATCAACCTGTGAATTACAATAAGATATATGGTTATAATTTTTGAGCCTAAGATATTCGACAAATTTAATATATGATAACTGGATTAGTATTTGGCTAATATGTCTAATGAAACACGAATCACCAAGAAAGAAAGAGATACATTGATAATATTAGGTCAACACTTAAATGAGGAGTTTCCAATGAGGCTTGTGGACATAGCCCTTGAGATGTCGCTTAAACCTCCTACTGCCCTTAATCTTGTAAAGAGGCTTGAAAAAAAGGGTTACCTGGAAAGAGAAAAGGGCATGATAGTGCTTACCGCAACAGGAATTTCCAGATTTAGAGAGGTGGTGGAGAATCACAGAATTATTGAAACACTCATGGTCAACAATGGAATGGATCTTGAAAAGGCATGTCTGATGAGCGAGAATATCGATTTTCTCATAGATCACAAGAGCATAGACAAGATATTCGAAAAACTTGGAAAGCCAACCAAATGCCCACATGGAAGAAGAATTGAGCAATTCCACAAATAATGCCACTTCGATTCAACAAGTTTTGAGGTCCCGCACCTGGTCAGGGTTCGTTGTAAATATCCTTCCGGGATCTTGTTTTTCAGGATCATGAGATTTATTCCTCAAATTAAAATGCTTCAAACCATCATCTATGCGTTTTCGACCTTATACGTGCCGGCTATCCCTGATCCCGGGAATATGATTCCAACCGGAACAGATTGAGGGCATACCTTAATAGCAAATTGCGTTCCGCATTGAAATATAACCAAACTTTAAGCCTTTTACAATTTAGTCATGATTCAAAATATACTTGAAGGAACTTTGGAGTCATTTACGAATGCAGGCACATTAATCCTTTTTCCAAAAAGTTGTAAATGTGTTGCGTTTAGTCATTAAACATGAGATGCGTTTATAGTGATAACCTTCCAGGCACCTTCGGAAACGGATGTACGTCCTCAATTCTGCTAAACCCGCAGATATAGCGTACCAGTCTCTCTATCCCTATCCCAAATCCTGTCGATAACTCCATTCCCTCCTCGGCAATTTCCAGGAACCAGTGAAATTGATCAAATGTCTGCCCTTTCTTTAATATCCTTTCCCTGATTCTCTCGATCTTGAACTCCCTTTCGCCACCGCTGAGTGCTTCGCCAAACCCTTCTGGGTAAATCAGATCCATGTCCCTCAGAATTCCAGGTTCGTCGTCCTTTTCTCGATCATAAAACTCCCTGCTTTCGAGTGGGATGTCGATTATCCAGAAAGGTTCCCTGGCTTCACGTGACATTCTAGCTTCAAAGTCTTCTCCATACTTTTCCAGAAGGTCGAGATACCTGTATGACTTGAATGGTTTACCTGGTATGTTTAATCTCCTTCCCATCTTACTAAGTGTCGCATGGTTCTCCCGGGTTACATACCTGAATGTTTCAATGATCAAATCTTCTGCAAGATCCATGAGTTCCTCACGGTGAGCCCCCTTGACCTCAAGATCAAGCTGCGTAAACTCCAGAAGGTGCCTGCCCGATGATGCTTTATCCGGTGTTTCAAGCCGGATGTTCGGCGAGAAGATGAAGAATTTAGGGATTTCCTGAACAAGGATCTGCTTGTGAAAGATCATGCTCTTGGTTAAGGAGTACCTGAAATCCTCATACAAAAAGGAAGGATCATAAACCGGATGGTTTAATGGATCAGTGACAATCGAAAAAATTACTGGTGGGGCCTCAAGAAACCCTCTTTTTATCAATGTTTCTGCCAGGATTCTTCTTACTGATGTGTTAATTTCGAGAGCACTTTTCAGGCTATCCTTTTTCAATCTCTCCAATGTTGATGTTACAACCTCTGAATTCATGCTGTTAGATTGACATGGAATATATTACAATTAGTCTAATTTTTTAGACATTTTGTTAAAAAACGATGTGTGAAATTGTAATTATAGACATAATACAAAAGATATATAATGTATATTGACATTAACTGTCATGGATGAGAAAGACAGGAGGATTTTAACTTATCTGATAGATAGGGGAAGGGATAAGATCGCCGACATATCAAGGAATCTTGATATCCCGAGAATAACCGTTCATGAGAGAATTCAGGGAATGATTGCACGTGGAACAATTAAAAAGTTCACTGTTGTACCTGACTATTCAGAAGTGGGAATCCCGGTCGTCGCATTCATTTTTGTATCCTTCAGGCCCGCTGGCAAGATCACCCAGAGAGATGTGGCAAAATCCATATCCCTCTTCAGGGAAGTTGAGGAAGTTTATATCATAGCCGGTCAATGGGACATTCTGGTAAAGATAAGGGCTGCGAGCAATGAGGACGTGGGAAAATTTGTACTTGACAAACTGAGAGGCGTTGAGGGTGTTGAAAGAAGCGAGACCATAAGCGTGTTTTCAGTGGTGAAATAAGCATGGTAAGGTCTGGACTGAATAATCAGCGTGAATTATTCACCTGAATTCATTCAGGTCATTTAAAAAATTAGGTTTTGCGGTCTTTCAGATTTAAAAAGTATTAATTATTGCGAGACCATCGACTGTTGTAAATGGACAACGTCAGGGTTGTAACAATTTCAGCTATTTTCAGATCACTTTCCTATTCCACGATATGGATTTTCAGCTCAATTTACGTTACAACCTTTCTTGGTATGCCAGTTATTTTCGCGTCCGTGTTATTTTTTGCGGGTGGCCTGGTATCGTCAGTAAGTCAGGTCGCAGGTGGAAAGATTGGAGACAGGGTAGGTCACAGAAACACCTATGTTTTTTCGCTTGGGGCTATAAGCATTATGATGCTAATGCTTTCATCCCTTAGATTTATTAGCGAGTCCTTCGAAAATTACTTCATTTTCATTGTCCTGCTTATGGCCTTAAATTCCTTCCTGTCCCCATCCTCCAACTCACTGGTTTCGAATTCAAGTGCTGTACAACTCAAGGGATTTTCCATAATCAGGGTTGGAAACAATGTTGGATGGGGGCTTGGTCCTGCCATCGGCGGATATATCATCAATGCGTCTGGATTTGAGTCCCTGTTCGTCTATTGTTTCTATATGAGCTTTTTGTCATTTATTATTTCTTTGTTTGTCACTGGTGTCCAGATTAAGGAAGAGCGGAAGATAATATTCAAGACGAGCAACCTTTCACTGATTTTACTCTCGTTTGGAGCCCTTCTTCTTTTCATGGTCCAGGCTCAGGAAACAGTTACCCTTTCAATTTTTTCTGACAGGATTTTGAGCGGCAATTACGGGAATATAGGACTTATTTACATGACAAATGGCATCTTTGTAATCATTCTCCAGCCATTCATGTATAAGGTTTCGACCAGGATAGGGTCATACTTTTCACTTCTTATAGGGTCTTTTATATATACCACCGGATATCTTTCATATGGTTTTGATTCGAGTTTGATAAATCTCATCCTATCAACAATCCTCCTTACATTTGGAGAGGATCTTGCGTTTCCAGCGGGATACGCGATTGTTGCCGAGATATCACGAAAAGACAGGATTGGAACCAATATGGGAATATATAATGCCTTCATGTCTGCTGGAAGGGCATTCGGACCACTTCTGGGTGGATATGCACTCACCAATTTTACCTCCCCTGTGATCATCTGGATATTCGCAACGGTGCCAGGTTTCATTTCATGTATCCTTCTAATTTTTTCTCTGGGAACAATTGAAACATATAGAAAGAGGTTTGGGGGTAATCTAAATGGCGGGGATTCATAATGTACCTCTAAAATTCAGTGGCAGGATGCCTGTTCAAAGGCGTAGCAATTCAGATAATTTGAATGTAATATACTTCTTAAATGAATGCGTAATGAAATGAATTCCTTGTAATGGTCACTTACCTGATTCCAGACATCATAAATTTGAATTTTTAATGTATACATTAAGAGCCTTGAATTAAAATAAATATTCGGGCCTCCCCAACCTTAATAAAAATCAAGTGCGGGAATAAGACCAAAAAAATAGCACTTAGATCCTACAAAATTATTACTAAACAGGCAAATTAGATCAATTCATGAAAACATATGCATATCAAGAACTATGCCGGGATCGGGGATCGAACCCGAGACCTCCGGATTTCTCAGAATTTAATCTTATGAGTCCGGCGCTCCACCTACTAAGCCACCCCGGCCCAAAAAATTTACTGATGTACCGGTTCTTCCTCTGGAGGTGTTTCCGGCACGGTGAAATTATACTTCTCTCCTGTATCGACAAGCTCTGACTTCCTGAATTCAAGCTTTTTAAGGGGATAAATATCCTTAACACCATTGAGAATCTCTGAGACAGACTCGTCTGCCATTACATATCTGGCAAATTCGAAGTAGTCCATATTCTTTGTGCGCTCCTTCACAATGCTCGTTATTGCATTCCTGAGTTCAACCCTTTTTGTGGATGTAAGCTTACCGTCTATTATTGCCACAATTTTCAGTGCAAATGTATAGTTATCAGTTGTTTTTAGATCAAGGACAATATCTATCTTTTCCTTTCTTCTCCTGACCATCCTCCTAATATAATCATCATTCACTGAGTGCCCTGTGAACAATGTGCTGCACTTCATACCGGTACAGTCAACCACCTTAAAGTTAATCTTAGCATTGGATCTCTTGAAATTTCCAGTGAAATCAGAAATGGGAATCTCAATTGTACGTCCCTTAATCTCTTCTGGTCCATTCCCGGGGGTCATGCCGATCTCCTTTCCCCCAAGTTGGTTTGGAGCCATAATTGTGTACCACTTTTTTTCCTTCCACTTGTCCTTTACTCTTTTTTGACCTCTTTCACCAGCCATTTAATCCCTCTAAACGTAAATTAGTAACCTACCGGTTATAAAACCTCAGGAATTAAATGTTTCGCTTCAAGATAATTAATATTCATTGTGCCATAACTCAAAAAATCGAGGAACGATTCCACAATATTTGTATCTCTGCTAATAAATTATAATGTAGTGTTTATTTGGATGACACAAACACGAAATTACTTTTGATTAGGGAATATTTCAATTAGCAAACATCTTTTAAAACTATTAGAATAATGGAAAAGTTAAATACAAACAATCCGTTATTGTGTAACATAGTCAGGTATCAATATAACTGAACAAATTAAGGTTAAATTGAATGATAATAAAACTTCGATGTACTTTGAAAAAATACAACCGATAGTGGTACAAAATGGAAAGGCACAATAGCGGATTAATTCGGTTAAGAGTCGAATGATAAACATGTGATGGTGATTTATAGACGTTAAGGAATGGAATAATTAATGATAAAGAGGAGTCGGGGAAAATTAAAATTGGGGCTCGATTCAAAAAGGAGATCATATACTTTCTATTTGCAGTGCCTGCTCTTGTTTATGTCATAGGTTTATCAATAGTCCCGGCAATAACTGTAGTTTATGACAGTTTTATCGGAAAGAATGGTTTTACACTTCAGAATTATGCCGTCCTTCCACAGTATAGCCTGTATAGCGCAATTGAAAACACGCTTATTGTCAGTCTGGGTGCCTTACTTATCCAGATCACGATAGCTCTTGCTATTGCAATGATACTGGTAAAGCCAATCAAAGGAAAAAATGTTTTTTCATCGATAATAATCATACCGCTTGGAATCTCCACCATTGTCAGTGCATATGTATTTTCAATAATATTCCAGGCCGTAGGCGGCTATGCAAACTCTGCCCTTGTAGGCCTGGGGTTGCACCCAGTTGACTGGTTCTCATCGGACCTTTCCTCACTGGGAGTTGTAATGTTTTCAGATTTCTGGAAAAATACGCCACTTGTAGCGCTTATACTCTACGGAGGTCTTTCCTCGATTTCTCCAACCCTTTACGAGGCTGCTGCTGTTGATGGGGCCGGTGCGATTAGAAGATTCATACATATCACTCTTCCAAATCTTGCCCCTATTATTTCGATCGCACTCCTTGTTAGAGGAGTCAGTGAATTTAACATATTTGCACTTCCACTGGTTATAATTGGATATCATCCACCGATTTTAAATACATTGATATTCGAAAATTATTCATCCATAACAACAAGGAACATATCATATGCAGCTGCAACTGTCCTCCTCGCCATTATAATGATTTACTCGATCATAGTGGTTAAACTTGGAGGTGCAAAAGATCAAATCACCTCTGACAATGCTTATAAAAAGAAGAGAACCATTCGAGGATACTGGCATAAAAATTTAGAGGATGACAAAACTATTACCTATGGACTGAAGAGTTCTGTAAAAAACAACAGGAGCCGAAAAACAGATATGCACAGGAAATCACTTGTGAATGTACTGGGCCAGAAAGTCAACAGTTTTTTTGCAAATAATAAAGTAAAAAAGAGTCTCACATATCTTGCAGTTGCAGTTATCACCCTGATTTTCATATATCCACTATGGATATTGATCATCTATGTGTTTCAACCATCGTACTTAACATATGGCTCAGTCTATCCAAGCCAAATTCCCCTGGGATTTACACTAAGGCATCTGCTAGACGCATTCACCAAAGTCGATCTTATTGGTCCGCTAATAAGAAGTTTGGAAGCTGCCTTTCTTGTTGGAGGCATAGCTCTTGTCATCGGGATACCAGCAGGTTATGGGCTTTCAAAGTTAACTGCAAAATTATCTAACAAATTAATAATTTTTCTCTTTATCATTAATATGATGCCAGGACTTGTCATTGCAATCCCAATTTCTGCCTATTTCTTCGATATACAGCGTTTCTTCAGCATCTATCACATACATCTGGCTTTAGATAACACTGTTTTTGGGGTAGCACTTGCACAGGAACTGGTCGTACTCCCGTTAACCACGTTCATTACTCTGAGTGCATTCAGGAGCCTGCCGAGAGATCTGGAATTCCAGGCCAGGGTTGATGGAGCATCCCTTGGAAGAACCTTTACAAAAATCCTCATCCCACTTTCAAGAGTTCCCATAATGGTTGCATTCCTGCTGGCCTGGATGACATCCTGGGATGAGTTTACTTATGCAGTAATAATAGCCCCAATAGTACCAACAAAATCTACTTTTCCTGTCACTCTGTATGATTACGTGTCCAGGAATCTTCCCCAATCTGCCACATTTGCACTTGTTGCAACGATTCCGGTTATAATTTTGGCAGTTATTCTTCAAAAGTATCTAAAGGGACAGTACTTATCTGGAGGTCTTGTAGGATGAATGTGAAAATGGAATATCAAAACGTTAACAAGTATTATGGAAAAAAGAGAGTTCTCAATGATTTTAACCTTGAAATCTATGAAGGTGAATTTCTAGTCATTCTCGGACCCTCTGGGATGGGAAAGAGCACATTACTCAGGACAACTGTTGGGATCGAGGAAATGAGTTCTGGAAAGATAATCCTTGATGGCGATGATATAAGCAGAAAGCCACCAAATAAGAGAAACATAGCAATGGTATTCCAGAACTATGCTTTATATCCAAATATGACAGTTTATAAAAACATAGAATTCCCGCTTAAGATGGCTAAAATAGATCAGAGAACAATCAGGGAAAAGATTGAAACCATTTCTGAAACTTTAAAGATTTCGGAAGTTCTTGGAAGAAATGTAAACCTACTTAGTGGCGGTCAAAAACAGAGAGTTGCCCTTGCAAGAGCACTCGTAAGAGACCCAAAAATATTCCTGCTGGATGAGCCTCTTAGCAACCTGGACGCAAGGGTAAGATACACTGCAAGGGGAGAACTAAAGAAAATCCAGAAAGAACTGGGTCATACCTTTGTCTACGTAACCCACGATCAGACGGAAGCGGCTACCCTTTCAGATCGCGTGGCAATACTGAGAGATGGAAAGATAGAACAACTTGGAAACTTTGATGAGATATTGAATGAGCCTAAAACCAAGTGGGTAGGGGATTTTGTCGGAGAATATCCAATGAATTTCATAGATGGTAACCTATTGAACATGAAGGACAAGATTATTGGGTTCCGATCTCACTGGATAAAAGAAGGGAATCAGATAAATGCACGCGTTGACTGGTGTAACCATGAAGAAGACAGGTACATTGTAAGATGTTTTTTGAATTCAAACGACAATCTAGACCCCGATAATAGACCTGCAGTTGTTGTAAAGTCAGATAAGCCTTTCCAGTACAATGATCCAATTTCTTTCTCTCTTGCAAGGTACGACATATACAGCAAAGATGGAGACTTAATAGGAACTAGCAATGGCAATGAAAAGGAGAAAACCTGAGGACGTTTACGGTGAAATAAAGGAATTGAAGTCTGATGCTGGATGGCTCTATGCAGGACTTCCTAAATTCAGGTCACTCTTTGGGAGGGATTCAATAATATCCTCGCTTCAGCTTCTTGACTTTGATGATTCGATTGCAATCGAAACTTTGAAGATTTTGTCAGAGACTCAGGGAATTGTAAATGATAGGAAAACGTTTGAGGAGCCTGGAAAGATAATACATGAAATCCATGAACAATCAGAGGATTTGAATTTCAGGCAAAAGGAAGTAGAGTGGCTTGCCAGAGGGAGAAATTACTTCTCGATTGACAGCACTCCATTATATGTTATTCTATTGGTAGAAGAGATGAAGAGAAGAAAGGAACTTATTCCCATCTTCAAGGAAAATTTACTGGGAGCCATAAGATGGATTATCGACTATGGTTTGATTGGAAAATATATTTCTTATAATAAGCCTCCTGATGGAAGTGGCCCTCAATCCATGAGCTGGAGAGATGGTATTGGGGATGTATTGAATAGGGTAACCTCCCCGGTTTCGGTTATAGGTGTACAATCCTATACGTACGAGGCACTTAGTGAGGGATCAAGATTTATGGATGGCACAGATCCTGAACAAAACCTGACCTACAGGATTAAGGGTATACTTTCTGCGCTGAAAGGACATATTTATGATGATTTTATCGACGAAGATGGAGATTTTCCCGGTATAGCTATAGGCGGAGATGGCGTTTTAAGCAAATCTATAACAAGTGAACCAGGACATTTAATATTTTCAGGAATTCTGGATCGAGAACATGAGAAAATCATCATAGATAGATTGTTTGAAGAGGATATGCTGACACGATATGGAATAAGAACCATGTCAAGCAAGGATCCGTACTTTGATCAAAAAGCATACCAGAGAGGATCAATATGGCCTAATGATAACTGGATAATTGCATATGGACTCATGAAGAGAGGCTATAAAAATGAGTTTACAGAGATCAGGAACCGAATGCTTGAATGCTCAGAGAAAATGGGCGGTTTACAGGAATTTATTGGGGTGGACAGGGATGGCAATATCATCAACCCAGACAGGATGAGGATAAGACCGTGTTATCCCCAGGCTTGGGCAACTGGTTCAGAATATTATTTCAGAACACATTGACAGAATGAAAATGATTAAGAAAATTTATCCTGTTGTACATAAGTGCCAATACAATTTAATGTTATAATTACCTGCTGCAAAGAATCTTATATAAAGTGGTTAAAAATTTTAGGGATTATGATCCCTCTACAGGTGCGTACATCCCTGCTTCATAATTGTTCGCTACTGACTGACTATAGAATTCAACTAGATAGTTGTACATGTCAGTATTGTAGTGAGTCATTAGCGCAGGTATCTGGGTATAACTTGTAACAGATCCACTTTCAATGATCTTCACCCAGGCTTTGTCCATAATTGTATTCCACTCACTTATCCACGAGACCGGACTTCTTAGGAATACTCCTCCATTGATAGCTGCGAGAGAAGTGTTGGCTACAGTATCATTGCTGGAGTACATCTTCATTCCCAGTTTGGTTAGATTTACAGATCCGGGCCACTGATAATACATCATTGAATATGTATTGGAAGCAAGGCCGGTATAAGTTGCCCAGTATGATGTCTTGTAATCAGGTGAGAAATACGCACTTAAATTATATATATATTCCATAGCCTGAATATCTCCTGTATCATTGAACAGCATTGGATTTCCACCGAACTGCACCATCCACTGATACATTTCAGTAGGTGTGCTTGCGCCACCGTGGCCCTGGAAATTAATCATTCCCTGACCATACTTCTTGTCAAGTGTCTTGGCGTCTGTCATAAGTTGGGTATAGGTTGTTGGAACTTGTGATATTCCAGCGTTTTTGAGTGCTGTATAATCTACCCAGACAAGTGGTATATTAACCAATTGAGTAAGGAAGTAAACACCACCGAAAACCTGTGTTTCGTAATTGTTCAGGTTCGTTATGGTGCTGATGGTGCCTTCCCCTGCAGTAATTGTTGTTGGGTTAATTCTTGCAAGGTAGCCATCGTAAAACAAAACTCCCACATCAAGATTATCTATTGTCATAACCACATTGGCACGAGAATTGCTTGTAACTAATGAAGATACTTCTTCCACGATTGAAGATGCTGTTATGAAACTGACCTGCACATTTATGTTCGGGTACGTCTTCTCAAAATTACTTATTACCCCACTAACATATGACTGATCTGCAGCACTCATACTTGTATAGTAGGAGACAGTTACAGTTGCGTTAGATGGACTGTATATGCTGGGTACACTGGAACTGGGTGTGCTTGTGTATGAACCCTTATCCACCGGTATGAAGCCTGTTGCTGCTTCGCAATTCTTCTGCACCAGAGGATTCATAAGATATGCCATCAACTGGGCTGATGCAGGAGGTGCAGATCCACCCTTCATCTCAGCAATGACGCATCCACCAAGAAGGTGCTCCGAATTCGCTGGGCCACTCACTCCCGTATATACATAAAGCTGCTGGTTAGATGTTGATGTAGATGGTGCTACTAGATTCTTATAATCCAGCCCTACAAAAGTACCAACCAAGACTACAACAATAGCCACAGCAATTATGCCGATCAGGAGATTCTTATTTCCTTTTTTCGGTTCTACTGGTTTTTCCATTTCGATCAAATATCAATACTAAATCATAATATTATAACCTTTTGATTAGTTATAAATATTTGGTTTTTTTATAATACTAATTGTAGTATTGATTTATTTATAAAAGTTAACTGAAATCTTCCCAGCATCCATTCTTAATGAATTCTATACATGTTCCTAATGAAAGAGTACCCGAAAAAAAATACATGAAAACTGAGACAGAGTAGCAATATCCACATGCAACTTGATTCTCAATAGAAACCCTCTACTATAGAGTTAATAGCTCGATCCCTTGCATATTTAGAAATGTTTGAAATTAAGTTGAACTTCATTAGGAAGAGAATAGAAACCACTATAGGATTTTCATCCGGATTAACCAAACACTTAGATTCTCAACTGCTTAAATTGGAAAACCTATTATAACCAATACAAATTACCTACCAAAGACTTTAATAAATTAAAACCTTTAACGGTTTGATTTAATAGTCGAAAGGTGAAAAAATGGCAGCACAGAAACCACATATAAATTTGGTTACAATAGGTCACGTTGACCATGGTAAGTCTACGTTGGTAGGAAGATTGCTCTATGAACACGGTGAGATACCTCAGCACATCATAGATGATTATAAAAAACAGGCAGAGGAGAAAGGTAAAGCTACCTTTGAATTTGCGTGGGTGATGGATAGATACAAAGAGGAGAGAGAAAGAGGAGTAACTATTGACCTCTCACACAGAAAGTTTGAGACAGATAAGTTCTATTTCACCATAATTGATGCGCCCGGGCACAGGGATTTCGTCAAGAATATGATTACAGGAACAAGCCAGGCAGATGCAGCAATGCTTGTAGTTTCTGCAAGAGATGGTGAAGGAATAATGGCCCAGACTAGGGAGCATGCTTTTCTTGCTAAAACTCTTGGTGTTCAGCAGCTTATTGTCCTTGTTAACAAGATGGATGCAACCCAGCCTCCATACAGTGAAAAGAGGTTCAATGAGGTAAAAGAGCAGGTTGAGAAATTCCTTCTATCCGTTGGATACAAGACCTACCCCATTATCCCGATCAGCGGATATAAGGGAGATAACATTGTTAAGAAGTCAGAAAACATGCCCTGGTACAAAGGCACTACCCTGCTTGAGGCCCTTGAATCGCTTAAGGTTCCAGAGAAACCAACATCAAAACCACTCAGACTTCCAATACAGGACGTCTATTCAATCACAGGAATAGGAACTGTTCCTGTGGGAAGGGTTGAGACTGGAATCATTAAGCCAGGAGATAAAGTAATATTCATGCCTGCAAACAAGCAGGGTGAAGTGAAAAGTGTTGAAATGCACCACGAGAATATGGCCCAGGCCGAGCCTGGAGATAACATAGGATTCAATGTCAGGGGAATCGCTAAAAACGATGTCAAGAGAGGTGACGTTTGCGGACCTTTGAATTCCCCACCAACAGTTGCAAAATCCTTCACTGCGCAGATCGTTGTCCTAAATCACCCGAGTGTTATCGCTGCTGGATATAAACCAGTATTCCACGTGCATACTACACAGGTAGCCTGCAGATTTGAAGAAATAATAAAAACAATAAATCCAAAAGATGGAACAACCAAGGAGGCAAATCCACAGTTCATCAAGACCGGTGATATAGCTGTAGTCAAGGTTGTGCCTGACAAACCCATGGTAATCGAGAAGGTATCTGAGTTTCCCCAGCTGGGAAGGTTTGCAATAAGAGATATGGGTCAAACCGTTGCAGCTGGCCTCTGTCAGGATGTAGAGTCAAAGTAAGGTGAATCTGATGGTTTCATACAGGGCTAGGATATCTCTGAGCGGAACGGATCATAAAGTAGTTGATGACGTGTGCAAGGAGATAAAGGGAATAGCAGAAAGAACGGGAGTAGAAATTCACGGCCCTGTACCTCTACCAACCAAGAGGCTGGTTGTTCCGGTAAGGAAGAGCCCTGATGGTGAAGGTTCTCCGACCTGGGACAGATGGGAAATGAGGGTACACAAAAGGTTGATCGATATCGATGGTGATGAGAGAACCCTTAAGCAGGTTATGAAGATATCGATACCTGATGGTGTCCAGATAGAGATACAGATGAAAAATTAATTTTTATTTTTACATTTAAGAGAGTGAGTTTTATGGGTCGAAAGGAAGATAATATTGCAAAGGCAAGTTTGCTTGTCAACAAATCAGAAAGTATAAGGAATATAGGTATTGCAGCACATATTGATCACGGGAAAACAACTCTTAGCGATAACCTGATCGCTGGGGCTGGAATGATGAGCGAGGATCTGGCAGGAAAGCAGCTTATGCTGGATTATGATGAGCAAGAACAGGCAAGGGGTATTACAATAAATGCTGCTAATGCATCAATGGTACATTCGGTTGATGGAAGAGATTACCTGATTAATCTTATCGATACTCCAGGTCACGTCGATTTCGGTGGAGACGTAACTAGGGCTATGAGGGCTGTGGATGGGTGCATAATAGTCGTTGATTCTGTTGAGGGCGTAATGCCTCAGACAGAGACCGTTATCAGACAGGCACTTAAGGAATATGTTAAACCAGTTCTCTTTATCAACAAGGTTGACAGGCTGATAAATGAACTTAAACTGAATGGGGATGAGATGCAGAAGAAGTTTATCAAGATAATAAATGATGTAAACAGGCTTCTGAACAAATACGCCCCTGAGGTATTCAGAAAGGACTGGCAGCTCAACGTTGCTGATGGAAAAGTTGCTTTCGGTTCAGCTTATCACAACTGGGCAATTTCAGTTCCTGCAATGAAAACTTATGGAGTTAATTTCAACGATATTGTCAATTTGGTAAGAGGAGAAAAACAGAAAGAACTCGCAAAGAAGGCTCCTCTGCATAAGATTATCCTCAATATGGTGGTACATCATCTTCCAGATCCAAAACAGGCGCAGGCATACAGGATACCAAATATATGGAAAGGTGATCTTGAGAGTCCAGTTGGGAAGGCAATGACCTCATGTGATGGTCAGGGACCACTCTCGATGATGATAGTCAAAATAATTGTAGATCCGCATGCTGGTGAGATTGCCGTAGGAAGGGTTTTCAGTGGAACACTCTCGAAGGGGCAGGAACTCTATATTAACGCAGCTGCCGGAAAATTCAAGATTCAAACACTTGCAATGATGGTTGGTCCGGACAGAATCCAGGTCGATTCAATTGCAGCAGGCAATATAGCTGCAGTTATAGGTCTTAAAAGTGCTATTGCAGGATCTACCGTGTCAGTAGCTTCAGACATGGAGCCATTTGAACCTATGACACACTACACTGATCCGGTTGTAACGCTTGCCATTGAGGCAAAACATACATCTGATCTTCCAAAACTTATTGAGGTCCTAAAAACAGTTTCAAAGGCTGATCCATCCATACAGATCAACATAAATCAGGAAACCGGAGAACACCTAATATCTGGTATGGGAGAACTGCATCTGGAAGTCACATTATACAGGATCAAAAACGACTATAAGATAGATGTCTCAACCTCAGACCCTATAGTTGTATACAGGGAAACTGTGGAAAGAGTCGGAGGACCCTTTGAGGGTAAATCCCCAAATAAACATAACAGGTTTTATTTCAAAGTGGAGCCACTTAATGAGGAAGTCGTTGACCTGATAAAGGAAGGCACACTACCTCAGGGAGAAAAATTCAAGGATAAGAAAACGATAATTGAGGTTCTGCAAAAGAACGGCATCGACAGAGATACTGCAAAGGGGATCGTTAGCGTTACAGGAGAAAATATATTCTTTGATGTTACAAAAGGAATCCAGTACCTTGATGAGACCATGGAATTACTCATTGAATCATTCAAGGAAGTTATATCGAAGGGCCCACTTGCAAACGAGGGAGTTACCCACGTGAAAGCATCACTGGTTGATGCAAAGCTCCATGAGGATAGTATTCACAGGGGTCCAGCTCAGGTCATTCCAGCCGGGAGGAATTCGCTTTATGGCGCCATGTGCCAGGGAAAGAGGATTTTAATGGAACCGGTACAGAAGGTTTTCATTAACGTTCCGCAAGAAATAATGGGCTCTGTCACAAATGAGATTCAGCAGAGAAGAGGTGTTGTTGAAGAAATGAACCTTGAAGGTGACGATATGGTAATTGTGGCCAAAGTCCCTGTTTCCGGTATGTTTGGATTTGCTTCTGCAATAAGAAGTGCCACAGGGGGCAAGGTATTGTGGAGTTCAGAAAACTCAGGGTACCAGAAAGTTCCGCCAGAGTTACAGAAAGACGTGGTGGCCAAGATCAGGACCAGGAAGGGGCTTAAACCAGAACCATACGATGAGGCTTACTACTCATCACTATAATTTTTTATTTTACGAAACAATTCCACTAAATGGTTTTAACTGAAGTCGTTTGTTCAAATTGTGGGTCAAGGAGGGAGAATGAGGAGATAACCTGCAATGCTTGTGGATCTCCTTTCATCATCAGGTTGAACTTTGAGTACAGGGAGAAGTTGATTGAAAATTTTCCATATATTTCAAGATATCTGGTAGACCTAAATTCAGATTCTCCAGTTGAAAATGTCGGGGAAACGCTTATCAAGAGTGTGTTTTACACTCCAACACTTTCTTATAAAGATATAGGAATGAATAATTTATTCTCATATCTTGTGGGAAAGAAAGTGGTTGAGAAGGGCGACCATGTGTCAGAAGATTCGTCAGGTAATGCAGGGGCTTCGTTCGCATTGTTTTGTAAGATGGCTTCCCTGAATTCTGAAGTTTTCGTTTCGAAGACTGCAAATCCCGTCAAGATCAATCAGATAAGATCATATGGAGCTAGGATACACACTGTCGAAGGAAGCAGGGAGGAAGTAGAGATTATGGCAAGGAACTCAGGTTTCTTTTATCTCGGCCATCAGTACTGGCCAGAGTTTTATGACGGTTTCAGAAACATTTCATATGGCATATTCCAGAATATGAGAAATCTTCCAAGCAGGATCTATATCCCATTTTCGACGGGGACCCTCTATCTCGGTATATATATGGGATTCAAGCACCTACTGGACTCTGGAAGGATAATGGAGATTCCAAGACTTATTGCAGTACAGCCCAAGAAGGCCTGTGGTATGTACAACCTGATAAAGGGAACAAACTATCTGAGGGAGAATTCAATTGCGGATGCCCTCACCGGGGTAATCCCATTAAGATCCAGACTGTTGAGAGAAGTTATTTCGAACCACGGTGATGTTGTTATTGTTGAGGAAGGTGACATTATAAAGGCTAGAAATGATCTTCTTCATAGTGGGATCGATACGGAATACAGTTCTGCCATAGCATTTTCTGCTGCAAAGTATGATAAACCTGATCAGGAAAAACTTGTTATCCTAACAGGTCATGGCATTAAGAATAATTTTACATCTTCTCAGGCTTCTGCCTTATGAACAAGTTTTTCCCCATTAAGGGTAATAGAATACGTCAGATGTGTGCCCCCTCTTTTTGCGAGTATCGACACACTGCAGTAGCGTTCAAGGGATAGAGTAACAGCCCTCTTCGCATTTTCGTCTGAAAAATCGCCTTCCATGATGTAATGGATGTTCACATCCTTCAAAGTCTTCGGTTCTAGCTCTTCACGCTCTGCCTCAACCTCGACCTTGTATGATTTTATATTTTTTCGCATTCTTGTAAGGATAAGAACTACATCTGCTGAGGAACATCCTCCCATTGCGTATACAAGAAGTTCAGTTGGAGAGATTCGCGTTGTTCTTTCCAGCAAAGGATCTTTCATTATGAGCGTATCCATGCCCTTCTCATCGCTTACAAAACCGTTTCCGGGCTCATAATGAAAAGATACCTTCATTCTCCTTCGCCCCTGTCAACTCTTTTCAACATGGCGCCAAGCACCTTTAGGGCGTTAAGTATTGCGGTTAGCCCTGCCGCAATTTCCGGATCCTTGAGAACACCCATGAGTCTCAGAAGTGAGAAATTCTCAGGTTTTTTTGCTCCATCAACCATAGATTCCCATAGTTCATCGCTGTTGTACAGAATTGTAGATATACTTTCCTGAGAAGTCTTGCTCGAAACCGATGCCATCAGAGCCACTATCAGATTAATCAGGTTTATTCCTCCTTTGTGGAATTCTGGTTGGTCCGCTGTCTGAATAATCATTGCAGGATTTCCCGGTATAAACTGTTCCGCAAGCTTTTGTATTGCTTCCAGGTCAGCTGAATCCTTCAGCATCTTTACCAGATTCAGCAGGGCAAGCATACTCTTGTCGTCCTCCATAAGTTCCCTTATTGCCAGTTCAATCTGATCATTTTCACCATTTTCCTTGTTTTCTACCATTTTTTCACCTCAGATAAACCCCATAGCATATGTCCCAAAGAATGACTCATAAGAATACAAAGCCACGAGGTAATCAGTTCTGCTCGGCCTTCCCTCACTAACCTTACCGCTCATATCTATCATTACATCCGAAGCTGACTCCTTTCCCTTCATTATTACTATATCATAGACATAGGAATAAACGTCAGGATCCGGATATCCAGAAACAAGATGAGCTATGCGCGCTGAAATAAAATCAGCCTGGGTTCTATTAAATTTCCAGTAATTGCTGAAGGTCTTTCCTGCCAGTCCAGTTACGAATACATTATCGAAACCCTTCAGTGTAAGGTCCTTCAGATTGACCTCAATGTTCCCACTGTCAGCCTTCGGCATTGAAGACTTATCGACGAATGATGAATAAGATGATGGTGAAAAGATGATCGGTATATCATATTTTACAGTCTTCCCATCCTGCGCCTGGAGTTCCTTGTTCTTGACATTTATGGAGGTTAGCTTAAAATTCTTGACCACTTCAACTCCATTTTCCTTAAGGGTTTGTTCAATGATATTGTCGAATTCTCCATTTTCCGTTATCGATTCGCCACTGAATAAACATGAAATTTTTATGTCATTTAATGATCCATTCGAGCTGAAATAGCTGATTAGATTCACCGCAAGATTTGCCGAATTCACTGGAGTGAAAGGGGAGCTTTCATCGTGGTAAATAACAACATCACCCTTCTTGAAATTGATGATGTCCTCCTTGAGTGATAATGCACCCTGAAGGGTTTCAATACTTCTGGCATCCTCGTTATAACCCTGAATTTTTGAGGTATCCACATCGAGGTAATCTGCGAGAACAAGAAAATCATATCTTATTAATTTTCCATTTTTTGTGTTGATGGTATTATCCCTCAGATTTAATGTAACCGGTTCGTCATAAATGAACTGAACGCTCATCCTTAACAGGGAGTCGATATTCCTTACTGAACTTCCCTGATCAATTAACGAAACGGGAATGAAGGAATTAGAGTCGGTGAATTCCAATCTTTTATTCTTTCCCATCACGATAACCTCAACGTCTCCCTTCTTTGCCCTCTGAACAATCTTGTTTGCAACCATTACGGCTGATTCCCCATCACCAAGTACGACAACTCTATCAGCAATTTTCAATCTAACACCTCTTTACTCCCTATGTAATTCCCTTTGGAAATTATTTCTTTGTATTATAATTTTTACAAATATCATGAAGTATTTTTGGGTTGCAAAGTTCCTTTCTTATTTTGCCCTTATACTAACTCTTGATTTCCTTTGCCCAAAGTTAAATAGATACAATTTAGATTTCTCATCATGATTTATGGAATAAAGGTTCATGGTACTATTAACGCCACCATGCAGGATTTTCTAATTCAGAAAATAAATATGTGCGAGGAAAGCAAACGCGTTAAGGCCATTTTGCTTGATGTTAACTCCAGCGGTGGAAGCGCTTCGGCTTCTGAGATGATATACAACAGGGTGCATGAATTTTCAGTCAGGAAACCGGTATTTACCATTGTGACGGGAATGGCTACATCTGGAGCGTATATGATAATAAGTCCCTCTAAAAAAATATTCTCCATAAAAACAGCCGTAATAGGTTCAATAGGAGTCTATTCTATAATGCCTGACATAAGTGGGTTACTTGAAAAGATTGGTGTTCGGATCAGGCAGGAAAGAATGGGAAAATACAAGAATGCCAGCAATCCATTTGAAGCTCCGGATGAGGAAGCAGAAAAATCTCAGAAACAAATTGTGAAAGGAATATATGAAATGTTTCTGAACATGGTAACTGAGAACAGAAAACTGGAAAAGGATCAGGTAGACATCATAAGGGAGAGCGATATATTCTTGGCTGAAAGGGCAGTTGAAATTGGGTTGGTAGACAGGGTAGCTACATTTGAGGAGTCAGTTTCAGAAATAATGAAGACTCTGGGTGAAAACCGGAGGCCCATCTTTGAAATCCCGAAATCGCCCCTTTTTTATAGAGTTCTGGATAGATTTGTTTGAAAGGGAGATTTTAGACGTGGATTTTTCCACTTGAATTTGCTTGTGTCACCGCAGAATACCTTCACGAGGATCGATGCGATACCGACAGGATGCTTAACGGGTTAGCGGAATCCTGAGATTTAAAAGCCTTGCCTGGATATAAAAGTAGATCTTATGTGTCAATGCTATCTCTCATGGAAACAAATAGATCATATTCCCAGAAAAGTGCCTAACATCAGGTAATCTCTAATTCCATATGTTCATTCTATACTTTGAGAATGAAAGATAGTACCCCTGGCTAAATTCCAAGGGCAATATCTTCCATGAATAATTATAATGCTTTATCCACGACGGATTTTAATATTCGCAAATTCCGTTTAACTTCGATGCTAATTTTTAATAAATGGTTTTCAATTACTATATGATGGATAGCAAGATCAACATAGTAGATAAACAGAAAGATTCAATCACGTTTGAGATCATGAATTATGACAATACACTTCTTAGGCCACTTGTGGAGGAAATTCTTAAGGATGAGCAGGTTACTGAGTCGAGGTATTTCATAAAGCATCCAGTGATAGATAATCCCCGGGTATATGTAAGGGTAAAATCTGGAAAACCTCAGGCTGCAGTCAAGAGATCTATCAAGAGGCTCAGCAGGGTTTTTGAAACACTTTCTAGTGAACTTAACAAGGAACTCAAGAAGATAGATGATGATGAAACTGCGCTGGAAGCTAAGCAGAATTGAAGGCAAAAGATAAATTTGGTTCAGGATTTTTTAGTTGAACAGTTTAGGGATATATCTGATTTCACTGAGGAAGATGTAAGGTCCACCATTTGCCTCAGTGAACAGGGCTTTGCAGACAGTCTTGATGACTATCTATATCTTGTGAAATCTGATGAGGCACAGATCAGGAAACTTGCATTCCTGAAAAGGTATGCAAGGTTTCTTTGTGAGATCGAGACTATTGATCAGTTAGCCGGCGTAACTCTACCAGATGGCCGGTTCTATGTCAGAATCGTGGATCATAATGGGTGCCACGGAACAGAAGATGAGAAACTGGCAGGGCAGCTTTTGAAAGGAAAAGGGAGAATCTCCTTCAGCGAACCTGATTTTGTCGTACTCCTGTATCATGCAGATAAATGGTATGTTGGAATTCACAAAGAAAACATGACACACGATGATTCTAATGACAGGAGAGCTCCCATGAGACCTTACTTCACGCCAGTTTCCATGGATCCGAGGTATGCATCATTTCTGGTCAATATGGGATATTTCAAGGCGGGGTCCAGGCTTCTTGACCCTTTTTGCGGAAGCTCGGGAATCCTTATAGAAGCTGCAATGAAAGGCTATTCAGTCACCGGATTCGACATTGTGAATGAAATGGTAGTGGGATCGAGAGTGAACCTGAAATTCTTTGGCGTGAAGGAATTTGACATAAGACGGCAGGATTTCTTGACATATGAACCCGATGGAACATTCGATGGAATTGTTACCGATTTCCCCTATGGTAGGAGTTCAAAAATGACTCACGATTTTGAGCACCTTTATCGTGAAGGTGCAAAGAAAATGGCCGAGATCCTTTTACCGGGATACAGGGCCTGCATTGTAACAGACAGAGAGGAAAACATAACATATTTCGATGAATACTTCAGGATTGACAAAATCGTGAGGCAGCGCATACACAGATCACTTACCAGGCACTTTATAAGACTCATAAGAAAATGAGATTTATAGATTGAAAAACCGTTCTATAATATTCAGGACTGTTTCACTGTCCAGTCCATGATCAGCTGCAACTTTCTCAGGATCAAGCCCCTCAATATAATCCATGAGAATGTCACGAATTATACTGTCCCTTGTTCGCGTTATTATTTCTCTTTTGAGTGAGTTTATTATGCTGTTTTTCTTCTCCAATAGTTCCTTTC
>JAKAAI010000101.1 GCA_021797055.1 Thermoplasmata archaeon | reverse complement strand
ATAATGTTCTCCTCAGGCGCTATTATTCGACATCTGATCTCCTTGTACATCTATCTGAGGCTGAAGGATTCGCATCGCCAACCGTTGAGGCTATGGCCTGTGGTACCAACGTGCTTGTAAATAGTTTGCCATTGTTTCATGAGACCCTTGGGGATATGGCAAGCTATACTTCTCTTGAACCCGAAGAGGTCATCAATGCCATTGATGCTTCTCTTAGAAATAAAAAAAGTTCAACAGACCTGATTAAATACACACAAAGATATTCAATAAAACAAATGGGAGAAAACACACTCAATGTTTACAAAAAAGCACTCGGTATGGATTAGTTCATCTGGGTATGGAAACGTTCATTTTTCTATTGGATCTTTTATAGAAGGAAGATCTCAAAATTTCCGGCGATATCTTCCTGATTAAATCTAAAAAAGACCAGTAAGAAATAACATTTAAACGCTTCATAAATGATAGCAGGATAATCTTAATAATAGATGCTGCGGAGATTAAATCTTTAACATCATCACTGAAAAAATACACTAAAAGTCTGGCATGCATAATTTCCCAATTTATCAGATCCACGGTAACATTTTTTTTAAAATAACTGGACGCATCTATTAAATTATTTAGGCTTCTCTTATAGAAATCCCTTCTTGCTTTAAGGAAATCTTCTCTGCCGGTAATTTTATTTGTTAGGCTTTCATGAATTCTATATCTCGTAAGAAGCTGTGAGTCAAAATAAAGCGAACCGCCAGAATCGGTGGAAAGCAAAAAGATTAACTTATCGAGGGAAGCACTAGCTTTCCTTATAAACGATGAATGTTTTTTCAATAAAGATGCGCGACAGGTAATTGCACTCATATACCAATCCAGCTTATATTTCATAACAAGCTTCAAATCATGCGGTTCAAACTTCTCTTTAACAATAGTGTTTGGAATATTCTTTGACAGACCGCTTCTGTGGGCATTCCCTGATTCGTCCATTGCCACAATCGATGAATGGTGATATACAATCCTTTGATCCCTGAATACTTCAATCAACCTAGAGACCTTGTTAGCAGAAAATTCGTCATCATCATCCAGAAAAGAAATTACCTCGCCTTTGCTTTTGTCTATCCCAATTGCAAGTTTCACACCGAATGGTTGTTCTTCTGTGTATATGGAAATAACACCCTCTTTTTCAAGAAATGCATCTATTTCCTCGTCTATAAAATTCTTGACAACGATAATTTCATAATCATTTCTGTTGGCATCCTGATTCAGAACGGATTTTACAGAATCAAGAATGTATTTTTTTCTGTTATGTGCAGTTATGACAATTGATATCAGAGGGGGCATAAAGCTAAATAATACTTACTGTTATAATTCTTTCAGGAACATTTTCACTTTCGAATGAGCGCATTATAGACCATTCTAACCCCATCCTCTATCTTGATGGGATCTTTAAGGATAGAATGTTTCGCATACAATTCTTCTGCTTCGTCGACAATATAATTCCTGTAACTAATATTCAATTTCTTTCCTGACACATTCTCCACGAGAGAAAGAAGTTGTTTTACTGAAGTACCAATTCCAGTGCCAACTTCATAAGTCCCTTCCTTCAATTGCCCAGAAACTATTCTAAGAATCAGTTTCGCAACATCTGAAACATGAGTATAATCACGCCTGTGCTCTCCATTTCCAAATATTATAACTTCGGAATTCTCAGCGGCAGCTTTGCAGAACAGATATAAAGCTCCTTTCCCGCTATCTTCGCCATAGATATTGTAAAGTTTGAGTATTACCGCCTTCACACGATAAAGCTTTCGGTAAAGTTGTATCCATTCTACCGCATTCTTCTTAGCAAGGGAATAAGGATTGGTTGGTTCTTCGACTGATCCGGATGTCGGAAAGATAATCGTAGAACTGTCCTTTCTGGCTTTTTCCAGCATTCTCATTGTTAGATCAAGATTATCAGAGAAATACTCATATGGTTTCTCCAGAGAATTCCTGATAAGGGTTCGTGCTCCGAAGTGAACTATATAGTTATATCTTTCGTTTTTAATCGGATCGCCAATATCAACCCCATCAACATTATATCCATTTTGCGTCAAAAGCTCAAATATATGTCTCCCGATAAACCCCTTGTGTCCTGTAAGAAGAATTTTCGTCATTTCCTGTAGCCTACCTTTAACCCCGAATTATTTAACCCGTTATTTTAATTCCGCATAAATTGGATATACAGAAATAACTAAGAATTTTTAATAATTTTCTCTAAAGTGGGCATGCGATAGTGTGCAGAGGTTTGTGTTAGTAGAAATCATGAATGGAAAATTCATAAAGGCAGTGATAACAGGGATAGGATGATGGCAGATTTACCGCGACACCAGAAATAGTATAAGATTTTGTTGAAATAATCTCTGCATTTCCCCGGAAATAGGTATAATTAACGGTATTCAGTGTTAAAAGGAATTAAATATGGATCCGTATCTGAAGTGGATGCAATGTATAAATAAGCTGATATTTTGGAAGATTTTAATGAACAAACGCTTAAACGCCAATCTTAAACTTATTCAAGGCAAAGACAGCTAACGTTTATTTACAGAATTTCACTATAAAAATTATGGGGGATGAATCCGAGGCTGATGACCAGCTCAGGAAATTAGTTGAGTACCTTGGAGGTCCTCCGCATTCGCAAACAATTTTTTCGCAGGAAAACAAACAGGAAGACGACATTTTGAACAGTATTTTGGCAGCTTTCAGGGATCACAGGAAATTCTATGTTGAGATTGTCAAGTCATTTGACCTTGAGAACTTAAACTCAGTTTTCATATACATATACAGGCAGCTTGAAAAAAACGGAGTTAAGATCAAGCTTCTTAAAAGCCTCGATTTTATCGATACGGAAAGAGAAAATGACAGTAAATATATTTACCTGATCACAGAAAAATACCTAGACCTATCGAACCGAGAAACGTTTAGTAAACTTATTTCACTTATCGGTGGGCATTTGCCCGGCAACCTGATGGGTATTCCAATCCTTCTTGGCATAACTGAGAACACTCTAAGATACCTGGATAAGTTTCGGGCAGAGAACGCCAATACATCAGAATTGAATAGGATGGACGATCCCCTGACGCACTCAAGATTTATAGGGGTTGGCCTGACACTATTCTCTTTCACTTTTTTTATTACTCTAATTGGCATCGTAATCGATCGGCCCGGTATTTTGCCGTTAAGTCTTTCCGCAGCTTCCTGGATAATCTTTTCTACTTCATTCCTGGGTATTTCAGGCTTCACTCTGGTAATTTTTGGATCAATGAATGTTCCCTCATCAAGGGTAAAATTAATAGGTAAAATTATTCTTGTTATAGCATTATGCGAGGCAACAAGCATCGTGCTTCAATTGAAGTTTTCGCTGCTCTTCCCTTCAGATGGACTTCATCTTGTTCTTATTACACCTGGAAACAGTTTATCTTCGATTACAAACCTGAAAGTAGCAGGGGTGATTCCCATAATATATTCTGTGATCTCGATTATTTTGGCAATTGCATTTTATTTTCTCGTTCGCCGTTTTTCTACGGGAATTTTTAATAAAGTTACATCGATCGCCCTTTACGCAGCAATTATCGCAGAATTACTGTCAATATTAATAATTATAAGGGGGGACGCCGGGTATAATTTAGAATATTTCGTTGTATACCAGGCAAAATATCTCTATCTATCCTTTTACAATAACGTATCTCCGGTGATGCCATATCCTGCAATCAACCTCAATACAGCCGACTTCTTTTTTACGTTTGGTAATTACAGCACCGGTATTTTTTACTCTATTCTTGCGACGGGGGCAACTTCAAATTTTCTCTTCTTCATTTCATTCCTGAATGCCGGCATCTTAACTTTAGGCAAAGGAAAGAAACGATCTACTACCCGGGCCCATGGATCAAACTAATTTTTTCTCCTTTTGATCGAGATCATTGCAAATCCGGCTGCCAGGACAATTACCTCTGCAACCATGAGATATATTTCGGGAGGGAAAAAAACAGAATGAACATTTGGAGAATTGACTTTGGTATTGGGAGCAAACACTATCAATATCATTGTCCGTGAGCTCAATTCAATATCGAAAGAGCCAGAACCTGATAGTTTAGATCCCTGATATTCCGTACTAACATTGTAATGATAATAACCGGGCGGCAACTCCAGGCATGTTGATAAATTACCACTTTCAGTTAATGCAGGATACCCTGAAATGTTCAGATACCACGTTTCATGACTGGGTATCCCGGAGGCAGTGAAATTCGCGCAGCCCAGATCAGATACCACATCCTGGCCCGCTACAAGCGGCATCACATTATTTGGTGGTATATTTCTGCCCCTGATATACTGTATCTTCATAACAACAGAGCAGTTTCCACCTGAGGTCATACCTGCACTAACGTATACGGGACCTGCTTTGACCGATGAATCATGGGTCACAAGAACAGGAGAATCGTTAATGTACCAGTATTGTGTTGAGAGACCGGACCACCCAACTCCTATCATGAATGTTTTTCCAGTGAAGTTTACTTCTTGTGATATCCTGGTGCCATTGGCATCTGGCATCAATTCATTATTGCTGTCATTATTCCTGCAGAGGTCGGCTTCAAAACCATTTTTGTAATAATATTCTACAGGCCTGCTGTTATTGAATTTTAGGTATTCAAGAAATTTTGATGTTGACATGCCTACCCCCTCAATTGGTGGGTATCCGCCACTTTCGTTAAAGCAGGTGACAAGAGATTCTACTATTTCATTCTGGTTAACTGGAAGATTCGTATTGGCATAAGCAACTGAACAATTGTGACTCTCGTTAATAATGAGGCCGTCATTAACGGAGACATGTCCAGAATTGGAGCATCCTGCTTCCCATCCATAAGGCAAAACTGAACCTGAAAAATTATAGTAAAATGGGAAGACCTGATTGCCGTTATCGTATTCTCCGTATATATTTGAAAGCTGGGGTGCCTCGCCTTCCAATCCTGTACTATTGACAAAATTGCTGACAGATGTGTTCTCGAACCCCATGAATATAGTTGTGCTAAAATTTTGTGGAATCTGGCTGTTTAATTTCAGCCAGTATATCGTGCAGTTACTTGATGAGCTTGCATTGTTCTGAATCCATGATGGTATTATTGCACCGTTTAATGAAAACCATACAACATTTCCGAGTGAGGTTGATTCCAGGGGCCGAAGTGCATAAGAGTCAATCTTGACCTCAAGATCAAATGGAACCTGCGTGGATTGGTTCTGGGTATTATCCACGACAACCGGGATGTATCTTAAGACACCTGCAGGTGTTCTGACAAGTCCGTCTAATGCGGAGACTTCATTTGATGAAATGAATTTTGACCGATCACCAAGAACATAATACGTCTTTGAAAGACCATTACCGTAATTGCCGGAATATTGGGCTGCTGATAATTCAACAGAGACAAAAATTATAATCGCAAGTAATGCCCAGAATTTTCTATTCCTGATGATTTCCACCTTAAACTTTACCTGATAATAGTAAATGCAGTGAGTTAAATATTTTGAAAATTGTAGATTATATTCGATAGGTTGAAATTTCCCTGATTGAGGAAAAGTTACAGTCCTCATCATTCCAAATCACTATATTTTAAGCATGGAATTCTTCATGGGATTAATCTCTCAATCTTGCTCCTTTTGCAAGTGCCTCGAGCTTTTTAAGTGCAATATTCCTGGTAACACTTCCAAGTCCGGCAAATGTCTCGAAACCGCAATCGGTTCCTCCCATAACTCTCTCAGGTCCAATGTCATCGATGCTTGCAAGGTTCTGGAGGTTCAGGTTAACTGTTTCCGGGGTCTCTACAAAGCTTGATTTTACGTCTATGACGCCAGCTGCAAATGTAAGATTTTTTGGCCAGCCATGTTCCTTTACATATTTTCTTATTATTAGCGGATCGCCAGCATGCCTTGGATTGGCCATTTCACCAACCAAAGTACCAACCTTAAGCTTCAATATCTGTGGGAGCACATCGGCGTAATCTGGATCTGTAAGGTGAGGGGCTGCATAGTTTCCATAGCAATAATGCACCCTGATACGTTTGGACGGAAGTCCGGAAATAGACTCGTTTATAGCATCAACATGTTTCGGCAGGACTGCCTTGAAATTCTTTGTCCAGTCAAGCCCCAGGCTTTTCGCCATAGCAAGATCGGGTGCGTCTATCTGCAGGTCAACGCCTTCAACTGAGAGTATAGCCCTGTATTCATTGGATAACTCTTTTGAAAGAGAAAACAGAAAATCCTCATGATTATGATATGCCTTGCCATGCGGGTAAAAAACAGTTATGACACCAGGGGAGGGCGCGGGTACAAATACCCTCTTTGCACCGAGTTTCTTTGCGATCCTGACTGCATCCTCAGCTTCCTTCTTTGCCTGTTTTGCACCAGTGTATTCCAGTTTCTGATCAACAGCAGGAAGATCAAATGCCTTCGTTT
>JAKAAI010000100.1 GCA_021797055.1 Thermoplasmata archaeon | reverse complement strand
CAAGTCCGTGGCAACTGTGATCATGCATTAAACAGAGAGGAAACTCTCAGTGTGCATGGTTCAAAAACCCTTTCTAACAACCCCGATGTGGACCTACGGTCAGGCATGACCGGACGGGACCTGAGGGCCCCCGTCATAAACATGCACAGCTACGGAAAGCGGGCAGTAATCAGGAATGGTGAGAAGAAAATGGATGTTAGCATGAAAAGAGCAAGACTGGTAAGATATGGGAAAGGTTTGCAGTTTCAGTCCCGATTCATCCCCGCCCTCACGGACGGGATCTCCTCGGGAGGGGGTTAAGATGAATAAACTCAAAACAGCTTATATGATCATAGGTATACAGCTTGTAATTGCGATATTACTCTGGTATATTTCTGCGGTGGCATTCTCAAGTTACCAAACCGTGTGGGCAATATTGCTTTTCATTGATCTGATCCTTACATCTTTTGTAGTATTGATCTCACTTGCAGCGGAGGGGATTTACAGATGATAATAAACAGGCGGCTGGCTCTATTTTACATATCAATGATCATATACATTGCTGGCTCAATCCCAATGGTCCTCTACACCCTGGTGATATATCCTATCGTGAGAATGTATCATGAACCAATCTCGTCAATGGTATCACCTGTCTTTGGCAGTTATTACGAGTTCCTTCTTGCACTTTTCATAGTCTCACTTGTTTTCATGGTGGCATCACTGATATTCTTCCTGGTTTCATTGTTGATGAAAAATGGAAAAGGGGTTAGGGCAGGTTTGAGGATCAGAACAATCCTGCTGCCGTTGCTTCTTTATGTTTTTGCCTTCGCTTTGATTGGAGTGAGTTATCCATGAGTATTTTGACAGAATTCAAGGATCTCTGGAAAAAAAGAAGGATAGAATTGATAGAGATCTTCTTTGCGTTAGTTTTGTTGATCCTTTCCGTTCCCATATTCATACTTTACCAGTATTTTCCAACAATCTCTCCAGAAATAGGCTCGCATCAGATAGCAAGCTGGCTTTCGGTTACATTTGCCTTCATTGGTTTTGGCGTCCTCGTCTACAATATGGGGAAGCTAGAGATGTAATAATATATTATTTCGTAAATTCATCTCTCAATCGAGAGGTTATGTAATATGAAGACCATATTTTGACAGATTTCTTGAATGAATATCCAGCAAACAGCCATGATCACACACTAATCTTACTGGAAAATGATCGGGATCGCGATTTTCATGATTCATTGATGAATCAGACTCTTAAACAACCGCCGTCTGTGCATGAAATGTCGTATAATACATATTCCCATGCAATGAAGTCGTAATCCGGTGGAATCTGAAAATCATACATTGTATAGTTACCCTTGTCAAGTGTTATGCTTGTTACCTTTACATATCTGCCTGTAAAGGCATCATATATCCTGTCCTTGGTTGTCAGATTCTGAACCTGTATGTAACCATTATTTGTTAGTATGGGCTGGTATGCAGATGTCTGGAGGATGCCGTTTATTGTGTACATTCTGGAATGATTGCTGATGTATGTATCCAGTACCTCTTCCTTCTGGTATACATGCGTTGTAAGATTGTATGCCAGAACATAGTCTCCTGGCAGTATGAACTGTGCCTGCATGTATGTGAAGTTGGCCATGAGTATTTCTGTGGTAGCGTTGACACAACCACCACCGCCACCTCCTGAAGGTGCGCTGAAGGATATTCCCTTTGTTACAGAGCTACCGCTAACCGTTATTGAGCCAGACGAGGGACTTGCGTCATAGCCATTGCTCGCAGATGCAGAGAAGGTGAAGACACCGTTTGGTTCGGTAAAAGAGATCGAGGTTCCGGTAGACGATTGCTGATCTCCATTCAAATCAACCGTCCATTGAGTACCGGAAGGAAGACCGGATTCTGAGAAAGTGGCCGTGTAATCCGCAGTCGCGTAAAAGGAAATGGAAACTGAATAAGTGGGAGAGGACGGCTGTAGATCAACCGATCCGCTGGAATCAGAGGACGCGTATCCAGTTGATGACGCAGAATAGCTGAATGTGGTTCCGCTTCTGCTAAATTCCTCCTCAAATACCATCTGATCCGATGTTGATGTTTTCGTAACACTTCCCACAGTGACAGACCATGGATTGCCGTTTACTGAGCCGCCGTTGTCGAAATAAAGTGAACCCTCATTAAAGATGATGCAGCTGGAACTACCATGATCATTTGTCGCAGATGAAAGACAGCAGGTATCCTGACCGAAACCTTTCAACGATACAGCATAGTAATCACCTGGCTGAGAATAAAAGACAAAATCACCTTTGGAATTTGTAGGGACGCAGTATGACGTATTCTGGAGATGGTTCATTTGTTTTTTCACATGTTTGTTCTATGTGGACTCTTGCATTAATGTCCGGGCAGCCGTTATAATTGACTCTCCCATCAAGAGTGTAAGCAGGCATGATAGGTATCTTCAGGCTTGCGTTCATCACAGGATTGCCAGGGAGAGAAGCGCACTGAGGCGAACAGCATGAGGAACCGTTGATTGCGATGTACCCGGAATTTGAAAAATCTGAACTGGGAATGCAGAGGTCAATGCGCTCCTGTGAACTGTAAAAACTTGTAAAGTTGCAATCTGTCATTTTTTGTCCATCAACACAGACAGTCCTCGCAACCTGTGTCCCGTTGTTGACGAAGAAATCCTGCCACAATGGGGAATTGGAAGTTGTTGTTAATAACTGATTACCGGACGACGACGCAGTTGTGTCCTCATAACTCAGTATGGAATCCCCGGTAGCGAGCATGGAATACGCTAGGCCAACATCTGCAACATTCAGTCCAGGAACAAATGCCAAAACAGCTATGGCAAGCCCACCTATGCTGATGTAAACTGGGATCAAGGAACTTGACTGGTCGTTGGTTCCGCCACTTGTGTTCATCCCCCCATCATTATTTCTGTTTATACACATCAAAGTAGAACCTGGCCCAAGCCCCGCAATTACTGAAGATATACGATCGGACCAGATCGAATTAAACCTCTTTTCGAGAGCACAATTCTGAGACAGATTAGTTGTTCTCGTGAAGCCCGATAAAGCAACGGGTATAAAAACTTGCAAACCTGATGAACCGTTTCTATATCCTTCGCAGAAAGAATATCCACCGCTAGTATTGTTATGCCTGCCTATGGCCATTGCCATCGTACTGTCAACGTTCACGGTTTGGAAGCAGTGCTGCGAACTGGTTTTCTCGAAAGTCCCTCCTTGATCGGTGATGTTGTTCAAAAATTGTTGGGTGGTACCAGTTGTCATATATATAGTATCATTCCCACAGTATCCAAGCCAGCAATATGTTGGAGAGCTCGCGTATGCAACACCACTGCCCGGTTCTAAAATTACATAAAATGTTAGCGAAACAAGGATCGCAGCGATGATTGCTGATAGATATTTCCTAATCGGAATCACCTACCAAATTGAAACCCGCGATAGTGGATATTTTCTGTGAGAAACCAAGAAGCGAGAATGATATCTGTGTGTAGATCGATTTTCCCTTTGTAAGGTTCCAGATATTTTCAGTTAACCCAATTCTCAATGAGAAATTGAATGTTCCTTTGCTGAAACTTGGTACATTTACGAAGCTGATTTTGCAGGATGAACTGTAGTTAACCTTGTAATAACTGTATGAGCGTGGATCGAGGTTATTACCAGTATTGCAGAAATAATTATGATTCGAGATGCTCATGTTGTCAGGTCTCAGACGATAACCCCCCGCCACACGAAGTGAATTCTGAATGCATATGTCCGGTGCATGCAACAGCGAGTAATTCACGGTCAGGACAGAAGCCGAGGGATGAAGGCCGGGTTGCAGGGTACCGTTGATTATCAAGAGCGTCCAAAGATTGAAATTCTCTTTTGAAACTACAACACAGTTAATTAGTGACATATTGAGTCTGGAATTTACTGTATTGCTTTGATGAAACAAAGTTGAAACCGTAATATTGTCCCAATTTACAGTGTGGGCATTGTAATAGCTGCAGTTGAGGTAAATTGAGTTGTTATTCTCATACCCATTCTGGACAACTGTAACAGGCGGATTGGAATAACCTATGACAAACTCATAGAATGATACAGGGGCAGCGACAATGATCACCGCTAAGACAGCAAATATGATAATCCTGCTGCTCTTTTTCTGAATCACGATAATAGATAACCATTAGAGATATATATAATTTGACAATTAATATTTAACAATCAAATTTAACCGGTGAATTACGAAGTAATGAGATATTCAACTGGTGTTGTCAAGAAAAATGTTTCATCTGACTTTAATGTGGGTCAGAATATAACGTTCATAATGTTTTGTCCTCATTTTCAGGGCTTTATCGCATAAGTATTTGATTCAGGCTTTCAACGTTTGGTTAAAATTATCGCAAATTAGGCAAAATTGAGGTTATCCAATACATCTGCTCATTTATCAACCCATACAAATGTGTGAAGAGCCAGAAAAATAATAATTCCCATCTCATCCGTTTCATGAAGACGAGTTCATTCATGGTCAATGATCTGAGCCATTCAATTTTGGACACTATTTTCTGCTTCGAATGAGGCATTTCCTTTCAACCTCCTTTTCTTCTCTTTTCTGTTTTTCAATATCCTTCCCTCTTTCTTTCTCCTATCTTCCAGGAATTTATTCCTGAAATCCGCGTTTTCATTCCATATCCTTTCAAATTCATTCGGTGGAAGATAACTGATGGATGAATACGGTCTTGTCCTGTTTAATCAGTAAATGTATATTGCATCAGTTTTGTGCATCCTATGTGTAATCTATTTTGAGGGAGTTGTCGAATGACTCAATATCACCTTTGTCCTTAAGTGTATGCTTCTGTACTATGGCGATCATTAACTGTTATTTGCAGTATTTATATATTAACATCATAGAGGCTCCCGGCCCTAACCGACCCTATATGTGGTACTATAATTAGTGAAAGTTATAATATTATATAACAATCACTTACTTTAATGGCACCAATAGAACAGTTTCTAAGCGGTCAGAGGTTAAAAATTGCCAGTCTTCAGGATTATATAATTGATCTTATATATGACAGGATCCAGCCTGATGCTCTTCTATACGGAGGAACGGCAATTTGGAGATGCTTTGGAGGCATGAGATTTTCAGAGGATATCGACATTTATCTAGAGTTATCTGCCTTTGATGAACTTATCACATCACTTGAAAATTACGACCTCAGACTGATTTGGACAGACCCTGATTTGCCTTCAAGGGTTAGAATAGCGGGGAAAGAAACTGATATTCTTCTGGAGTCAAAGCCAGGTTTCGCTGAAAATGAAATACGACCTTATTTACGAATAGACGGAACACCAAAAATTATAAACGTGTTTAGCCCGACGGAATTAATGATAAGGAAGATTGAAGCATATCACGGTAGAAGATATGTAAGAGACATCTATGATCTGTTCATTCTTACAAAATGGCTTGAGAGATCAGATTATGTTGTTAGATCAAACCTTTCGTCATTTCTGAACAATTTAGTGAGACCTATAGACGAAGAAGTACTGCAAGCGCTTCTGTATGCTGGTCCACGTAATTTGAATTTTGACAATATGATCGAGTATCTTAAGAAGTGGTTGAATGAAATATGAAGCGGTTTTTGCCGAATTCTTTGCTAAACAATTAATCTTCGATATTAATGATGCAAGGAAGTTTTTATTCAGACTAGGTGCAAGTGAAGCTTACATTAGATTAATGCTTCACAATCTTGTACAAGACGGAAAACTACAGAGAATCGGAAAAGGAACCTATTCTTACAATCGCAACGAGTCATTAATTGGATTTAAATTTAGGCCATTCTATTATGGTCTTCAGTATGCGCTTACAATTAGAAAGTTATGGACCCAGCAATCTGTCCCCGTCATAATGACAAGAAGCCTGGCGAATCCAGGAATCAGGGATATAATGGGAATACGTGTGATAGTTCACAGGATTAATGAAAGAGCATTCTTTGGTTATGATTATGTAAATTATGGAGGTGTTTTTGTTCCAGTATCAGATGTTGAAAAAACCCTGCTTGATTTAAATTATTACGGTCTGTCCATTGATCCTGAAACCAAAGAAAGACTAAATGAAATGGCAAACAAATCAAAGATGCTTGAATATACTTCGAAGCTCTATGGAAGGTCTGGAAAGTATTAATTTTCATATCTTTATTTAATAACGGGTTTGGATTGGTGATTATTACACTTCCTTATCCGTTCTTAAAACATTATGCATTGTTATGCACCAGTTTCATTCGCAGCGTAGGCAGTCTCAGTCCTTCCTGCTTCAGGCATGTCAGGTACATGCCTGAGGTACAGGTATTCATTCTTCATGGACTGCCAAGAGGCTGACGCACTCACGGGGAACGGATCTCCGCACAGATCGAGACCACGAAGGGTTATGGCCAAATCAGTCTGAGGTCGTAATTTTCAAGTGATGTGATAAGTTCATCAAAGGCAGATAACTCTAGATAAATGTCGATATCCTCTGAAAATCTCATG
>JAKAAI010000099.1 GCA_021797055.1 Thermoplasmata archaeon | reverse complement strand
GTTCATGAATCAGGAGTCAACTTTGGAATGATGAGCGACCATCCAGTGATCCTGCAGCGTAATATTTTCCTGACGATGAGACATTTTATCAGGTTCGGAATGAGTAAGCATGAGGCCGTCTCACGATTGACAAAATCAACTGCAGAAATAATTGGAGCAGAAAAATTGGGATCGATCAGGAAGGGGTATCTGGCTTCTCTGGTGGTCTGGAACGGTGATCCGTTTGAGTTTACAAGCCATCCGGTCAATGTGATAGGAGAGGGAAAGACAGTATACGAAGAGTGATGCTCACTGTGTAATGGCATCAACTCTTTTATCAGACTCAGCAACCATTCTGGCTGAAATGGACATTCCAAGTAACATTATCAGAGTGACACCAACCACTGAAAATAACCAGAATAACTTCCAACCGTAAATGAGCGAAAAAGTCGGTATAACAAGGATTGCAAGAGAACCTAATGTTGAACCTAGGTTATAGACGAAACCGACCCCTGTAGTCCTGTATAGCTTACTGAAAGATTCAGACATGAATGCAGGCAACGACGAGAATATCATTGCCTCGAAGAATGCCTGGATCGAAAAAGCAACCACCACATCTAATAAGGAATGCGAAAATGCGAACATGTCAATTATGATGGTTGCAATCAGGAATATCACAGAATAACGTAGCATGTGAATAAGTCTTTTATTGGAAAATCTCGCGAATGTCCCCCCAAGAATAACGCCAGCGATAGAGATCAGATTTATAATTGCCACCCAGAAACCGGTTGTTGGTCTTGTAAATCCGTCAACCTCCTGAAAAATTGTTGGGTATAGGCTGAATGTTGCTGTGTCTATGAACAACAATCCACCAGTAATTGCTAAGAGAACTAGGATAACTTTCCAGGAATCTCTTACAAGTTTCAGGAGAGGAAATTTGTAAATCTCCTTCTTTTTCTTGGCGTTTTCAAATACCTTTGATTCCGGCATGAAGAACCTGATTCCAAAGGCTGAAAGTCCCGGGATGATAGTTGTGATAAAAAGGATCCTCCAACCGATTGTGACATAAGCTGGTCCAGTCACACTGGATATAATAAAATATACAAACCCAAGAATTGCATAACCTACGCCGAAGCCGCTCTGGACAAAAGCACCCATGAGGTTTCTCTTCTCCATCGGAACACTTTCCATGGAGAGGGCAGTTCCTCCTCCATACTCAGCTCCTGCAAAAAGGCCCATCATGAAGAGAAGAACTCCCATTATGATAGGAGCAGCAGGGCCTATCTGTGCATAGGTTGGAAGAAAACCCAGTGAGAAGCTTGATAGTGAGAATATCAGGATCGTAACAACCATCATTCTTTTTCTTCCCAGCCTGTCGCCTATGAAATTGCCTAAAAAGGCAGCGCCGACAGCTCTGGCTATCCCATTAACAACGAATAGAAAGAAATAGATGATGTAAAGGTCACCGGGAAAAAATAAGGGTTGAATTGTTGATTCCTGGATCAAATAGGAAATTGTAACGTACCCATCCATAAGCCAGCCTAGGAAAGAACCTATCACCGGGAGCATGTAGTTGTTGTTTAATTCCGTCTCCATTCTTGCGGGTGGATAATGGCTATGTTCTTTATTCTTTTCTATTTTTTTTTAAAAATTCCCCATGTTTTCTGTCAATCTTAAATCCTTCTCATCAGGACGTGATCGATGGTATGATCGATGTTCTTCTCAAGTATCAGATGTGCATGGTACTTGGTAGGCGCAATGTTTTCCAATAGATTAACGGCATTTATTTCATCCCAGATCTTTCCAGCGACACTTTCTGCCTCATCAATGGACAGCCGGGAGTAGGAATTAAAATATGACTCCTTCTTGGAGAATGCGGTTCTCATGAGAACCTTGAATCTCTCAATGAACCATTTTTTTATAAATGATGGATCCGCATCTATGTATATAGAAAAATCAAAAAAATCAGACACGAAAAACTGTGGTTCCCTTGCTTCTTTCGATTGTGGTGTTTGCAGGACATTCAGGCCCTCCAGTAAAAGAATGTCAGGCCTGTCCACAGTGATGAATTTATCAGGTACGATATCGTATGTCAGGTGGGAGTAAACCGGTACCTTCAGATTGCCAATTCCTGACTTCAGATCGTAAAGAAATGATATCAGATTTCGTATGTTATAGCTTTCAGGAAAACCCTTTCTATTTAGTATTTTTCTTTCAATTAACACGCTGTTTGGGTATATGAACCCATCAGTTGGAATGAGATCAACCTTTGGTGAGCCTGGCCAGGATGAGATAAGAGTTCTGAGCAACCTTGCTGTTGTGCTTTTTCCAACAGCTACGCTTCCAGCAATTCCTATTATGAATGTTATCTTTTCATGTTCAATGCCAAGAAATTGTCTTCTGGCACGATAAAGTGCCCTCGAGGCCTTGTAATAGAGGTGAAGGAGTCTGGACATTGGAAGATAAATGTCAGAAACCTCATCAAGCGATATATTTTCATTAATTCCCTTAATTTCTTCGAGATCTTCTGTATTAAGGGTCAAAGGAGTGGAATTCCTCAGCTCTTTCCAGCTGCTCCTGTCAAATGTGAGATAAGGCGTCTCCTTGCCACCCTTGGAGGTAACAACCGAAACCATAGACCGATCATATCAATATACTATATATTAGATCCATTACTGGAATAGTGATTCCACGGTTTACAATAAATTTAGATGTAATGGTTAATAGTATTCTTGCCGGAAATATTGGTACAAAGATGCACCACAAAGCATATTCCTCAGCAAGAGGTTTTCCTTCAATGATAAAAGGTAAGACTCTGGCAATTACGCTGGTAATTGTGGTACTCGCATCTTCTTTGTTTATAGTTATGCCTTCCGAGGTGAATGCCGAACCCTATTCCGGCTCACCTGGTGGAGTCACGAATATAACAGTTTATTTCCATAATTTAAGCAAACCGGTCACTGTGGGGAGTGAACAGAGCCTCCATATTTCTAATACCATAAATGATACCGCAAGCCAGTATTACCTCACTGGGGAAAATGTTAGTTCAACTCATTATCTGTCGCTCTCGTTTATTTTATACCCACAGCTTTCGGGGGACCTTAAGTTGAATGGTACCTCATACGTATGGTTTTATTTTGCGCAGAATGGATCTTCTCCAACTGCAGGCAAGATTAATGCCAGCTTTGTTGAGGTCTCACCAAATGGGTCAACAACAGATCTGGGGAGCGGCCCGTCAATAACGACTTCAATCACTTCACCAGGGTCTACTCCAACGCCCGTGCTTATCACCGGACCCACCATTGATGAAACCATACCAACAAATTACAGCCTGAGGATTTATATAGAATTAATAGGCAGCACCAGCGAAATTTACAGTGCATATTGGGGAAATGTCAAGGGAACGTTCTACTATTCAAGAGCAATAATACCGGTATCAACATACTTAAACCTGCAAGACGAGAGGGTAATATCCTCAACAGGAGAATATAATGGCTCCTTGAGCACTGAAACTCAGAATAAGTCCGTTACTGTATCGGTAAATGCTACGGATCCACTTGGTGAATATGATTTTGCGAGCTGGCCTGTAAACTATAATATAACGTATTCGTCAAATGTCATCCTGTCTGGACAAATGCAGCCCGTTACAGCATATTCTGCATTTTCCTTTTCCAGAACGTATTCATTCTCCTTTAATTATAGCGGTTTTGCTCCAGGGAATTATATAATAACAATAAATGCTACTGACAATACTGCCCACAATTATTACAATATAAACGGTGCACTTTACGGCAGAGATGCGATTCTCTCTATCCAAATATATATTGGAGAGCCGCCAATTAAAGCTAATTTTACTGTTCTTGACTCTGAACAGAGACCGCTCATGGGGGCCGGAATCTCGATTGATTATAATAACGTCGTAATATCAACCAATGTTACAAATTCGCAGGGTCTTACTACAGCAGCTCTATCGCCTGGTAATTACACCTTATTAGTAACATGGGAAGGAATTAACGTTTACAACCACAAACAGACTATAAGTAATTCCTCACGCAATTTTACAATTGTGACAGAAGTTTACTCTCCATCATTTATCTTTACATCCATTGAAGGGCAAACGCTTTCAAACACAATAGTTGAAATTAAGAACCCATTAAATATCAATCTTCCATTGATTGCAACGGGTTCTAACGGCACCCTATATTTAAATCAGGTCCCATACGGAAGTTATTTCTTTACAGTCTTCTGGCATAGCAGTCTTGTATATTCAAATGCCATCAATGTTGACAATAACACTAAATCTAGCATTGTAGTGAACGCATATTCCCAAGTTTTCATTGTTACAACTGCATCCGGAAACGTAGTTCCTGATTCTGAAGTAACAGTGGAAAACTATACATCTGGTTTAATTTTGGGTTTCAACACCACAAACAGTGAAGGGTCCACATCCATTCTGATACCTTATGGAACCTATTCTGTTCAGGCATACTGGAAAGGGATCCTTGTTTACAATAACGCCTCTGTAAATCTAGTGAATAATAACGGTTCCATCAGAATAATAGCCAACATATTCACAATAGAAGTTAAGGTTGTTAGTAATAATGGTAATCCTTTAGCCAACGCGGTCATTAAGACCACGTCCAGTTCAAACGGGTTCCAGTTCTTTGCTGAGACAAATTCAAACGGCACAGCTACTTTAACTCTGGCGGCAGGCATTTACAATATATCCGTATACTATAACGGAGAATATGAACTGACACCCATATCGCAGACAATATCGAGGAATATAAATGTGAACTCCAGTTCATCCGTGACTCTTATTATGAATGAACTATATCCCAGCTTCTTTTCTACCGTACTTTTCTTATTAATTACAATTATTGGAATAATTGCTCTTGTTGCAGTTATAACTGTCCTGATCATGAGGAAAAAATATACTAAGAATCGCAGTCAATAGTTCAATGCCTTTTTAATCAATCAATATATGGATGGGATAAAGATTATAAAACCTCAATTCAACTATAAAAACGGTTATATAAACATGTCCGATACAACTTTTAAATGATTAAAACCCCTAAAAGATTTGGAAGCTTCATCGGAGGAGTTGTTGTTGCGCTCATTCTGATACCGTTTTTTGCCCTGATTTCAGTTTACGCTATCATCTTTGCTGGATTGATTGCTGGTATTGTCAGCAGGGGTGTTGCGAGGGGAGTTCTTTCTACCATTATAGCGGGATTTGTCCTTGTAGCAGTCGTTATAACACTTGCAGTTCTTAATGGCGATACCTTTCTTTATAATACAATGCCGTACTTTACACAATTCGCTGTAATAGAAAAGGCAGATGCAGAGCTGTATGTCATTGTTCTTGATTCAACACTCACGATAGTTGAGAAGACGATGTTCTACCTTGTCCTCATACCGGCTGTCGGCGGTCTTATCGGTGGTCTGATCAGGCCCGGATACTGATTGAGGATCCTAAAGGAAGCCTGCCTTCCCATTGAAAGAAAGTTCTGACAGTGATATCTTGTCTGATTGCCCCTCCATGAACAAAGCGGGCATTGTGGCGGAATCCCTGTAGAATTTCTCAACACCAAAGTCCTGCAGATATCCGTATCCCCCGTGAGACTGAATGGATTGTCTTGATGCCTTTATGGAAATCTCAATAGATCGTATCTTGACAGCCAATTTTTCCATTTCGGAAAGCGAATTCCACCTTGCAAGATATAATGAAAGTTCATCGATTTCACTCTTCATTATTGAGAGGGGATAAGCCACAGGTTCGTAATCCATTAGCAGATGGCCGAACGTGCTTCTTACCTTTGAATATTCCATAGCTTTGCCAATTGCCCCATTTGCAATGCCCAAAGCTATTGCAGAAACTGCATTTCCCATACCTTTGACTGCAGATTCTAACATTGAACGTCCATTTTCCTTTGAAATTACTATGTAAGATGAATCCGAGAATTCTACTGACGAGATTCCAAGCCCCCTGAAACCGAGAACTGGATATTTCTCCTTTATTTTAAATCCGGATGTAAAGAGAAGAAGTGCATCTGGCAGGGAGTCTGCGGAAATAAGGAGAATATCGAGCCCAGGCCCAAGAACGTAATTCTTGATTCCTGCAGAAGATTTTCCTGAGAAATCCAAACTTCCAAGTGATTCTTTGCTCATAGTGGATGAGGAAAGCGAAAAGCCGGCCGATTTTTTGCCTGCTGCAATTTCCTTGAGTATATCGGCAGTTTCTGCTGTTTTAATCAGCAGCGGGAATATAATTGAGTTCTGCACAGCTATGAACAGAGAAACAGAAGGGGAATATGATGCAAATGTTTTTAGAACCTGCAAATATGCGTCGTCAGGCAAAAGTGACCCTCCATACTCTTCCGGAAACTTGAGGGCGATAAAGCCCTGAGAACCTAGTTTTTCAATCAAATCCTTATCCAGGCCTGTTCTTTCTATCCTCAGGGCCTGCCCTTCGATATATTTCCTGCAGAATTCATCAACTGCCGAAACAAGCATTTCTGTCTGATCTTCCGGCATTACTG
>JAKAAI010000098.1 GCA_021797055.1 Thermoplasmata archaeon | reverse complement strand
TGAATCCATGTTGTTAGTTGGTTCGTCCAGAATAATTATATCTGGTGAACCTACTAGAGCAAGACCTATGGAAAGCCTTTTTTTCTCCCCTGATGAAAGATCCCGTATCTGTACGTCCTTTTTTGAACTCAGGCTGACCTGATTTAGACTGTTTTCAATTTCTACATCGTTTCCATTCTTACCATTCCTCAGTTTATAGGCAATTTGAAGCATATCGTAAGAATTGACATATGAATACAGCTGAGGGTTTTCAATGAGCGCACCAATTTTCCTGACGCAATTCTTGTGGTTTTCTACAATATTTAGCCCATCAACAAAGCTTGATCCCAGATATTCTTCGATGCAACCTGAAATAATTTTAAGTAACGTTGACTTCCCGCTGCCGTTTGGGCCAACCACACCAACAACAGAATTCGAAATGTGAAGTTCCGGTATATCTAGAACGGTTTTTTTATTTATGATCCTGCGCACATTCTTGACCGTGATTGAGCTTATTTTACCTCACCTCTCCGCATGAAGGCAAAATATAGAATAAACAGAAAAGCTGCGGTGTAAGCAATCTGTATATAAATTAAGAGGAGTTCTGAGTTAAAGCTAATACTCGACAGAGAACCGGTGTAGACCATAAAATACGGTTCAACATTTAGAAAGACAAGATATGCCAATCTTTGTGCATTGGTAATTATAAAACTGTCATTTAAACTACTCATGCTTGATATCAAAAGTGATAAAACGTTTGTAATTAGAAGAAAAATCAGGATGAATCCTATTGGCCCATAGATCTCTTTCCTGATGATGCTGCTAAATGCCATAGCAGCAGTGGTGTCAGTGAATATGATTAAAACCATCACAGCAACGTAGTTCAAAAAAGATAGGGAGGGGAAATTCTTAAAAATAAGAATGTATGTTATAAATTGCATTGCAATAAAGGCAAGTAAGGAGATAATTGAAGCGACGAAACTGGAGATAATTTTCGAGAGAAGATATTCCTCTTTTGAAATTGGCATAGTCATAAATTGATAGATATTTCTTGACTCCAGATCCGAAGAAATTGAAGTAGACGCGAAGAAAGCAACCGCCAGCACTGGCAGATAAATCGCTATGCTCGCCCATGCAAAGTTGTATATGTCCTCCAGGATCTGCGTTGGGTAGTGAATTATTTTTATTGAGCCTGGAACAAATTCACTGACAATAGAATTCAGGAAAAATATCGAAAGCACCGACATGAGCAGACCGATTAAGAAAAACAATGTAATAATGTACCTGAAAGCATTGGATTTTCTGTAATTTTTGAGAAAAAAACCGGCCAGGCTGATGGAGTTCCAGATCGTTTTGTTTGTCAATGTATCACCAGTGTCATGAAAAGTTCAAGGTTAATGTAGGTAAATTCGTAAAAGAAATTGCCTTGGTTCAATGTAAGAAGCAATCCATTGTCAGGCAAAGGTATAACTGTGCTGTTTGCAGGAAGAATATAACCCAGAATGATGAATAGCTCCACGCTGTTTATCCTGTTGTTAAGATACAGATATACCTGCATGGATCTGCCAGATATATTTCCTGAGGCAAAATTAATGATCTGCGACGTGGGATGTATGATTTCAAATGAGAAAAAGTTGGTATTAAGTATCGGACTAAGTTCAAATGTGCTGATGAAAGTTTTTTGATAACTGGATGTGAGAGACGCTTTAATTGCCTCTAAACTACCCATAATCATTATACCTGACTCCGGGTTTGCAATATATTGATAGCCATGTTTTCCTGATGATGTGTTTCCACCAAACATTCTATCGATAAGACTGAAACCACTGAAACTGAAAGTACTATTGTCTGGGATGCTTATGATTGGAACGTTGTAAAAAACTAATGAAACATGCAGGTTTAGCTGTGTGCTGAACACCTTAAATAGGTTTGATTTTTCTATGATTAAATTTTGCCCAAAGATGATTGCCCCATAATACGTGCTTCCAGAGAAAACGATCACGGTGGTATTATCATACGTTCCCCGCCAAATGTCATTCACTTTTGATGGAATATAAGAATAAGGGTTTGCTTGAAGTTCAGCGTTCTTGGCCGTTTCTCTGTATGCCACACCAACTCCAGTAAAAACCAGAGCCAGGGTTATAAAAGCAACAGCCATTTTAGCCGAATACTTCATTGAAAATGGATACCTGCAATATATATCATCCTTGCGTGAATTACAGGACCGGGTTTTGCCTTTTTTGGTAATTCCTCTTTAAAAAGTCCTTTGGTTATACAACATGTGATGTGCTCAACGTTTCTTGAATAAATAGGACAAATTGTGTGTCCTATAGATCTCGAAATAGGCTGATTATGTAAGCTCACGCTTATTGTTGATCCTTAATGCGAATGAATCTTTCTCGGATTTCAGGATTTTGGAAATGGAAAAATGTCCCCTTCCCAGTTCAGACGAAAGCGAATCTATGGATTCTTTACTGCTTTTACCCATGCTTAAGAGATTTGCATATCTTATCTTCACCCTCATTTTTTCTTCCTCTGTCCACGGCTTCCCCCTGTTGTAAAAATTAGATTTATCCGGTATCCTGATGTTTTCAAATAGATAACCTGGTTTCACCTTTTCTAATGAAGATATCCCATTCCTAAATATATTCTGGCTTATCTCAAAGCCTGTAACTTTTCTTCTAAGACCGATTGCAACCCTCGCGGTAGAAAACCCACCAAGAAAGAGATCGCAAACGAGATCGCCCTCATTGCTGCTGTACTGCATCATCTTGATGAGCAAGCTAGTGGGGAGCTCGTTCCTGTTCTTCTTCTGATTGGGTTTGTACTCTTTGTTGATAACCCAAACGTCCTCTCTGTCCCGGTAATTTAGTGAGCCTCCAGTATCATCCCTTTCATTTTCACCATACCGGCAGAAAGTGTTAAAGGTGAACTTTCCACCTGGTTTAATCAGGTAAAGTATGTGATAGTGGGAGGAAACGTACTTTCGTGTGGTATGCACACCAAAGTTGTATTTCCAGATGATGTGGTTGACCATTTTTAACTTTGTATTTCTAAGTGCAGCCATCACATGATACAGATTTGTGTAACCTGATACTATGTAAATGCTACCCCCGGGCCTCAGGATGCGTTCAGCCTCTTTGATCCAGTTGTTGCAAAATTCCCCATATTTTTCCACGGGGATTTCAACATAGCCGTCTATAACATTGCTTTCTTTTCTGTTGTAATGCTTCTCGAAAGTATCGGCATTAATTCCATATGGAGGATCGGTAATTATCAGATCCACGGTCCCGTCTTTGAGGCGTCTCCTCGCACCCTCTATGCAATCCTCGTTGTAAAGAAGATTTCCCAGCATTAAATAGAATATTTTCAGTTAGCAGATAAACATTGCCTAATACGATTGCTTTGGTTGGGTTTTACTTCAAATCAAAGTAATCAAAGCTTTCAAATATACTTCAAATTTGAAATTTACTGAAATACGAAGATAGGCGACCTGCCAGGGCAGTTGCCCTATTTAAAAGTAATTTTAGAAAATTTGGACATTAAGAGCTTTATAGTTTAGGCAGGTACCTGTCCACTTCCCATTTAGTCACGAATGAACGGAATGCATCCCATTCTCTCTGCTTTACTGTCGCGAAATTATCGAATATATGCTTACCGAGAGATTCCTGCATCAGCTTGCTCTGCCTGAAGTGATGCAAAGCCTCGCCCAGGCTTTCTGGCATCGAGCCGATCCCATGCTTCAGCCTCTCTTCTGCAGTCATATGATAGATATCCCGCTCCACTGGATCAGGCGGGTCAATCTTCCTGTTGATTCCGTCAAGGCCCATTGCGAGAATGACGGAAAACTGCAGATACGGATTTCCTGCAGGATCCGGGCATCTGAGTTCCATCCTCTTTCGGTTACCTACACCGGCTGGAACACGCACGAGGGCACTTCTATTTTTGTTGGCCCAGGAAATGTAAACAGGCGCTTCATATCCCGGGATAAGCCTCTTGTATGAGTTTACCCATGATGCCAGAACTGCAGATGCTTCACTGATGTGCGTCAGAATTCCTCCAAGATAATGCATTGCCATTTCACTCAGTCCGTACTTGGCTTTTTCGTCGTAGAAATAATTATAGGATTCATCAAGGGCCATTATGCTCTGGTGAACGTGCATCCCGGATCCGTTAACGCCGTTGATTGGTTTTGGCATGAATGTTGCATAATAACCGTGCTTCTGGGCAATATTCTTTATTATGCTTTTGAGCATAGCAACCCGGTCCGCCATCATAAGGGCCTGTGCATATCTCAGGTCAATCTCATGCTGCCCGAAGGCTACCTCATGGTGTGCCGCCTCAGGCTGATAACCAAGCTTGTGCAGCTCGTTCAGAATTTCCTGCCTGATCAGGCTCGCTCTGTCAAGCGGGGTGTTGTCAAAATAACCGCCGAAATCCACGGGTTCATTCGTCGGGTTGCCATGCTCGTCATATTTGAACAGGAAAAACTCGAACTCCGGCCCGACAAAAAAGTCCTTTTTTTCTTTGTTGAGCTTCTGCAGCAATGTTTTCAGGATATATCTTGGATCGCCCGGGAACTGGTCACCGTCTGGCGTGTGTATATCACAAATGAATCTTGCAACCCGAAAGCGGTCGTTATCCTCCGGCAGTATAGTGAATGTGGATATGTCCGGCACAGCCCGCATGTCAGATTCCTCAATCTGGGCGTATCCCGCTACGGAACTGCCATCAAATACAACCCCTTCTGTTACTGCGCTTTCAAATCGGTTTTTGGGCACAGTGAGGGTTTTTACAAAACCAAGGATATCAGTAAACTGCATCTGCAGAAATGACACCTTTTCAGCGTTAAGCGTTTCCATAATTCTTTTGACATGATCTTCCATGGAAGCGGATTATCCTACCTGCATAAATAGATTTAGTTTTAATTTCGGCCAAAAAGTCTGTAACTAGAAAAAGGAATCATAATCATATAATGATGTTTTTGAGGCCTTTTCAACGTACCGGTAATAACGGCGAATGAAGGCCCGTTCCGTCCGGGTACGGCTCCATGGGAAGCTTATTCTCGATGAGCCGGTTGCGATTCCAATCTTTAGAAGAGTGTTTAAGAGCGATGAGAAATCGGTGTTTATTGCATTCAGATCGCCGAAGATGCTGAAGGAGGATGCGATCCGCACAGCGTCCTCCAGAACTGCCGACTTATTATGCAGGCCACGCCTGTTGAAGTTGAGTGTAAGGAAGTGAAGTTTGAGCAGTGGATTCATTTCTGGAAAATATGGATTCGGAAAATTGTCGAACGCAAGGTTATACCCATCCTTGAGGGAATTTCCTAGCTGTCGGTCGAAGTGGTTTCCGGATGCAATACGAATGACTCCATTCAACTCGTCTATCTCCCATATTATTGAATTGTGAAGTGACTTTCCTATCTCTTTCAAAGCTGCCTTCCGGTCAGAAGACCTTATAACCAAAACCCGGTCGACTGTAGAATTGCGTTCGGGTTCAACATATGATCTTTCCAGGTGTTCAGGTATCCACTGTTCAATCGGAAGTATATTGGTTGGCGGCAGGACGTCTATAAGGAGGTGGTTCTGTTTTGAACCTCCATCAAGATCCCTGATGGCTGTGACATTAAACGTCGTTTTTCCCTGCCTTCCTATATTTGTAATATTATAGGATTGATCGGTTGGGAGTGATTGCAGCATTGAAACAACCACTGTAAGAATCCGCTGTATCTCGCGATCTATGGCATATTCCCTGAATAAAGCGGCGCTCCTACTGCCTGTCATCAATCAACCTTCCTGCGTCATATAAATTATCAATTACAGATGCAACGTTATCAAGAGAAGCGCTTGGAAGGGATATCAACTTAACAAAATCCTGTGATTTGGTGATCCTGCAGAATGGAGCTGAAAACGTAGACTCAAAAACATAAAATGATGATCCAAGCACGCTTTCCTCAATCTTTCCACATAGGAAAGAACGGTTAACCAATTCCACTAACTTTTCGCCTGGAATTCTCTCAGTTAATCTAAAAGTGACCGGTTTGATCTGCCCTGACCTGATTCCACTGGATGGACTTCTCTTTACCCTTTGGGCGATTATCCTATCGTTCAAAGACGAGATTATATCGATTATGTGTGTTGTCAAATCAAATATGAAACCTGAATGCGCATGTAAAGGGCCGTTGATGCGAAAATTAAGATCAGTGCTCAGATCAACCCAGCCTTCTGAATTGGAGAGCCTCATTTCGTAGGGATAGATTTCGTTTATGATCGCATTCCTGATCTCATTAAGCAGGTAGCTCTGGCCAGTGTGATCAGGAGTTGATTTCAGTGAAATTGAACCGTTGCCTCCTGCCCTGAAACGTGATAGAAAATAACCGGAATGATTGGAGGCTGAAAGGATGCTGTCGAGGTTCCGATAACTGAAAAAGAGGAAATTCAGGTCGTTCCTGAAATATGATCTGAAGGTTTCATATTCAGATTTGTTGAACTTTGATACGACAAACCTGTAGTTTCCTGATACCGGGATAGATTTTATGT
>JAKAAI010000097.1 GCA_021797055.1 Thermoplasmata archaeon | reverse complement strand
GGCAATGGACGATTCATTGCCATAAATGTTCTCGTTGCTGCCATGTCTTGGGGGCAGCAATCCCTGCTTACATATGCTGTTCTATTTACGAGTTCCATCGGATTCAAGTTATTCACTGCGGAAATCCTCCTGGCAAGCATTCTCGTGGGTTCATTCATAGGCAGGATATTCTGGTCTTCCATGAGCAGCAGACTGTTTCCAAACAGGAGGGTCCTGTCCCTGATCACTGTAATGCTCCTCTCATCACTGTTCTTCTTTATTTACTCTTTTCTGACATTAGATTTCTATCTGGCAATAGTAATGTCCTTCCTTCTCGGCCTGACTGCCATTGGATGGAATGGCGTTTATATAACAGTGATATCGGAGATAGCACCGAAAGGAAAGATCGGTTTATACAGTGGCCTGGGCTTGCTGATAATTTCATTTGGAACAATCCTTGGTACTCCATTTTCCGGTTATATAAGCGATTACACCCATAATTACTCAACAATTTGGCAGATTCTGGCAGCGGGTATTTTTGTTGTAAGTATCATCCTGTTCATTCTATCCAGAAAGATACTAGAAGGAAGGGAGAAACAAGAAAGCGAAATCACCACAGTAATGAAGTAGGTCACTTTATTATTTGCTCGAATTCACGCAGGCAATATATAGGCTGGGTACATTTATAATTTCATTAAGCATGTTTACAGGATAATCATGGAAAATATAATGGATATTGCAAGGAATCTTGGAATTGATCAGGAATACATAGAGAATTACGGAAAATACATGGCAAAGATCAGCCTGAAGGCACTGGATAAGGGAAACACAAAGGGCAAGCTGATTCTCGTTACTGCAATGACACCTACAAAATATGGCGAAGGAAAGACAACAAATACAATAGGTCTCTCCCAGGCATTCAGGAAACTTGGAAAGAAGGTTTCGATCAGCATCAGGGAGCCTTCAATGGGACCCTGCTTCGGCGTTAAGGGAGGGGCAACAGGGGGTGGGAAATCAAAGGTTGAGCCTTCAGATAAGATCAATCTTTTATTCACAGGAGATTTTCCTGCAATCACCGGCGCTCATAATCTTCTTTCATCAATGATACAGAATCATATCTATCATGGGAACCAGTTGAGGATTGATCCAGAAAAGATAACCTTTCCAAGGACAATAGACATGAATGACAGATCTCTGAGGGACATGATCCTGAATGCGGGTGGAAGGGAGAATGGGCCGCTCACAAGAGACAGTTTCGTTATAACTCCAGCATCGGAAATAATGGCAATTATGGGATTCTCAATGGGGTATGATGATCTTGTACGGAGACTGTCGAAAATACTTGTTGGTTACGACTTTGATGGAAAGCCAGTATATTCAGGAGATTTGAAGGTTGAAGGTGCAATGGCAGCAATCCTATCGGACGCAATCAAGCCAAACCTTGTCCAGACAACGGAAGGTGTACCTGCTTTCATCCACACAGGACCATTCGGGAATATAGCCCATGGAACTTCAAGCATTCTTGCAGCGAAAATGGCACTGAACTACAGTGATTACGTTATAACAGAAGCAGGATTTGGCTCTGATCTTGGTGCAGAGAAATTTATCAACATGGTATCAAGAATTGGAAATCTTGAGATATCTGCTGTTGTTATTGTTGCAACTATCAGGGCGATGAAGCTCCTGGGTGGAAGTGAGGATATGGATAGTATTGCTAAGGGTTTCATGAACCTGAAGCGTCACTATGATAATATCACAAACTTCGGGTTTCATCCTGTAGTTGCAATAAACAGGTTTGCCTCTGATACGGATGAGGAGATACAGTTCCTTGATGATCTCCTGAAAAAGAACGGCATGGATTACCAGCTATCTGAAGTCTTCACGAAGGGAGGTGATGGTGCTATTACCCTGGCTAAGACTGTGCTTGAGAAATGCGAGCAGAAGAACAGCGACATCAGGTATACCTATAATTTCAACGATACCATAAGAAGCAAGGTTGAGTCTATTGGTATGAATATTTATGGTGTGAAGGAGGTTGAATTTTCCAGGAAAGCGTTATCAGACATGAAGAGAATTGAGAAGAATGGATATGCTGGTCTTCCCATCTGCATGGCAAAAAGCCAGTATTCCCTGAGTGGTAATTCCCCTGGAAATGATGATAACATACTCAAGGTTACTTCAGCTTCAGTAAGTTCAGGTGCAGGGTTCATTGTTGTATATTCAGGTGACATAATGACCATGCCAGGGTTGCCAAAGGAACCTGCTGCATGCAACATCCACATTGATGGAGAAGGGAATATATACAATCTGGAATAGGTTATTTATAGAATTCAAACTACATAAACCTATTTTACACATCGATCATTTAAAAAACGTGTATGACGATGCAGGATAATGCAGAAAATGAAGATTGGAAACAGCAAACTCGAGGCAACAAGAGTGGGTCTTGGATGCTGGCAGGCCGGCCTGAGAGGATGGGGAGAAGACTACGGAGACAACGACGTAATAGACGCGATTAAATTCTATGTTGAGAATGGTGGAAATTATCTCGATACTGCAGAGATCTATGGAATGGGCCATTCTGAGGAACTCATAAGACAGGCATTATCAGAGATTCCAAGAAACAGGTATATAATTGCAACAAAAGTGAACCCGCCACATGTTAAGAATTATAAGACGATGGAAAGAAGCGTGAAGGGTAGCCTGGAAAGACTTGGTATTGATAAGATCGATCTGTACCAGCTGCACTGGTACGAGCCATATGTTCCAGTTTCAGAGATCATGCACTCAATGGAGAGGCTGAAAAGTGAAGGAATGATCGATCAGATAGGTGTCTGCAACCTTTCAAAGCCTGTTCTCAAGGATGCAGTGGATAGCATGAAGGATTATTCAATTGTGTCTAACCAGATGGAGTACAGCATTCTTGAAAGAAACATAGAAAGGGAACTTGTACCATATATGAAAAAGGAAAATATCACCCTGATTCCATACAGCCCTCTCGCAAAAGGTCTGTTGACCGGTAAATATAACAGTGGAGCCATACCACAGGATAATATCAGGAAGGGTGATGAGCTTTTCAACAACCCTGAAAACAGGAAGATTATGAAACCTGTACTGGATGAACTGGGCAAGATGGCTGAAGAAAAGAAATGCTCAATGGCACAGCTATCCCTTGCCTATCTGCTTCACAAGAATTGCCTCATAATACCAGGGGCCAAGAACAGGACACAGGTAGAATCCAATATGGGTGCAGATTCAGTCAAGTTATCGAAGGAAGATATGGAGAGAATTGACAGGATATCAAGTGTGGAATTCATATACGCTTGAATTAAAATTCTTCTTAACATTTAATATAAAAGTAATACAAAAACTATCTTCCAATAGGTAGTTTCATTGTTGATATTCAAAAATAAAAATAAATGCTGTTTTTTTTCTAAAATATATAAATTAAAAATTAATTTAATTGACTACCACACCGACATTAGGAGTGAACACTTTAGAGTTTATGTTCAAATCCTGTGTCAGATTGAAGTCAATTACCATGTTTACATCTCCATGGGCGGCTACCTTGAATGGGTGGTTTATGAATGCAAAGGGAGCATTTAGAGTAAAGTTAATACTCACGCCAAGTAGGTCAACTGATACGTTGGTTATATACAGTCTAATCATTGTATATGTGCCTGCTTTCAATGTAATATTTGTCAACAGTGATGCGTTTGTGGTTGTTAGCCCAAGTATGTCTATGGTCGTTGATTTTACACTGTAATTTGTCCATCCGGATACATTGCTATGCAATGAAACCTTGCTGAACGTTATGAACACACCTGAAACACCTAAATTCGGTGCATCTGCCACTTTCATCGCGACGTGACCGTCATTGGCTGCTGCCTGTGAAGCCTGGTAATATACCAGTCCTGTCAGTCCAGCGGCTATGATTATCACAGCCACAATTGCTGCTATATATTTTCCTTTCATAATCATCAATCTATTTCATATTTAAAGGGGTTGTGGTACAATCTATAAAAGGTTTGCAAAAGTTACAGCAGTCTTGTCAAAAGAAGGAAATTTATTTCTCCCTATTTCCTGCTCTCATTTCGGAATAGGATAAATGTTTCAGAAATTGGTACATTTAGACTTATAAATGACGACCAGTACATTCAGATCAAATGCAAATATCAATATGATTGGTTTCAATCAACCTGTACAGGTAAATGCAGAGAATTTATGACCCTATTGAGGAAAAGAAATCACTGGCAATCAGGTTGATTGAAAATGGTTATTTCGGTGATGCCATAAGAATAGTAGATGATGTTCTGAAGGTTGCACCATCAGACCCTGACACAGTATACCTAAAATCTTTACTGCTATCCAGGACAGACAATAAGGAGGAGGCCCTCATCTGGGCTGAAAGGAGTGTTAAACTGAATCCTGAAAATTCAAATTCGCTCCTTATAAAGGCAAAATTACTCCATAAATTCTCATTCTACGCTGAGTCTCTCCAGATACTCAAAGAGGTATACAGAATTAACAGCAAGGACACTGAAGCCATGGATCTGATGGCAGACATATTTATGAAAATGGGCAGGTTTAAGGATGCCTACAAAATTGCAATGAGATCAATTTCCATTTCACCATCCTCATGGAATGCTCACCTCACTCTTTCACGATACTTCGAGCACGAAAAAATGGAAAAGCAGTCCCTAAAAGAACTGGAGATGGCAATCAGGTTCAACCCAGGCTCAAATGTTCTCAGGATGGAGAAGATAAGAAAGCTCTTGAAAGCGAAAAAAAGGGAAGAAGCTGGGAAGGAGATAAACAGGAAAGGATTTCTTGATATCAGGGGAACATTCATGGAAATCCTTGTAAAGATAGAATTTCTAAGGGAAAACAATTTCATGGAACAGGCTGAAGATTTATGCAGGAATGCACTTATTGAATGGCCCGAAGAAGATCTTCTTTACTTTTCCATGGGAGAGATCAGCTATGATTCATCCAGGAAAGAAGAGTCCGTTTCCTATTTCAGGAAAGCATTTTCACTCGATCATAATGAATGGTACCTGAATAGATTGACAGTGGTACTTTATGAATTGGGTCAGTACCAGGCAATAACCGAGCTCTATAATGATGGGAAAATGATACCCCAGGATTCCATCCGTCCAGTGCTGGAATCTTTCATAACAACTGGAAATCTGCCAGGCATGATCAGTATGATCAAGTCAAATATTGCACAGATTGATGATGGGGACATTTCATTCATCATTGACAAATGTATAGAGAAAGATCTAGTCTATTTCATCTTTGATGCAGGTTTACTCTTCATGGAAACCCATTTTTTCCCCTATTATGTAAAATATTTAGTGACCAAAGTCATGAAAGGAAAAGATAGGGACAGTATCATAATTTCAGCTAATGAAAAAAGTGAATTTCTATTCATGGTACTCAGGAAGTTAATGGGAGGGGACTTTGATTCTGTCGAGTCAGAAATGTATATTTTTTCACCGGAAAATGGTGACGGAGAAAAATGGATATCCATATTATTTTACTTCGCCAGAATGAATCAATATGGAACTGTGACCACCGAGTCAGAACTTCATGTCCTGACATTAAAGTATGGAACAGAATATGTTTCAAGCGCAATAAGTCTACTGAGAAGTATTACCCGTGTGAGAGAATGATCGTTATGTACATTACTTTTTCATTAATGCATTGTCAAGTGAAATTAATTTACAAATATACAAATATCTATATGAAGAGTGGATATTATCAGATAATGACTTCACAGGCAAATTTAAGATATCTCCTTACAACAATAGGTGCAGTTCTATCGGTAATTTCAGGCATACTTGTATTGCTTGCCATCTTTATAGCAGGCATTGGTGGAGTAGCCTCCCTCATCTTCTTCAACCCTGCCGGGTTTGCCATTATAGGTGGTTCAATTGTACTTGCAATAGTACCTATTCTCTGGATAATACTTGCTATTGTTATTTATAATGCAGGACACAAGCACAGGAGAAGGGGCAAAGTGGAAAATGGCGTTCTCATTGTTGTGCTGAGCATAATAATACTCTTCCTTGGTGGTGGATTTGTAATTGGTCCAGTACTTTCAGGGATAGGAGGATTTCTGCTCATACTGTAGTGTTAGAATATAGCACTTCAATCAGGTTTCCTGCAGGGTTTCTCATAAAGCTGGAGCAACTTTATTGTTCTCCAAAATTTAAATATTATAGGGGCATGTGCCAAAAGGAACTAAAATTATGCAATATTTCAGGAGAGCAGGATCAGGCATCAAGTCCCGTCTCTACAGATTGGAAACCTATGAATTCTTCGTTATATGTGCAATTATAGTGTATACATTCTTCTGGTCAATGATTGACATTCTTCAACAGCTCAATCTTCAGCAATACGTGTTTGATTCTGGGATTATTTCTCTCACCATGAATTCAATCATTCATTTTCATTATGCACAGTACATCCTTTACATGACCGGGTTTTCACTTCTCAGGATAATCTTCAGCCCGCTTATACTGATTGATGGAATAACAGGCATGCTCATAATACAGGAGATATTCCTGGCTCTCCCAGCCATAATTTTGTATAAGATTGCCAGAAAAAAATCAATAAACCAGTT
>JAKAAI010000096.1 GCA_021797055.1 Thermoplasmata archaeon | reverse complement strand
TAAACTTTCATCTGGAATCGCGATCCTCTCTTATTGTGTTTATCCAATTATGCTTCCCCACTTTTTTTAACAAGGGCTTTACCTCTTGCATTAGATGTATAAGTTCTTCGATTTTTCTTTGATTGATTGCCTCTTCCAGACTCTTTCTAATTGTAGAGGAGATGTCGATTTTTCTTTCTTTTGCTTCCTTTAAAAGTTCTTTGCTAACTTTGGCTGACACTGTAACCTTTTCGCTCATCTATTACACATTTCTTCGTAGTATTAAATCGTAGTCTATTTTTGTACTTACTTTCTTTACGTAACAAATCGAGGCATATAAAATGACATAAGGAATCTAACATCATGTTTACAATCGTTCAAAAAACCAGTTTGGATGTTAACTATCACAACAAACAAAAGCCGAATAAACGCCTTAACAAGTTGTTTAATTGTTGGTGTACCGTATAATGCCACAATAAACTTCAAAATTCAGAATAATATTGCCCGCAGATAGTAAGAATCCTTTTGAGTTCAGACATTCTTTACACAGTTTTCTAGAACTCATCACCTCTAATAAAAAACGCTGGAGAGATTTGAACTCCCGACCTGCTGATTACGAATTACAAACATATGCGTCTTTAGAGAAGAGAAATTGATTTATTTGGAGATTTTTTATATCCTGAAAGGTTCAGATTCAGGATTTAGTAATAACACATAAGGTTACTCCAGCTGAAGTTTCATATTATTATCATGTCAAGGTCAGTAACCTTTGCAATCTGCATAAAATCTCGATCAAGTGTAGCTATTTTATCTGTTCCTGTTTCGATTGCAATGCCAGCTATCATGGTATCAAGTGCATTAATTGGAAGACCAAGCTTATACAGACTTCCCATTATGCGAGATGCCTTTTCCGCAGAATTCTGATCAAGTGGAAATACAATAGATCGTCTGAGAAAAGCTCTAATATTCCTCTCCTCGGGTTTCATTCTCTTGTGATATACAGGGGTAAGTAGTTCATATTGAGAAATTACTGTAGTGTATACGCTCTCTCGATTAGTCTCTATTTCCTCAACAATAGACTTGGTTTTCACTCCACCTTTTAGGAAATCTATTATGGCTGAAGTGTCGAAAAGAATCATACCCTAATCTTGGCTCCATTTCTAATTGCCTTTAAGTCGGTCTCAATCAGGTCCAAAGCCTCAGATTTAGATAATGAGCCCCAAAGAGGCAAGAGACTTCCCTTTCTCTTCAACAACTCTTCTATTGCATCACTAAAGCTCTCGTCTGGCGCTTTTACCTCTTTCAATTTTTTGTATACGTCTTCTCTGAGCGCAATGTTTTTAGTTGACATATGTAGATACACATACATATCTACATTCTATAAATCTTTGCTGCCTTCTCGGTGATTTGAATCTGCATTGATTTCACTTGTTTTAGTAACTAGCATAAAAGTGCTTACTTGAGTTGGAATCTCCATTAATGAATTCAAATTCCATGTGAGGATAAGGGGTAATTCCCTATCACAGGGCTTAAGCAGATGCAGCATCATAGTAATGACGTTCACCGGTGACAATAATACGTAATATGTCTTTTCAGGAAATCACAGAGTGGTGTTATTTAGAAGCTCAACATCTCATCAAAGGTATTTACAGGAGGTGGACCAGTAAGAGTTCACCGCAGGGAGGAAATCAATCATCTCAGTCTAAAAACTTTATTTTCTCTAAGATAAGCCGCTGGAGGGATTTGAACCCCCGACCTGCTGACTACATATGACAGCAGAAAAGGGGGCGAATAAATGTCCATTTCCCAGAAATCTTTACCAAGTTCTTAAGACATAAATAATTATAAGTTTTGATGAATGAAATCCAGGCCAACACTTCCATTGAACTTTCTTAATATTTATTGGTTTCTATGAAAGTCTCTTTATCCATCAAATGCCCAGTTTTAAAATTGGAAAAATACAACTCTTTCCATAATAATAAAGTAAGTGGGAATATTTAAGTAGTTGTACAAAATATATAAATAATGGGAGCAACCATAGTAAAGATGGACAAAAATGTGTCAAAGATTTTTGATATTAAAATAAGGCCATATTCAGATGATGATATGTTAGTTCTCGAGAAGACTCTCGGGGATCCATCCCAGATGATTCATCTCAACGGGCCGGAAAATCATGAGAGACTCGAGAGACGTCATGAGGAATACGTAAGAATGTCCATAGACCCCATTGCCGGCTGCATGTACACAATTACAGTTGATAGTGGTTCAGTACCCGTTGGTCATACGGGGTATTGGGAAACAGAGTGGAATGGAGAGAAGGGATGGGAAACAGGCTGGTTTGTTATTCCTGAATTCCAGGGAAAGGGAATAGCAACTGCTGCAATGAGAATATTGATAGACCAATTGGCAACATTAAACATAGATTCTGTTTTCGCATATCCTTCTGTGACCAATGAGGCCTCAAACGCAATAAGCAAGAAACTCGGATTCACAGTAATCGAAGAGATGGACTATGAATATCCGCGCGAGAGTGGGAAATTATTGCGATGCAATGTATGGAAACTTGATTTGATAAAGTACCGGGAAAATAAGGCAGTCCAGTAAAACAATACGCCTGAAGTTGATAATTTCCTTGTATCACTTCAGGTATAATTGTGTATAATTAGGTGGGGAAAGAATCACGTTGGTGTTATGATGAGATTTGCTTGAAAATAGTGAAGAAATGAATGGTATCGCATGTGTGAACTCACAGGAAAGTAAAATCTTGAATCACAACAAAAATAACCGCATTGAATCTGTTAGAAAACCACTATTATCAATAATAAGCCGCTGGAGGGAATCGAACCCCCGACCTGCTGATTACGAATCAGCTGCTCTACCTGCTGAGCTACAGCGGCAACTTAAGGCCTGTATATAGCAATACCCGAAGGAGGCTTCGGATAGAAGAATGTTGATTTCTGACTTAATTTCTTACCGGAGCTGACTATTTCTACAAATCTGTCCTTATCCCAGTCTGGCATCAGGACGGCGAAGGATGCCTTACCACTTTCAACCATATTTTTAACATATTCAATATCATGCAGATAAAGAACTGATTTTTCAATGGAACTATCATCAAGAAAACATGCTTTTTTCAGTATCTCTTCTCGAATGAAAGCGCCCGGATCTTCAACCATTCTTTGTTTCAGATCTGGTTTCGCTTCACTCGGCACAGAGAGATTAATATATCCTTTACGTGTGACAATGCATATACTCTTTTCGTCCCACCTGTCTTCCATTTTCACAGAGAATGACTCCTGTAACCTGGTTAGAATGCTTTCAGGCTCAATGTTCGCCTTAACAACACGGTGAATACCGCCTATTAGAAGGGCCCTGTCCTCTGATGATACGACATAAGCCATCGCATAGTTCCACCCGTCGCCCCTGGCTGCTGCTATCTCCCTTATAGCACCTAGTCTGTGGTGGCCGTCAGCGACTATTGAAATCCTGTTTTTCAGAAGGGAGAGAATCCTGTTTAGATCCATTTCATCTTTCACGATATAATATCTGTTTATGACGCTGGATGGCTCTTCGAATATTCTGGATGGATCCATAGTGCCAGTTATATCCACAACTGCTTTGGGCAGCTCTGGTTCGGGGACAACAAGGAATATAGGTTCAGGCTGCAGACCGGTTGCGCTCATAAGATCTACACGGTTCTTCTTAGGTCCGCTGAATGTCATCTCATGTGGCTTTATTGAACCATCATCCGGATTCACTCTTACAAGCAAAATTACACCTAATCTTTGCATTGCTGATCCATGATGGTTGAATTCCTGGACAAGGAGAATGATGCTGTCTTTCTGGACCTGAGAAAGAACTCCATTCCGGACCCATTCATCGAATTTTCTGGATGAGTCTTCAATACCATTCTGGCCGCGGGGCAGTGTAATATGTGTGATGTTGAAACTGTTTTTCTTGAGCTCCGCTTCCTGCTCTGGTGTTACAACATCGAATGGAGGCGACCAGAATTTATCGGCCGTTGATGAGAAAACATATGGTTTAAATGCCTTCGCTTCCATTTCTATCACCTCATCGCTTTTTCTATAACAGCGAGGTCTGCCATATAACCGTCTTCACCCTTTGGTGTTTCAAGAACCATAGGTAATCCAAAGAACCTTGGATCATTTATAAAATTTGAAATGCCTTCTATTCCCAACTGACCGAAACCGATCTGTTCATGTCTGTCCACCCTGCTTCCCATTTCCTTCTTGGAATCATTGAGGTGGAAACCCATCAGATATTGCAGCCCTACTGATGAATTGAAATTGTCAATTGTTTCCTCATATCCACTCTTGCTTTTTATATCGTACCCAGCAGCAAATACGTGACATGTATCGAAGCATACGCCAATTTTTTTCCTTTCAGTGATCGGATCAAATATCTGCGCAATCTGTTCAAATTTATAGGGTAATGTTGACCCCTGTCCAGCTGATGTCTCAATCAATATTTTTGTCTTTTCCGATTCTGGTAACACAGTATTCAATATTTCTGACATATGAGACATCGCCACATTTTCAGATGAACCTGAGAATGAACCTGGGTGCAATACCAGGTAATCAATTGAAAGGGCATTTGCTCTCTGCAGTTCGATTGTCAATGCATCAGAAACTTTAGCATGCATTTCAGGTGAATTGCTGCCTAGGTTCAGAAGGTAAGATGCATGGCTCATAAGTTTCTCCTGCTTGTGTGCCTTTACGTTATTCCTGAAGGCTTTTACCTCATCATCTGGCAATGCTTTAGCCTTCCACTGCATCTGATTCTTTGAAAAGATCTGGAATGTCCTGAAAGCGAATACAGCTGCCCGATCCGGTGATTTGGATATGCCCCCCGCAGTCGATACGTGCCCACCAATAAGATTTCTCTCAGTTAATCTGCTCATTCATGCCCGGAATATTATCAGTCAATAATTACATTTGCAAGTTTCTACACTCGTCTATTGCATAATGACTGCTATATACCGGATGATCCTGGAGGATTGGAATTGACAAGCAGGTTAATGAACTGATACACATGCATTGCAAGTGCGGGGTTGTCTGAGTAGCCGCAAGCATCAAGATCCGGGCCGGCGATCATAGCCCTTCTTTGATCACTCACAACATCCGTGGATATCAGGCCATCCTTCATGAATACGGTGACGTTCTCGGGCACCCGCTTATTGGGTGGGACCACAAAGACCACGTTAATCCCACGCTTAGTGGCATTTTCAATGTTCTTCTTAAGTTCAGTCCTTATCTCCCTGACTCTTGGAGTGCAGACATAAATTTCCTTCTCTGTAAGGTTGAACATCTCCTTCAGCTTATCCATTACCTTTTCTGATCCGTATATTGTGTATATCAGCTGAGGTTCTCCCTTTGAAGGAAGGAGATCCTGCAGACTTTTCAGGTCCAGAAAGAGATCGTTAAGCTTCTTTTCGTATGTTCTCTTGACTAGATCCATGTCCTCAGGCTTGAACATCCTTGGCCTGCCCTCAGTCTCTTTCGCAAGACCCTTTGAAACAAGTGATTCCATAACCTTATAGGCGGATGTCCTGGGGATATTGGCTGTGTCCGCAACTGTGTCCGCATTGGCAACGCCGTGATAAACGAGAGCGGCATATCCCTGAGCTTCGTAGGATGATAGGCCGAGCATTTTGAGCATCTCTGTTGTCCTGTTCATGAGATCAGGGTTTAGTGTCATAGTACAACATTGGCAGTATTTATATGAACCTTTTTTAATTTTCGATACCGGATATTGAATATCTTTTAATAACCGTGCAATTGTTGACCTGAATCCATTCAAATCATTATTTTGCGCTGTATCTAATTTGAATTATGGTAAAATCACAACTACCAGACATTAAAGGAAAAACGCGGTTAATATTTTCTTGAAGGATGTCATTATCCTGGATATGTCCTTCTGGTTTCCTTATCACATAATGTTCCTGGGAGATATCCATGGATAGTGGATATGAGAGACGTGCCATATCGGTTCCTGTTGTTATTCAGGCCTTTGCATTTACGATTCTAGGCAATTTTGCGGATTCATCCTATTCTCCACTCTCAGCCTTCATTAAAAATGCATATTCACTCACAGCAGAGCAGGTCGGGATAATCACAAGCGTGGTGTTCATAGGATCCCTGACTGTAAACTTCTTTACCGGCATACTTGTTGACAGGTTTGGAAGCCGTTCGGCTGTGAAGATATCTTTCGCTTTTCTTTCTATAGGTTCACTGATATGCGCACTGTCGGTATCATATGAGATGATCCTGTCTGGTTTCTTTCTTATCGGACTCGGTTATGGAAGCATAACCCCATCAACAAATTCACTGATTATGGAAAAATATTTCCCGGATCATATGAGGAGGATGGGTTTGAAGCAGTCAGGTGTTCCGATAGGATCTCTGGTTGCTGTTTCCCTGCTCCCCCTTCTGGCAATATATTTCGGAATAAGATGGCCTTTCTTTTTACTTTTCGCAGCAACTGCAACCGTCTTTATTCTCGTGAAGAAAGAGCGGATCTATTCAGGCAGCCTTAATTTTAGAGAATATCTGTCAGATATGCTGATAACTGCAAGGAACCACGATTTACTTTTAATTAGTGTGTTCAGCACCGTGCTGTCATGGGGGCAGCAGGTAAGCCTGACATTCTGGATACTTTTCATGGTGTCTAATGGTTTTTTGGTGATCATAGCTGAGATATCTCTTGCTATATTTCTCATAGGGGCAGTGGCCGGGAGAATATTCTGGTCAAGAATCG
>JAKAAI010000095.1 GCA_021797055.1 Thermoplasmata archaeon | reverse complement strand
GCCTCCTTCACGTCAGGGCTCAACCTGTTCTCAGAGGCCTGCAGGTTTAGTGTTTCCGCTCGGTATTTGTCATTTTTTCTAACAAGGTCGAGAATTTCTGCCAAAAGCTTTTCCTCCTATTCTTAAAAGGTAATGTTAGTTAAGAATAAAGAAAAATTGTTTCCAACGTATAACATGATCAGTCACTGAGGGAATGAAGATAAAGTGTTATGTAAGGTTCCATTGCCTGCAGCAGCTTATTTCTCGCCTTGTTAATATGCTCCTGCATCGTGGATTTTGACAGTCCATTTGTTGCTGCAAGATCCTCAACCTTTGCCTTTCGGGGGGAATCGAACAATCCAAGGGCGATAGCATCCCTCAGGTATTTTACCTGCCTGGTGGACATGTTCTGGAATATGTCCCCCAGCGTTATGCTGTATATTTCCCTGAGGGAATCCGGCATGATCGTCTTCTTCTTTATCAACTGTAAAGTGCCATCCTTTGATTCAGCTTCGAAGAACCTCTCCATATCTCCCTGCGAGAAAGATATCAACTTAAGCTTCTCCTCCCCGTTGAGGTATACTGCTGGCGCCTCCCACAGCAGGTTCATCGATTCTGCCAGGCGTATGCTTGAATTATGGGTTGTACATCTACAAGAAATTGCAGATTCACTGTGGCTTCCTATTAAACCGGAATTCAGAACCCGGCTGTGAATAGAGTTAGCAACTTCTCCCAATCTCCTGTAAGCTTCTTTCATTCTATCTGCTTTACCGTACATTTCAACGTAATCTATAACGGAACTGCACCACCTGAAGATCATGACATCCGGGAATTCTTTTGATAATTCGCAGAACGGTGTCTGGTTAACGAGTTTCAACTCAATTTCTTCCATAATACCACTCCAGAATGGTATTGGATATAACTACTTTCCAGACTATCTCAGTCACCGTAAGCAGAATAAATTATGTGGCCTGCTTTAATGCCTTATAAATAGTGGGAAGAGGCATCCAGGTCATTCCCGGAATGCCGTGTTAGTGAACAACCGATGAAATTATGAAGAGCAGAATGGACAGAAATCCAAAAAATATTATCACATAACCCTGCAGGAACCGGAGACTTAGATGCGGCGCCTTGAATATAATGGACGTTCCAGCGAATCCTCCAAGCACTGCTCCGACAATCAAAGGCGGTGCAAAGGTAAGGCTGATAGTCCCAGAAATATAGAAGTGTAAAGCAGCCCCCATTATGGTTATGGGAAGCGTTGCGGCAACCACAGTCGCGATTCCAGTTCTGGCATTGATCTTTTTAATCGCTGTCAGAAATGTTCCCATTATGCCTCCTATCCCGATTCCAATGAATCCCGAGACAGCACCGGAAATGATAGCGACAAGACCCGTATCTCCTGTACGGGCAGTGCTTGTATCCTCAATTTTTGAATTGTACTTTCTTTGCTTTCTGGACGAGAAGAGCGAGAACAACCCAAGCGCTATCAGTATTAAGGCAAATACAAGCTTGAACGTATCGGTGGAAACGTAGTTTGATATTACAGTTCCAATAATGCTCGCAGCAACGCCTATGGGAGCAATTATCATGAGAAGCTTTCTGTCTACCAGTCCTTTCCTGGTATCCTGCACAAATCCCACGAATGTACTGAAAACGATGGTAAGAAGACTCAAGCCGGCTGCGTCGATAGGTTTGAAACCATATCCATAGACAAGCACAAGCACTATCATGACTCCGCCTCCTATTCCAGAAATATTGCCGAGAATGCCGACTGCGAACCCGATGGCGAATATCGCGAAAAGAAGAAGTAAAAGCATCAATGGAGAATACAAGATAGTTCATATATCCGAGCACGTAAATTCAAACATACTGCTTCTGTTGATAAAGCCACAACTAATATTATTCCAATGCAGAAAATTCATAAAACTTCATTGGTGAAAGGTAACTTCAAGCTTATCTATTTAATAATAATTCTAGATTGAATGAATGACGATAATTCGCTTGGAGGCATGTTATCAGAGGTCTTGCATCTGATAACAGGCAATAAGATACTGGATGTTGGCACAGGATTTGGAATTGTAGTTAGCAAGTTGATGGAGAGATCTGATACCCAGGTATTTTCAGTTGATCCTGAAGCCTGGTCTTTTGCCTCCCTGCACAGTGCATATGAAGAGCACATTAAAGCGGGCCGCCTGAACCTTGTCGAATCGAGGATCGAAGACTTTAACATTGGAAATTATGTTTTCGACACCTCTATTGCGATAGCATCTCTTCACCATCTTGCAGATCCTGTTCTCGGGATCAAGAAAATGGAAAAATTAACCCGGGGAAGCATTATTGTAACTGACTGGAATGAGGCATCTGCTGGAATCCACAACCCGCATTCAAGCGATAGCCTGGCCGAAAAAGAGAGATCATTGAAGAGGCACGCGCTGGAAGCCGGGTATTCCGTCCTTGATCACAGGTACTGGTATATGCTGCACAAAAGAATTGGGAAATGATAAGTTTTTAAGATTTGATGATGCCTTTGCTAATTGAACTCACGTCACACCGACCCTAACTTTTCTATAAAGCAGGACAGCGATTGCAACCATAACTACAGTTTCAATTAATGTAACAAGAAGCTCCACAAGATTTGTTGTTGTGACTGTTGAAATGTAACCGGCCCTCACAACATCTGCAATGTATGTTAGTGGGTTAACGTAGAAGAGAATCTTCAGGGCTTCGGGTGTTGCCGACGTGATGGGATAGAATACGGTGCTTGCGAAATCAACCAGGAAAATTATGAGGATTGTTAAGCTGTTATATGCCTGGTTTGACTTCACTTTTGCTGCAATAGCAAGAAACATGCAGCCAAAAAAAAGGCTTCCAAGCGAAATGCTGACAACAATTAGGCCAACTCCCATCAATGATATGGCAGTATAGTCGAGGAAGGCCTCAGACACAAGCATCATAATTCCGGAGCCAATAAATCCGAAAACAAGTGTTGTGAGAAGTATCCCAAAGAGATATTCTGCTCTTGTATAAGGACTGCTCAGTATCTGCTCAAACATGCCGTACCTCCTGTCTGACCATAGGAGACCTCCAGCAACTATTCCTGCTGTCGCCGTTTCGAAGGCAGCGATTCCAGGCGAGAGGAACTCCTTGTAGTTTATAGACGTGGTACCCACGGGTATCTGGCTGATTAGAGTGCCGAACATGTATCCCATGAAAACCAGGTATATTGTTGGCATCAGAACTAGAAAGACAAGCGTACCAGGGTCTGTGTTGACTCTTACATTCCGGATCATGAGCCTGTAAGAATTTAATATATTCATTCAGGCGCCTCCGGCGATTGTGCTTATGAACACATCTTCAAGTGAAACCGCTCTGACGTTCAGCCACTCGATCTGGACAGACTCAGTCACCGCCAGCTTGATTATCTCCTGCATTGTCTCCTGCGTGTTCTCAGTCACGATCCTGTAAGGCAGACCGCTCTCAAATGGAGGTTCCACCCTTCCAGAGGATACTTTTGAAAACATGGATTCCGTCCCTGCCTGATCTCCACCAATCTTTACCTCGACGGTCTTCAGGCCATTATAGCCAGTTTTCAAGGCATCTATAGTGTCGCTTGCAAGAATCTTGCCGTTATTCATGATTGCAACTCTCTGGCAAAGATAGTCTGCCTCCTCCAGGTTATGTGTTGTGAACAGCACGCTTAACCCGTCTTTTGTCAAGTCCTTGATCATGTTAAGTATATTCCTCCTTGCAATTGGATCGAGTCCGGAGGTTGGTTCATCCAGGAAGAGCAGATCCATATCATGCATAAATTCCCGGGCCACCTGGACCCTTCTTTTCTGGCCGCCGGAAAGATCCCACATTCTCTTTTTTCTTACATCTGTAAGTTCGAATGTATTCAAGAGCGATTCCCGTTTTTTATCCCGCTCCGATTTGCTTACACCCCAGATGAAACCATATACGTCGAGAGCCTTTTCAACAGTCGTAAAATCAAAGGACTCATCCTGCAGCACAACGCCAATTCTTTTTCTAATACGGTTTCCCGCCGTGCTTGGATCCATCCCTAACACCCTGACGGAGCCTGAAGATCTTTTCAGGAGTGTGGAAAGAATCCTTATGGTCGTTGTTTTGCCGGCGCCATTTCTGCCGAGCATTCCGAAAACTTCTCCTTCCCTTACAGAAAAGCTGATACCATCAACAGCGTATTTTCTGCCATCATAGGTGTACTTGAGATCCTGTACTTCAATTGGAAAACTGGTCAACCCTAAAACCCCGCTCAATATTGGGTCTTAATAAAAATAGATTTTGATAGGCAAATTCCACAAAAATCGTTCTTTCGCTCTTCATCTATTGTAAGACGACAACTGCATGATACATTTATGAATTCTCTCTAGTAGTTCTCAGCGGCGAATGAGAGGAAAATTGGTTTTTTCAAGGATAGTGAACTCTATTAGTAGACATGCTTTGTATTCATTATGTCCTACAATTAACGTGAGCTTGCAAAATAGGGGAATGTCAACAAGCTTACGATAATTTTTAAGATTTCCAAGGTTATATAAAGTCTGATGACAAAGCAAGAATGACAGCAATGCAACCTAAATTCCTGAAGTTTGATACTCTGGGTTCATTGAGAGATTACTGGGCAGTTTCAGAAACCCAAAAGCCAATTTTAAGTGAGAAAGACTTCTCAAACATTGAAAAAATAGTATCTGAGTATTATGAGGAATCCGTTTCTTCTAATGGAAACAATGCACACTTGATAGAGCTTGCTCAAAGCGCAGATATAAGGCAGGTTGCGTTCGAGATCTGTGCTCGGCTTGTGAGTGAGGGTCATACGGTTCTGTTACCTAGCGAGTCTGGTTCAGTTTATAGTGACTTAGCCGGGCAACAGAACAAACTTTTTGCTTTAATTATAGAGCAGAAGTCTAATATTCCAGTCACTTCTGGAATTTATTCGGCACAACTTAATCGTTCAATAAATGAGGCAATACTTCATAAAAAATTCTCATTTCCTGTTCTATTTCTTAAGTATCAATCGGGATCAAATCATGGCAAGGAGGGGAAGTTACTCGCAACAAAGGTATATCGCGAGAAAAATAGCAGTACTATTAAATTATGGTCCCTGCCAATTCTGTTATTCGTTGCAGGATTTGTTTTGTTTAATCAAGGGCCACAGATTTTTTATTCTCCCTTACAAGTCTACACGTAACAACGCAACTACAGCAATTTATAATGATAGAGAACCTTTCATTCATTATTTCATATGCGTTGATGGCCATTGGCATTGTTATTTCTGCGCATACGAATAAGTCTCAAACATTGCATAAGGGTGAATATATTACAAGCATCTTGTTATTCTTTCTCTTCTTATTAATGATTTTCCCTTATTATATTCTAATCCCTCTTATCATGCTTAACTCACCTTTACTAGCTAATGTGCGAGGCAAACTTGTGCTATCTAGTTTATTGGAACCATTTCTTTATCACTTATCTCAAGTTTTAGTTTCGCCATTCTGGCTGGACACTTGGGTAGGACAGATTTTCCTTGGTTCGACAATCTTCCTGTCTATATCTGTCGCCATTTACATAATTCTGGGCCTTCGTAAAAATTTGAGGGTTTCAGTAATATATCTGACACTTGTGGCAGTGAACTTGATAATCGGTAGCTTTACTGCACTTTTTTCTCCGCTTTGGAACCTAGTTTCTTCAGGCTCGCTGGATAAGGAAGCTCTATCAGTTTATAATTTGATGTCATTGATTGAATATTTGACGAATCTAGTAGTACCTGTAACACGCCTGTTCCATGTCTTCAGGAAGAGTTAGGTATCAATTCAAAATAAAATTGCGATAAACCCTAATGATCGATGTTCTGATTTCTTCCTGATCAATGGCAATTTATTGTAAAGTTTTGCTATGCCCATGGAAAAGCAGTTTATTTGGTAAGTTCATATAGAAAGAAATGGATACCTCTCCAAATGAAAGTATCTTTCAGATTGATGGCAGCCTCGTATAGGAGAGAGGATGTTGCCGTCGAATTGTTTGGCCGTACCAGGGAAGGTAAATCGGTCACGGCTCTTTATAAAAACTTCAGACCATACTTTGATCTTATTGATCCACCTGATTCATACATTGACGAGTTGAGGAAATCAGACGAATTCGTGAAAGAAGAGGACAAGACGCTCTGGGTTGATGGCGCGGATAGAAGGATAAAGAGAATATACATAAAATCTCCCTGGAAGGTTCCTGAATTCAGATCATCATCGCCTGTTGACGTCCTCGCCGCAGATATCCCTTTCCATCACAGGTTCATCTATGACCTTGATCTTGGCGCCTGCGTGGAAGTGGATGGTTTCGAGGACCCGGAAGAAAAGAAAAGGTTCACAACCGATATCGTTCTTACAGCGTATTCTGCTAAGAGTACCGAAGATTATAGTGTATCTGCGAAAATTTTCAGCTTTGATATTGAGAATATAATTGAAACCAAGCAGATTCTTGTAATCGGGTGGTCAATGGTTCATGGAGAGGAGAGAAGCACAGGAAGTTTTACCGGGAATGAGCGTGATATACTGACGCAATTCAAGAACTTTGTCAATCACGAGGATCCAGATATCATAATCGGGTACAACATAGATGGATACGATCTTCCCTTGCTCATAGAAAGGATGAAGGTAAACAACGTTAGGGCTGACTTTGCAAGGGATTTTTCATTTCCTCACAGGGTGCAGGACAGATACTGGAGAATGCATGGCAGGATCATAAGCGATGTATGGTGGAACGTGAAAAAATACC
>JAKAAI010000094.1 GCA_021797055.1 Thermoplasmata archaeon | reverse complement strand
GACTACACCAGCACGGACGTCATGGGGCATATGAATATCCCGGGGAGAAAGGGCATAGTATTTCTTGGATCCACAATAGGCAACATGGAACCTGAGGAAGCAAAAAGCTTCATTTCAGGATGCAGGAGGCTTCTATCGGCAGGGGAAACTCTCACCATAGGAGTGGACCTTAAGAAGGATAAGGAGACCCTGGAAAGGGCATATAACGACAGTAAGGGGGTGACTGCAAGGTTCAATCTCAATTTAATTTCACGAATCAACCGGGAGCTGGGAGCTGGAATTCCCGGAGACGCATTCATTCACAAGGCCTTTTACAATGAGAGCAGGGGAAGAATTGAGATGCATCTTCAGAGCACAAAAAAGCAGACATTTTACATTGCAGGCAATAAAATCAACTTTGAGAAGGGTGAAACAATACACACAGAAAACTCTTACAAATACTCAATTGACGAGTTCTCAGGAATGCTCAGGGACAGCGGATTTAACCAGATAGAATTCTGGCACGATTCAGAGCAAAGATATGCTCTCTTCACTGCAGCAGTCAGGTAATTTCTGCCCGAAAATGTGAGATTTCTTGATTCCTTTATTTGCTTCCCGTATGAGTCTTCTTTTACATTTATGATAGCATGTGGCAAAGGTAGAGCTTAAAAGCGGAATAGAAAAATGTAGCTATGCAGCAAAACTAAATATAAATGACACCTTATTTCACATGACTCATATGGCAATCAAGATCAGGAAATCCGAAGATGAGAAGAATTTCGAAAAGAGATCCAAGATTTCAAGATGGAAAAGCGACATAGACAGGGCACTGCGCCAGTACGAGAAAAATTATGACAAGAATGTTGAAAATCTAAAACTTTCAATAGAATCTAACAATATGCCAAAGGCCAGGCTATTCGCAGCCAATATAGTTAACATCGACGGGGCAATTAGGGGGTTGAAGGATTACAAGCTATTTTTGGACAATGTTGACTTGAGCCTGCAGTTCGCAAAGACTACCAAGGACGTTTGGGCATCGCTGAAAGAGAGCTCAAAGGATCTTTCCACCAGCCAGATATCCCAGAAGCAGATGACGCAGGTTCAACAGAATATTGAAAACATAGTGTCGGTCTCCGAACAGATTGAGGATCGACTTTCCAGCCAGCTTGAATTGATATCAAGTTCAATTGATTCCAAAGGTATCTCTGACAGCAAGGTAGACGAGATAATAAACAAATTTAAAACTGGTGAAAAAAGCGTTGAGAGTTCATCTGAAAGCAAACTCGACGAGATGATTGAAGAGATCAAAAAATCAATGAACAGAGATAAGGAAAACATCAATTGAGGTTATATTTCATTCTCAATTAATCAATCAAGTGGGAGGAAAATGATTGAGTCTAATTTTGAAATCAATGCTGAGATATACTGATGGCAAGATACAAAGACGAGATGCATCTAACAGCTATTTGCAGGTAAGCCCAGATAAGCTACGAGGTCCCTATGCCTTATCAGTCAATGCCAGAGTTCAGGGAAAAATAATCGAGGTAAACCCTGCGGATAATATCTCGCTTGATGAATCATATGTTCCAATGCACAGTTCACTGTCTGGGGTAGAAGTAGAATTTATTTTTTACCCAGCCTATAACATCAAGGACTATCTCTTCTTCTCAACAAAGGCGCAAAAGAAACTGAACAAAGTAGGGGTTGTGCCCGGCCAGTTTGTAATAACAGTTGAAATAAGCACGGTTAAAGATGGCCTCCTTTCTAAAAAGGTATATCCCATGGCAAAAATATTCGACAGTGAGGTGGAACCTGGTGAGAAGTAAAAATCAGGCAGATATTGACATTATCATCAAGCAGGCTTATGACCGTTTCATGGAGTGTGTATCTGCCGAGAGTAAAAATTTTGATGATGCTAAAAATTGCCTGAATGAAATACTCCAGTCGCTTTCCACAATAGATGTCGATTCAGCATCCTCACTTGGTCAGCGAGTATCCACCCTTAAATCGTTAATTAATCAGAGGATTCTGGTACCGGGCAAACAGGAAGAAACTAAAGAGGGAAATGTCGATTATTCCCAAAAATTTGCTGAACTTGGCGCACGATTTATACAAAACCCCACTCGGAAGTTTTCTGACCTGAAGGGCATGGATGAAATTAAAAGAAATCTCAGGGCCACCTTGATATATCCATTTGCTTATAAAGATCTTTCAAGAGAGTTCGGAATTAGCTTAGGTGGAGGAGTTCTACTTTACGGTCCTCCGGGCAATGGGAAAACTCTTCTTGCCGAGGCAATTGCTGGGGAAGCAGGAATAAGTTTCATAGAATTAAATCCTGCTTATTTATACAACGAATATTTTGGCAGATACGAAAAGAACATCGCAGATCTATTTAGGCTAACCAGGGAGACTGCTCCCAACCTGTTGTTTCTCGATGAGGTGGAGTCGCTGATCCCAAGGAGAGAAACCTCAGACCAGAGTGTAATTAAGCGAGGCGTTACTCAACTTCTCATTGAAATCAACCGGCTGATGACGGAAAACACTGGGGGAACTGTAATAGTCGCCGCCACAAATCTGCCCTGGGAAATAGATCCTGCAATGCTCAGGCCAGGCAGATTTGACCAGAAAATATACGTTACCCTGCCGTCGTCTCATGACAGGTTAGAGATTATAAAGGATCAGCTTAATAAGGGATATTATTCGAGGGACGTGGACGCAAGTCTTATTGCCCATAGGACTGAGGGTTTCTCTTTCGCAGATCTTATTTACCTTTTTAAAAGAGCCACACAACAGGCATTTTTCCAGTCCGTTGAGAAGGGGACTAAGGAACACATTAAAATGGATGACATTCTAAATCAAATTAGTCTGGTGAAACGAGTATACTCCCTTGATCTGATCAGAAAGTATGAATTATTCAATTACCAATCATAATTGTTTGAAGCTCCCCGCTGATGCGGTTCAGAGTGAAGGAATGAATTGATTGTTAATTCATGTTATTTCTAGCAACCGAGTCCTGAAAGATAGTTTTCAATTTAGGTGTGCTATTATTGCGAAACCACTGAAAAATTTTATATATAATCATCGGGTGCTCTATTGATAAGAATGGGAGTAGAACAATTTTTAGCACCTGGAGAAAATGTAAGGTTCTCGTCGCCTTCATCGGTTAGCTTTCAGGGTGATCAATATACAGTTGTTATAACTGACAGGCGTATACTGTGGTACAAATCAAAGGGATTGGTTTTTAAAAAGAATAGTTTTGTTGCAATTCCCATTGAACAGGTAAAAAATATTACTTATGAAGAGAAGGGTCTGCTAACCAAAACAGCCATTATAAGAGTAGATTTGGCATCCAAAAAATACGAATTCTCTGGTAAAGTTGATGCCATTAAAGCCGTATACGGTGAAATGCAAGCATATCAAATGATGGATAAGCCTTTGGTTAAGCCACCCGAGTAACTTCAGGATAATATTTAATATTCGTTTTCAATTGAGATAATATATCCTTTTGGCAAGGTCTCCTTTTCACCTGTAAAACCTATACGTAACGGTATTTTCACAATCCACATTACATCTAATTTACCATTTACCATTGAATGTAAATATAATTACAACTTTTTGACACTTTCATAGTTATATTGAGTGATTTGATAAAAATTTTTGAATATTTTTGATTCTGAAGTATCTTATATTACGCCAAATTTATATTGTATGCGTGAAAACTTTATTAATTGCCGGCACAATTAAATCTGCATGGCTAGGGATATTGACTCATTTTTAGCAAGTGGCGAAACGGTTGTAGCATCTTATGAGAAAAATAAGGATAGATATTATGCAACCGACCGAAGGCTGATACTAACCCGAAATGAACATCTGGAAGACGCTGCATACAATCATATTACAAAGATCAGCATGGATAATGTCGGTCATAAGATATTGTATGTAATAGGGATCATCATGCTTCTACTGGGATTAGTACTTGCCGTAATTCATGTCGTTTCTCCGGCAATAATTATATTTGTAGTTGGTATATTATTCATAATTTTGTACTTTGTGCTGAGAGGTTCCGCGTGTTTGATCAAACTGTCAAGCGGTGATGTAATACTTCTGCCCGTAACAAAATCCTCCAATATAGAAGCTTTCATTAAGGTCATTAGGGATCAAATTAGATAAATATTGGGGAATGTCTATTTATATTATACAATTTCCTATTTCTTTCAACTTATCTCGAAAACACCAGCTAACATGTTAATATGGTTCACAAAATAGAAAATAGGTCGATTGAAACTAGGAGTCGCCTCATTGTCATATGAGGCACTCTTCCATTTCTAATTCATCAAAACAACGCTAAATAAATTAATTGATCCCATTATTTACTTCTTCCACATTACCACTATTCCATTGGGAATACAGAAGATGCCTTGGGATCTTCTGAAAAAGTTATTTCGGAGGTGGATGAGAGGTGGACATTATTGAAAACCGCAAAAGACAACGGGAGCGAGTGATTGGCCATGTTTCAGATTTCATTAATGGACTAAATTTTAAGTGTACAGCTCTTTTAATAGGTTCCTATGCAAGGGGAGACTTTAATCTGTGGAGCGATGTGGACATCCTGATTATCGGTGAATTTAGTGGATCTCCTCTGGAAAGATTGAAAAATCTTAATCTTCCGCCAGGGTACGAGGCTATTCTGTTGACCCCTGATGAAGTGGCTAAAAAGAGGAAAATGAATGATCGGTTTATTAGTGAATCATTTGAAAACGGCGTTATTCTAAGGGACGATCTACATTTAATGTCCTGAATCTTCTGATGCATGCCCAATGATTAATTTCCGCACCTCATTTTTCGATTCAGTGACTGAATTCCGAAATTTCATCGCCGGATACAGCCGATGAGATGTAAACCGGCCGTTAATTGGCATCGATCTTGTCATGGGTCTTGAAAAAGCCATTTTCCATGAGAATTGACGAGATGAGCAATGACAAAAGCGATAACACGGATGAAAAAGTGAAGTCCAGAGGACTTGCAACCAAATAAGAGAAAATTGTCAAGGCGATGGCGGGCGGGTGTGAATAGTTGGTGAACGTTATAAAGCCAGAGACAACCAGAACATCAAGTATCATCCCAGGGAGGCTATCACTGAAAATAACATGTAAAACATCTGATGAAATTATAACTAGGATATATGTTATGGCCAAGGATTTCCTGCTGGAATACTTTGTGTTTCTCTGAAAAACAATGATGTATGCAGATACTGCATACGGTGGAGCTAGAATATAGTCACCCCTTAACTCCACAAGAGAGAAAATGGCAGCAAGAATAGACAGGAACAGAAAATAGTCTCTGATCTTCCTTCGCAAGGAGGAATCTTGATAGGATTTCATTACTCAGTTATCCATATGGATGATTGGCTTTCTTTTAGCATGACATGCAAGATTTACTCAATCGTTCCGAAGCCCATGCCGTTTATTGTAAGCATTCCCTTGACGACACAGGCTTTTGACAAAGTGTTTGTGACATAGCAGTCTGAGGCAGCTGAAGAAGCCAGTCTAATCAGTTTTTCGGTATTTTCAGGAGACCTTAGGTCGACATGGTATATGATCTCGGAGAAGTACCTTGGTCTGCTTACACTAAATTTGCCCTCAACTGTTATGTTGAGATCATCTATTTCGATCCCCTGTGAAGCAGCATGTTCAGCATAATGTATCATCTGGCACATTCCCAGGCTTGAAACAAAGTATGCCAGTGGGCTGGGGCCAGATTCATCGGAAACCCAAGAAAGATCCAGTCCATCCTGACCTGCTTTTGAAGATAGATTGTCTCCCTTTCTTACTGTGACGCTGATTTTGGATGATACGTTACCTCTTTCATCAAATTTTGAGAATCTTCTCATCCTCTCCTGCATTCTGGCTCTGAAATCATTGTCGAAATTAACCATAACGCCAAATACCTGTAGCTTTCTTAAGGTCTTTCCGTCAACCGTTGTAGGTAAATTCGGGGTATTTCGCACTTCCTTAGTCAGCAACTGAAACCATGAGATCAAGACGAAAGTCTGTGGAGAACCCAGTAGTTACCCGATCAATCTCATGGAAGTGATGCAGATGTAACACGGCCGGCGAGCTAAATTTGTACAGATAACACCCGCTCTCGTTATGGTTTTGCAACATGGACATCGGGAAGAACAGAAAAATTGATATTGTACTTAAAGAAATTCTGCCACAGATTTTAACCAAAATTGAGCGGGAAATCCCCTTTCGAAAGATAGGGGAGGAGGTCACGGATCGGTAGTAGAAATGTTGATACTATATGCACCAAAATTCATCCCAAGCGATGATCTCCGGTGCAGATACGGAGACAGATATGTACCGTGGAACATTCCGGATACCGGAAAGATCAAATTGTAACAATCTTCCCTAGAGCCGTGATTTCCACTTCAGTTCTTCCTCTCGTCCCTTTGTTAACAGTAACAAGACCAAGGTCAACAAGCCCCTCTGAATCTTCAGTACCGTTCATGTGCCTGCTGATCAGGGATTTCTCAAGGCCAGTAATTTCTGAAAGTTGCTCCAGACTTTCAACCTTCCCCTTTTTCCTTACCAGGGCACCAAGGATGGAAAGTTTAGTTTCTGATAAAATCCTCTGGTATCCTAGTTTTAGAATAGGTAACATGTGAATACCCTTGGCATCTATCCAGAAAGCCCTTATGCCGAAAATGAAAGCTGATGATATGGCTGTGCAGGACATGAGTTTTCCGCCCTCTGTCACATTCATTAGAAATTCGTCGTAGTCTTTGCAGTG
>JAKAAI010000093.1 GCA_021797055.1 Thermoplasmata archaeon | reverse complement strand
TCAAAAAGCAGAGAGTGCATTGAATGCATTCAGATCCAGATACCTGGATCTGAAACCTGAGATTGCACTTGAGGTATCAACATCGGGAAAATATATTGCAAGAAAGCTGAGGGACATGGGTTTCTCGTATGTTTTTGTAAGATCATTTAATATGGAAATAATGAAATTTACCATTTTATGAGCGGGAGGAATAGGGGGCTATTACGCCGGCAAGCTCCTAAAGGCTGGACATGGAGTACAGTTGATTTCACGGCGGCAACAGCTTGAAATGATCAGAAGCAGAGGCTTGACCATTGTCACAGATGATGATAAGTTTACTGTAACCCCGGATGTTATGACAGACAACATCAAAGAACTTGTGCCATCAGAAGTTTTAATTATCGCTGTTAAGGCGGATCAGGTTAAACCTGTGCTATTACCTATAAGACCTTCGATAAGAGAAGACACCTATGTTATAACGATCCAAAATGGTGTTGATGCATATAGGGACCTTAACCAGATGTATCCCGAAAACTCACTTGGTGGACTAACGAAGGTCATCAGTTTTGTGGATTCCCCCGGAATTATATGAAGGGTCGGGGCAGAGGCAATTCTCAGAATCGGGAGGGTGGATGGAAAGAAAGATAAAGCTATGGAACACATAAGCAAATCCATCAACGACGCTGGAATTAATTGCCTTATATCGGAAGATATAGTAAAAGACATCTGGGAGAAATTTCTGATAATGGCCACTATCGGCGGCATTGGGGCAGTAACTCAGGCCCCTATCGGGACATTGCTCTCCATTAAAGAAATGGTTGATTTGTTGGATGAGTCCATGAATGAAATTGTAGGGATAGCGGGTATCAATGGGATCACACTGAAGAATGAGAGCAAGGACAGGGCATGGAAGTTCTTTAGATCTCTTCCATTCGGTGCAACCAGTTCCACCCTGAGGGACGTTGATAGCGGAAGACCCTCTGAAATTGATTATCTGAGTGGTGCAGTTGCCAGAAAGGGTAAAGAAGGAAATGTTCCTGTCCCACTGCATTCTTTCATAGACCTTGGTCTAAAGCCAAGGGAGTTGAGGGCAAGAGGGAAAATAGATTTTTGAATGCTGTGGCATTGAAACAAACTACAGGGAATGGAAGTCAGTTTCCTGGAACACGCCTTTCTCCGGGCGAACACCCCATGAGAATTCAGGCTCTCGCGGACACAATGTGCATGCCAGAAATGATCAGGCTAGTCAGGAATGATATTATGCGTTAAATGAAAGTAGGTGGTAATGCAGTGGCTGAAACTGCTGAGCCTTTCTCTCCGTAGAGGGACCTTACTTGCTTATTACAAGAGCATATATTGATATGATTCCATTAAATTAAGGTTCATTTCAGTGATTTTTTGAGATTTAGCTCTAAGTGTAATAAATCCTGACAACTGCCCACATACTTCAGGGTAAACTGCTGTGGAATTTTTACATAAAAGCCCCAAAGAATGTTTAAGTTAGGAGAAAAATATTGTAGGACTGTGATGAAAGTTAAAGATAGATTTTCAAAACTGGGATTTCTGCAGACTGTAAAGCTTCTTGAGGGATCTGTAAATGAAAATGGTCTGAAGGTAGTATCCATAGTGGATGCACAAGCAAATTTGAATAAGATTGGGGCTGAGGCGCACAGAAACAAAATTCTGGAAATTTTCAACCCGAAACTTGTCAAGGAGGTTTTTGAGTGTGATTTGAGAGCAGAAATTGCCCCTCCCCTGAGAATTTATATTTACCGAGAAGATGGAAAAACCCACATAAATCATAAAGGAAATCCTTGACGCGCTGGTTTGTATTTTTTGCTGTCTGATAAAGGTTAAATACATTTTTAAACTATTATGTTTGAAAACATGGTTACAAAGGAAGATGTACTGGAGGCATTGAAAGCAGTATCTGATCCAGAAATAGGGATGGATGTTGTTAACCTAGGGTTAGTTTACGATGTTCAAATCAATGATGATAAAGTCTACATCAAGATGACAATGACTGCTCCGACATGCCCGGTCACCCCTTGGATACTTGCAGAAGCCCAGAGAGTGGTAGAGAATATCGAAGGGGTGGAGGCGGCAGATGTCGAACTTGTCTGGGAACCTCAGTGGACCCCTGCGTTGATGACGGACTTCGCGAAAGAGCAGCTTAATATGATGTAAACTCAACAAATTTTACCAGAAAACAGGAAAAAAAATTGCCGATTTTAGGCGTTATGTTTTATATACTATTTATAAATAAGCCCGCGTAAGAGGTATATTATGAGCGAAAAAGAAAAAATTACCATTGAAAATATTGTCGCATCGACGTCACTTGCAGAACGCCTTGATTTAAGCAGGATTGCACTTGCACTTGATGGATCTGAATACGAGCCTGAGCAGTTTCCTGGCTTGATATATCGTCTACATGAACCCAAAACCGCTGTACTTATTTTCAGGAGCGGAAAGGTAAACTGCACCGGTGCGAAAAATCTTGAGAATGTCAAGTTAACAATTGACACGATAATTCAAAAACTGAAAAAGGCCGGGATAAAGGTCTACGATCACCCTGATATTGTAGTTCAAAATATTGTCGCAGTATATGATCTGGAATCTGATCTGAATCTGACAGATATTGCAATGTCTCTGGGATTGGAAAACGTAGAATATGAACCAGAGCAGTTTCCCGGGCTTGTCTACAGGGTAGAGGAGCCAAAAGTCGTCTTGCTTCTTTTTGGATCTGGAAAGGTTGTATGCACAGGTGCGAAAGAAGAGAGTGAAATTGAGCAGGCAGTTATAAAGGTCAAGAAAGAACTACAGAAAGTCGGCTTAATCTGATTGTGTCATATATTCTCCATATTTTCCTTTAATATTTCCCTCAAATAGGACGTGGCGTATATTCCCTTTCCAAGATTGAAAGTGAACCTGCCATCCGAGAAATTGAAATCATTTGGCTTTGCTGATATTATTCTCTGTGATCCGGATGAACCCATGCTCTTATGATTTCGGATACGGAAAGCACTTCTGTCAATTCCTTCATTTTCAATTATGTCTCTGATCCCATCCTGCTGTATTATGGAATTGTCCGTGTTGTAACCTATGAGGGGGAGTGTTATCCTTACCCTGTCTTCGATTATCTTGTTCTTAACCATTTGTAAATTTAATTCATTTACCTTCATTGGCTCAGATACAGGATTGAAATATTGATCTATTTCAACAAAATAATCGCCTTTATGAGGTTCTGTTAAGCCATGATCTTCATTTATTCGATACGAGAGGATCAGGTTGAACAAATATGACTGGTAAGCATGAATGAACATCATCTGCAATGTTCTCGGAAGCTTTTCCATTGCACCCTCAAAATCTCCATTCTCCGCAACGTGCTGTATAAGGATCCGCTCGTAATTCAGCTGCTTAGGGAAGGTTTTAAGTGCACTTTTAAAGTCTCCGGTTTGAAGAAGATCGAGCCTGAATGGTTCTGTGTCAAATTTCGGATCGCATAGATATTCCATTACAGCCTGCCTGAAGTCACCCTTCAATATCTCCTTACCAACACGATGGGTGATAGGCCTCTTTGTTCCAAATCTCTGGTAACCGAAGAAATTAGGAAACCCACCAAGCTGGTTCATTTCATCATTCAGTTCTTTAACTATTGACTCATCAGTTAATGAGGATGTGTAGATGTAGAACCTGTTTCCAATTAAATCGCCAAGTGAAAGCATCCTGTCGGACCTGAAAGTTTCAATGACCTCAGTATCCATGATATTTTCAAGATCCGGGTTTCCCTGATAATTGAGACAAAAATATTGAGTGGTGATGCCATTTCTGTCCTTCGTGCCGGCAAATGTTATCCTCTTATCGCTGATCTTAAGAAACTTGCTTAAATATGTAACAAACCTGTTCGTTTCCCAGTTCCTGAGCCTGATCTTTATTATTAGGTACTTACCAGTATCCTTTCTTGTGATCTGGACAGGTATCTCTTCAACAATAAAATCCTCTGGCTTGGCCTTGAAAGTACCACCGGCAGCTTTCCCCTTTGTGAGGTAAGAAAGCATTCCCGCTTCCACGTCATTATTCATAAATTTTGATTGTTCTGTAGAGGTTGTCCCTCTCCACCGGGATCCGACCAATTGCTTTTATTGATTCAATTATTGTATCCTTTCTCAAGTTGCCAACCTGCTTTCCAGTTGCAGGAATAACCTTTTCATCATAAATAGTACCGCCCCAGTCATTTGCACCATACAAGATTGCAATTTGGCCCATTTCAACGCCATTAGTGAGCCAGGAAGTCTGTATTACAGGGAGCTGTGAGTTAAAAACTACTCTTGCTATGGCTATATTCCTTATTACGTCTAGGCCGCCGGTTCTTTCTGTAACAACCCCTTCTCTCTCAAGCTGAGTGTTACCTGGCTCAAAATTCCATGGAGTGAACGAGAGGAAACCATGGTATTTCTGCTGAAGTTTCAGTATGCTGAGTAGATGATTGGCTTTGTCGAGGCTTGTCTCCACATGACCGAACATCATAGTCGCTGATGTCCGTATTCCAAGACGGTGAGCAGTCTCCATAATAGAAAGCCATTCCTCTCCTGAATTCATTGGTCTGCCAAGTTTCTTCCTGACCGAAGAATCCAGTATTTCGCCACCTGCACCGGGGATCGTCTCAAGACCTGATTTTCTGAGTTCAATAAGAAGATCCTCCACAGAAAGTTTTGCTTTCTTTGAAATGAATGATATTTCTGACGTTGAAAGTCCGTGGATTCCAAGGTTCGGGAACTCATTCCTGATTCTACTGAAGAGTGATGTGTAATATTCCAGATTGAGGCTCGGGTTAACTCCTCCCTGTATCAGAAGCTGCCTGATCCCGTATGGTTCATAATATCTTGCTATCTCCTCTATAACCCTATCTTCATCAAAAGTATAAGAGTCCTCCTCCGAGCCGGTACGATAAAAGGCGCAGAATTTGCACCTTACGTTACAGACGTTTGTATAATTAAGTATCAGATTGGACACAAAAGAAACGTAATTTGAGGACACGTTGTCTGCCATCTTTCCAGCAAGACCACCAAGCCAGTTTATATCAGCTGTATCATAGAGGAAAACAATGTCCTCGGGCAACAGGTTTTGCCTTTGTTCTATCTTTTCCTCTATCTCATAATAGAGAGAGGCATTGGACAACATAGACAGATATTGCTGAAAAGTTAATAATCTTTATAGATTATCAGAAAACAGGTAATTCTTATTAGATTTAAATCGATGACTGTATCGTGAAGACACAGTTGACCTCCAGCGAAAGTTACTGGTACGATTATATTACAGACGGTAGTTTTATCAACAAAAATGAAGCAAAAGAGATCATGGAAACAATGAGCTTTCACTCCAGAACTAGACTGGCTGATTCTCTTGCCTCATACCAGGTTGGCGATACCGTTGGATATGCTGTTTCTTATAACATAAATTATTCAAATTATTGTTCCGCGTCGTGTCCAATATGCGCTTTCTATGTACCTGCTAAATTAAAGGGAAAAACCGATAGGGGGTATGAACTAACGGAGGAACAGGTACGAGCTGAGGCCAGAAAGGCAAAGGAACTGCATTGCACAGAAATTCATGTCGTTGGCGGCTTCAATCCATACCTTGACCTTGAATACTATGAGAGAATATTCAGAGCAATTAAGCAGGAGATTCCTACCGCCACTCTTAAGACACTTACAATACCGGAAATTGACTTTATCGCAAGAACAACGGGCAATTCCATAAAGGAAGTAGTTACCAGGATCATGGATGCAGGTGCCGATGCGCATACGGGTGGAGGAGCTGAGATATTTGATCCTGAAATCAGGAAAGTCATCACCACTAAAGAGAAGATTTCAGGCGAAAAGTGGCTGCAGGACGCGAAGGAAATTCACGCACTCGGTTTCCGGGGTAATTCCACTATAACCTATGGCCACGTTGAAAATTATGATCACATAATAGATCATTTCATTAAACTGCGGGATTGCGAGATTGAGCAACCGGGAATTATATCAATCATACCGCTGAAATTCAGCCCGGAAAACACGCCACTTTTGAGATCTGGAAAAGTTAAGCATGAAGCCTCTGGAGAGAAAGATCTGGACGTGATTTCCCTTGCAAGAATAATCGCTGGATCAGCAATTAAAAATATCAGTGTATATTGGGTCGCACTTGGAAAGCTGGTTTCTCAGGTCGCTTTGAGATCGGGAGGCAATGATCTTGTTGGGACTGCGTTCAGCGAAAAAATCTTTGGTGCAACAGACAGGAGGGAGAAAACCTTTTCTGATGAACTTGATTCGATGATATTGGGCGCCGGTAAAATCCCCGCACAGAGGGATACTTTTTATAACATAATAAGGTATACATAAGGCATTATCCGCGGAAATTCCTCCCGGCAATTAATACGGAGAGCCCGCCTATAACCGCAACGCTAGTAGCGTATAGGTATGAATATTCTGGAGATATCAAATAAAGAAGGCCGACTATAATATTGCCTGAAAACATACCTATACTCCTGAAGAAGGAAAGCATGCCCATTGCAGATCCAGCCTTTGCTCCACGAACTATCCTTGAAACGATTGAGGGTTCAAATGTCTCTATGGCTGATGTACCCAGACCTAGGATTAGAGCGGATAAATAAAAGTATTCAAATCCCGCGTGAAAAAACAGGATCAGGAATATTCCGAATGCCGCAGATCCGGACAGAATATATCCAAAAAGCCCTAGAATCGGGATTTCTCTTCTCGCCTTTATCCTGCTGTAAATAAATCCACCTGTCGCCGAGGTTCCCATGAAGATCGGATAAACAAGGAGACCATAAAGAATAGACGAAGACGCCTGTGCAGCGGTTAATATCGGGAAACCTACGCTGTAGTAGCTGAAACCGAAAAGGGCAGTTGCAAAGAGTATACTGTAATATGTTTGCCCGGCAGATTTTTCAACGGGTCTGTTCTCATCCACTGTCTCCCTTTTTGTTTT
>JAKAAI010000092.1 GCA_021797055.1 Thermoplasmata archaeon | reverse complement strand
GTACTGTGTCAGCATCAATCTCCTTTCCGTCCAGCACCTTAGCATGAGCTGCGCAGGCATCCCTGATCACAAATGTCCTGAATCCGAGGTTTCCAGACATCCTTGCAGTTACGCTCACACAGTGATCGGTGGTAAGGCCCATAATATATACCTCAGGTTCTCCCATTTCACGAAGAATGCTCTCCAGTTTGGTACCAATGAATGCACTGTTCACGCGTTTGGTTATCATCGTTTCATTTTCAAGCGGCCTGACTTCGTTCTTGAATTCAAAGCCTGGCTTGCCGGCTCTGAGGAGGGAATTGGGATTGAGTGAATCATGCCTCACATGGATTATCTTTCTGCCATTTGATCTGAACCTGCGGAGCACGTCTTCCATTACTTTCTCAGCATTAGGATTATTCCTGCTGCCCCAAAAGGGCTCGTCAAATCCTTTCTGCACATCAATTATGACAAGTGCAGCTGAAGGAGAAACCTTTACCATACGCCAAGATATCTTGACTATTAATATCTTTAATCCACAGGATTCAAAAAATACTTTATTTCAACTTTTCAATCTGCAACCTCAGGCCATCCACACCCTTAATCAGCACAATCTCACCCGGAAAGAACTTATCTCCATTATGCACTGGAACTGCTGCCCAGATCTGTGAGTTTGCCACAACCTCTATTCTATTCCCGGATACAGAGGTCACCCTGCACCTTCTACCAACTATGCTTTCCAAGCCCACATAACTTTTAGTCCTGAATGGAAACCTCACCAGGTTCCCCCCGATTATTGCTCCAATAAAGAAGGAAGTTATTGTATCTAGGAGGATGATCAGGATCAACTCCAATTCATTAACAGGCATAGTTTTTGTGCTGGACAAATATGGAGTCTCCATTAAAATTTTTTGATCCTGATCATGATATGAGGAAACTGCCTAACCGGCGTTGGTAAACTAAGATAGAGCCTGCAGAAATGGGAATAAAAGCCTGTGATTCCTATCTTCTTACACTATATATTCCCGGTACAACAGGTATCGGATTCAGTCTTCCCTGCATCAAACACTAATTCTATAATACGGTCCGTTTCAGGATATAACCAAGATGCTGCATCAGAACCCCACGGCATAATGAGATTTACCGGGCAACTGTTATGGATTGCCCTTAAAGGTGTTCCAATATCAACGGTTATCTCAGAATCGCTTACAGTGGGAATGTTCTACTGAAATGCTGTAAAAACAATATCCCAAATTTTTTTCAGGTTTCTCGCAGCTATTCCGAACATTGATTGTAATTTCAGCAGAAGACCATGCATCCTGTCAATGGTTTAGAATACCTTATAAAGTCGCTTTACTTGGTCCTGCTCCACTAACCCTGATTGATCTTTACAGGATGAAATTTCCAAGATTGTATGGTGATAAAGGAAAACCACTGACGCACTGCCTATATATATTTTCCAAATATTCGCTGGCTGAAATGTATTTTCTATATGAATCAGAAGATACTGGCCATACTTTCATGAGGCTAGAAGAGAATGATAATCCAGAAACTATGGTCTTAGGAAAAATGTCCTATTTTGATCCATTCATCAAACAGTTTATGCGTGAAACATTAAATGCTGGAGGCACGGTGCAGATTGCTTTAGACCAGAGTAAAACCGCAAACTGTGTCTTCATTTTTGATCCGTTTGAAAATACTGGTACAGTGTTCACAAAATCGAAAGCTCTTTTCATGCAATGCATAGAAAATGTTTCGAACTGCAATATATTCTGCGAACTGCCTGATGAGATTGAAAACGAGATCTTCTCTATATTGGAACTGGATCTTCTCAGTTCTTCACTCAATCATTCTTTCTCAAACGAGATCACAATGCTGGGAAAAAATGAAATAGAGCAGATCATAACTGCAATGAGCCATATTTTCCCAGGAATGAATCTGAGATGGATTGGATCAGCTTTGAGGAATGGCGATAGATGTTTTGCGTCGTTTTCCGGTACTGATGTAACAGGTATAGGATGGTGTTCAATAACGGAAAACATTGGACACCTGATTTCACTGGGTGTATTACCAAGGTACAGGAAACTTGGTATAGGTACTGATTTACTGTATGCGAGGTTGATCTGGATGAAAGAACTTGGGGTTTCCAAGGTATTCTCGGAAATATCCGATAATAATACTCCCTCAAGGAAGATAGCCGACAAAGCGGGTTTCCTTGAAACCGGCAAGATATATCTGTACAGGATCAGATAGATTGAGCAGATCCTCTTTCACATGGTTATCTCTGGGGTGCACCGCACACGGGACATCTTTCAGCCGTTGAATCCATCAGGGAACCGCAGTACTTGCATTTCACCTTAACAACTTCCTGCACAACTATCTGCTGGACCGCGGGTTGCTGCGGGTTAAAGTTCAGCGGCGATGGAGCATGACCACCTGCTGGAGGATTCTGATAGGAAGCAGGTTGATTGAAATTCACGTTTCCCCCGGATGGATGTTTGGGTAACTTTTCCCCCTTGTTCCTTCTGGAAAGCGCAACGATCAGTGCGATCACAACAATCAATATAATAATGAATAGAAACACGTATAGTAAAACACCTGATCCACTACTACTGCTTGGCGGAGCGACTGCAGGCGTCAGGCCGTAACTGGTACCGGTCACAAATAGTGATTCTGTGAAAACATATCCGCTGCCAGAATTGCTTGTATAATGTCCTGTATATAGATATCCAACGATGAAGCCTGTTGTTGGATCAAAATACGCTTTACAGTTATATGTAGCTGTATAATTTCCACTTTGGAAGCTTCCGTTGCCCTCCGCATATATCGTTTCGACATAATTCCCGGTACTCGGAAGCTTGTATGAATAATTAGTTGATACAACCTGCATTGTATTGTTCAGCACCTCAAATGAATTGCCTGTGGAAAGTGAATTATTCATATAGAACCAGACCGGGCGATGGACATAACAGGGCAGGTTATCGGTACCGTTGACATACTGGAAAGTCTGTGTGGAGAATGTGTAGTTCCCGGCTGCTGAGACCGGTTCATAAACACCAGTGTTATTTTCGAAGGTGCATACATAACTGTAATTCATGTAAACGATGCCAGATGAAACTCCAAGCACCCGTTCGGTTCCATTAATGTAACACTGCTGCGTGTAACCGTTGTATATGCCCTTTCCATCGTTAAGGTTCGTGATCTCCTCATAGTTGAAGTAAAGTCCTGCTGATGGAATGTAATGACCTGATGAACCAGCAGGCAGGAATGCACCTATCATTAATATTACGAGAATCGGCGCAATAAGAAATTTCAACCCTGCATTCCCCCGGAAACATGCACATGACCGGGATGGACGCCACCTATGGAACTGAAGGTTGAAAAATAACTGGAATGCACAACTATCAGCGGCAAATAGATTGGCATGAACATCATGCCCATTGGCCTGTAAGAAAACTGCACTGGGGTATTGACAATCTTTGCTGTAGTGTCAAGATTCCTGATTATTTCATTCCTTATTCCATGGATTGCCCTGACTGCAAGTCCGATAAGTTCAGACTGGCTCAGACCGCTCGCGACCCTGCCTAATATTGAATATGCCTGCTCCACCAGATCAAGTGTTTCGTTTGCCTCCATAACAGGTATAGATGCCAGGATCGAGGAGGAGACGAGAGGATATTCCAGATATGATTTGATCCCGTTTATGATAATGCCGAGTTTAGTCTGGAAACCCTGCTCCGGCAGGTCTGAAATAGCAAGGTATGCAGATGAAAGCTCCGTATCTTCCGAATAGGAATAACCCCATGATGAGAAGACTGCCTTCATTGCCTTGAACTTAGCAGTTATCTCAGCCTCCTGCTTATTGACTATTGCCATTATTGCCGCAGCCTCATCTGAGTTGGTAACCTGTTTGTAATATTGTAATTTCTGTATCGGGAAAGTACCGTCATATGACCTTCCGAAATAGAGGATCGCTGCTATACCAACCGATGCTTCCTTGCTTATATGGACCTGGTGCCTGACCTGGTGATCCAGTTCTGATATGGATCCAAACGCATTTTCAGGCTCTTCGCTGGAAGATGCAATGATCTCAGCGGCCATCATCGCGTTGTCATCGTTCTTTGTCAACCTCTGCATCATGGAATATGACCTGACGAACTTGTTATCAAGGGATGCGGGATCACCCTGTATTTTCGAAAGGCCGACAGCAACGCTCCAGATGTGTGAGGGATCAGCATCCCTGAGCGCGGATGACAGGTTGCGAAAATGCTTTACTGTTTCATTCGCTATGTTTGTAAGTTCTGTATTGACGGAGTTTTCCTGGGTTATGAAATCACTGAATTCCATGTCTGAAACCCTATACATCCTGATACGCAGGTTGCTGGACATAAGATTTCCGGCATTTGTAAGGGAAATGTAATAATTCCCCGACTGTGTCAGGCCGTCCAGGATGGATTTTTTTCTTATGAGGTCAGCAATCTTTGCCTCTTCCGCAGCCAGTTTGCCTTCTTCAGCCTTCAGTGCGTCTCTGTCCTGCTGCATCTTTTTCTCCTCTTCTTCCTTCTTCCCCCTCCCTTCAAGATGAAAGAGTATCGAGTGCGTCTCCCTGTAATCATTAGCGAAACCGGTATTCATTGTATAGAGGGTATTTTTATCTTTTCCTGCATCTTTCTGCAGATCCTGAAGCTGGCTCACTTCATTTGCAAGCCGGGTATATTCATCTTTCGTGTATAGATTGACAAGGTTGATTTTCTGAAGAAAGTCCAGATCTGACTGGACCAGTACTGATGTTACAGATTTTGAGGAAACCTGGTTGAAAAAATTACTGACTTCCTTACATTTCATATTTCTATCTGTCTAGGATGGGAAACAGCATATTTAATTCTTCATCCCTCAAATTATTCCTGATAAGCAATTTTAGGGTTTTTCCTTCATCTATTAAATCAAGAAATGGATCTCCTTTCACAGCTTCCTTCAGAAGGATTTCAAACTGTGTCTTCCTGTTCTCGGAACCGTTAAACCTTGTTCTCCGCTCATGATCGATCTGCTCGTATGCAAACATGAATTCATACAATGATCTGAAGACCTGTTCCTCTATCTTGTCCCTGACTTTTTCCCTTCTTATCTGGATTGCCTCGATCCCTTCAAGATCGACAAAGAAGATTGTGCCATCAGGGGCAATAACCGCATCCTTGTCAAGCCATACATCGTAGAAATCAAGTCCGGAGTACAATCCTTCAGGTGTTCTTGACATAGTTCTCGGAAACAGTGTGAGCATCGCAAGCGCACTTCTCACGAAGTTTGCCTCAAACCAGAATGTTTTTTCGTTTGTGTCTATATCAAAGAGATCAAAAACCTGCTTTGAGTTGCTGCCTATCGTGTTATAAGAATGAAAATATATCCTGACGTTTGATGGCACTAGCCTGATTTCCTGAACAATCTTCCCATTGAACCGTCTATACCAGAATATCTCCTTGACAGACCTCTCCAGTTCCTCTGGTATGATGTTAACGCGCAGAATCGGTGCGATCCTGAAACCGTTGATTGAAGTCACGCTGGCATATCCTGTTGCTTTCATAGCGATTGTTGCATGCTCCAGTCCCTGTCCACCGTAAGGGGAACCTCTCAACCAGAGCTCGCCTGTTATGAACCTGTTTGAATTTGATTCATGTTCCTCAAGCTTCTTCTTCAATTCCATGCTGTTCACAAGTGACTGTACATGGAACCTGTCAAGTGACCTCATGGAAAAAGGGTCTGTGGTGGAACCGATGCCCTTAACGGACAAAAAAAAGTCTATGCCATCAATTGAGACAAAAGGATCAGGCAGTATTGCGCTCCTGTTATCGTCTTCAATGAATTCCATTTTTTCGATGGGCTCACTGTTGATGAAAGCCTTCATGCTGTCAGCGATGAAAATGCTGTTCAATTCAGGGTTTACTATATTGGGAAGTGCCTCATTCCTCAGAGCAGTCTCAGCGTTATACCTGTATAGTGTGATGTTCTTTCCAAGCAAGTGCATTTGTTATTCACATACAATATCAAGAATTGTGATTTCTAATTTCTGCTAGCTTTGATATTATGCATATGAGAGAAAGCAAAATGTATTGGGTATCTCAAATATTTTGTTATAAGTAGAGAAGATCAGGTCTTTCTTGCCGCATATTTTGTTATGAATGCAGTTAGAATGAAAATAATAAACAGTATCAAGGTTATTAAGAATTCAGCATTACCGTTTGTATAACCCAGTAAGCTCAAGAAAAAGTTTATCATGATTCCGGAGATCAGCGCGAACCCTCCTAATGCGTATGAAATGAGCGAAACCGCCTCAAGATATTTCATGCTCATCAAATTATAGCAAATATATATAATTTCCCCGCACGTTCTGAGAAGTGCCTTTTCCAATACCACGGTAAATTGCAGTAAATCCTTTAGGTATTTGGTTGCATGAAATTCAAGGGAAACATAAAGTATTATGGTTCCACAGGCGTGATGCTGCAATATTTTTGTTGAACTTATCCATTTTCATACCCGCTAAAAAGTACTTTATTGCAAGAGACAATCGGATGCTGTAAAAACACTGCGCATGAAGTATCTTATAGAGTAAGCTCAGACATAAAAGCACCATCATATGAATCATAATATTATCCTTCTCTTCAATTAAAATTTACAAGAATAGGAATAATAGAATAAAATAACTGATTATGATGATAGCGAATAGCCCTGTGAATAACTTTCTTCGGAATTTTCGCATATTATTCCTATAAAGTTAAATTTTCGAAAAATAATAAAATCTTACTGAACATTCACTCCCGTTGCATCTAATATTCTGTGACACGCCCTATGCGTAATATTAAGGATATATACCTAAAGAGCCATCCATGGAAATTAAAAAATATTCAATAGCAGACTTGTTTAGTTGCAATTTATTGCGTTTTCACTTGCTTACTCTTCCGGCGGTCGGGGAATACTTCTTCCATCTGTCAAGTACAGGCAGGAATTTCACATCCGCAATCTGATCCATCACGTTAAGGTATTCTAAAATTCCTATCGATGCCCTATCAGC
>JAKAAI010000091.1 GCA_021797055.1 Thermoplasmata archaeon | reverse complement strand
ATTTGACTGATACCTTTCCATCCTGATTTAAGACCTCAACTGGTATCATATTCATCTGCGGATCACCAAGGAAGCCCCCAACAAAGCTGTCTTTTGGATAGTTGTATGCCTGATCGGGTGAGTCGAGTTGAACAAGCACCCCGCTATTAATGAGTGCCACCTTGTCCGCAAGAGTCATGGCCTCTACCTGGTCATGTGTGACGAAGATAGTTGTAATTCCAAAACTCTTCTGGATCCTCTTCAGCTCCCCCCTCATTGTGGTTCTCAGCTTAGCATCAAGATTTGAAAGTGGTTCGTCCATCAGGAAAACTGAGGGCTCCCTGACCAGTGCGCGGCCCAGGGCTACCCTCTGCCTCTGTCCTCCAGAAATCTGTCCGGGCTTCATATCCAGAAGCTCAGAAATTCCCAGTGTTGAAGCGATTTCAGACACCTTGGCCTCTATCTCGTTTTTTGGCATCTTCCTTTTTTTCAACGGAAAGGCCAGATTTTCAGCAACATTCAGGAACGGATAAAGAGCGTAGTTCTGGAAGACCATGGCCATGTCCCGATCCTTTGGAGGAAAATCTGTAATTTCAACATCATCCAGAAATATTCTGCCGGAATCCAGTGTTTCGAGTCCTGCTATAATTCTTAATGTGGTTGTTTTACCACAACCACTCGGGCCAAGCATCACGAAAAATTCTCCGTTTTCAACTGTGAAGCTGATGTCGAATACTCCCTTTCCCTTTCCAAAGTCTTTCACAATGTGTTCAATTTTAAGCTCTGTCATTCAATCAATTCTCCTTTCGTTGTATAATCCTGCATCGCTGAAATTATCATGAGATGTAATTCCAATCCAATCATACACAATCATCTGTATGTCACCAGGCTGAATCCACTGACTATGTATTTCTGGAAGAAGAAGAACAGTATGAAAATTGGTATCCCCATCAGGACTGCAAAGGCTGAATATACCCCGAACTGAATGGAGATTGTATTTTCTGATACAAGATACATACCAATAGCCATTGTGTAAAGACCCTTGGATGTGATAAAGAGATTTGCAAGCGCAAAGTCTGTGTAGGGTCCCATAAACGCAAGAACGATTGTAAGCATTATCGCCGGCTTTGCAATTGGAGCCAGTACCCGGAATAGAGCCCCTGTTCTCGTATACCCATCAAGCATAGCCGCCTGCTCGTAGTCTTTTGGTATGTTGTCTACGTAATTCTTGATCAGCCAGGAGGCAAAGATCACTGCTCCCGCGGAATATGGAATTATCAGACCTATGTATGTATCAAGAAGATGGAACTGTGCAAACATGAAGTAGAACGGTATGACCAGAACAGTGAATGGAAACATGGATAGTACAAGTAGCATGTAAAGGAGCGCTTTCTTTGCTGGAACATTGAACCTGGAAAAAGCTATTCCAGTTGTTATTGAAAGACCAACACCAATCGCGGTTGCAGAGAATGAAAATATGAGCGTGTTTTTTAGCCATGTGAGGAAAGGTTCCTTGAACAACAGATTGTAGTAATTAGAAAGCGTCAGGCCACCATGAATTGGCAGCAAAGAAGAAAGCGATGCCTCTGTCAATGTCGCAAGTGGGCTCAGAGAAGTGATAAAGACATAATAGACTGGAAAAACTGAATAAATCGCAATTATTGAAAGTACGATGTATGTTATAACTTTCTTTAATAAACCGATTCTTTTGAAATGATTGTTCATTTTGTATGCATTTTCATATTTCCTTGCGAAACCTGATTTGACCAGTTTATCTTCTGTACTCTGCATATTTCACCTCAATATAACACACTCATCATTTTGGAATAGTGATTGACTATCACAACCATAACAAGCAAGATCAGAACTGATATTATTGAATAAACAGCGGCGATTGCATACGAATTATACGAAAATGCCTCTGTGTACGAATACGTGATAAGAATCTGAGTCGAAATTCCTGGACCGCCGGATGTGAGCAAAAAAGGAATATAGAAATTACTCCAGGCAAAAATAAAGCCAAATATTGTAATAAAGGCAATCTGCCTGCTCAGGAGCGGTATCACAACCCTCCTTATCCTGCCAAATGTTCCATAGCCGTCCATTTCAGCGGCATCGTAAAGCTCCGCTGGTATGCTCTGAATAGCAGCAGTGTAAACGAATGTGTAATAAGCAAGTGAAAGCCAGAGATTGACCAGTATTATAGACAGCATTGCAAGAGACGGTGAACCAAGCCAGTACGGATTAACATGAAATAGCTTCAGGAACACCTCATTTACAGCACCATATGACTTTGTCAGCAGATTTTTCCATATGAGGATGGTAATGAAAGCAGGAAATGCCCAGGGTACCAGTATAAAAGTTCTGAATAACGTTTTTCCTCTTATCCCACGCTGAGACATAAGAATTGCCACCCCAAAGCCCGCAAAAGCCATTAATAATATGCTTCCGCCTGCAAATATAATATTATTAAAAATCACGGTCAGAAGATTGGGTGAGGTTAACACCAGGTAAAAATTGGTTGCACCCACGAAAGCGTAATGGTAAAAATGAGTACCACTAAAGTTTGTCATTGAAATATAGATCGTGTAGGCAATGGGGTAAAAGTTCAGGACAGCAAGAACAATCAGTACTGGAGATAGGTATATGAGCTTGGAAATCTCGTATTTCCTGACCTTTTTGGGTTTTGAATCCATGGCCGCTGCATCAGCATCCATAAAACAACAATTTCTTTAACAATCAAAGGCAAATAAATGTTTCTAGATTTATGCCTAAAATAAACGGAAAAACAGACTTTTAGCCTCATAAATATTCTTTTGTGGAATATCTACAGGTCAAACTTTGAAAAAAACGATCAAAGTTAAATAATCAAATATTTCTGCGCATTTGCCTTGTTTCGTTCATAAATGATAATTTTCAAAATTTTCCTGAGAATTTTATTATAGATTCCTTCCAGAGTTTCGCGGCGTAAATACTTTCTCCGCTGTTCTGGGCATATGATTCCCTGTAGTGCAGTAGATCGACCCTTAATTTTTTAATGTTACTACGAAACCGAGATATCAGAATATCTCTAGAATTGCCTGTCACGAAAGAAATGATCCTATAGAAATGCGGATAACAGATCGAACCTGCAAGATCGACAGGATTGATCCTGCCTGAATTGATCATGTCTGATAAATCCCTTATGGAATCAGATTCCCTTAACTTTGCGGAACTGCATGCCGGGCAGTGAAAGTGGGATTCCAGTTTTTTTCTGTTGCTTTGCTTTAAGAGTATTTCTTCTGCAATTTCAATCTGCCCAAGCAGAAGTGGTAGAGCAGAAATCCCACCACCAAGTTCCGGATTTGACTGGACAAAGGAGATGAATTTTGAGGCATGTGGCGGGCAGAAACCACCGGAATCAGCATATTTCTTAATCGTACCGGAGTTGGCCTCATATATCAAACCTGAAAAAAATCTCTCCGTGGCCTTTGTAACAGAATCACATATCGGGCATTCGCGTTTCCCTATGGATTCCATATAATCGATGAAATATAAATCAACCAATTTGATCCTGATAATAGCGCAATAGCTTATTTAAATTGCTTTTCTTTTTTCTTTTCTCTGAATGGAATAATAATAAACTGAACCTATCAATATGAGTGCCGAACATAATATGAAAACTGAGCCAAGGCTGCTTGTGTTGATGTCAAAGAGAAAATTCGCGATTACCGGGCCTGCACCAACCGAGAGCGCCTGCACCAGACTGTATACTGATACGCCGCTTATCCGGCGTTTTTCGGACCTAAAGATAAGTTCATTAAATGCGGCAAGCGTGAACCCTGACTGCATTAGCCCGAGCAAAATTACTGCCAGCATAAGAATTAAAAGGGAATGCGTAAATGACGTGAGCAAAGGAACAATTGAAATCGCAACGCCTGAAATAAGAATCGCCCTGAGATTGCCGATTTTTTCAATCAGTCTTCCCCAGTATATCTGAGATGAAATGGCAGATAGTGCAATAACGGTTATCACGAAGGTATATATTTCCGGTGAAAGGCCGAGGAAGTTTATCGAGAGTATGTAAAGCTGGAGGTAGGGAGAAAATGCACTCAGACCTATACCGGTTAAGAGCGTAAAGATCAGGTAAGAGAAAAGCCTCTTTGTGGTATCCGATACTGTACCTTCCTCCTTTTCCGCCCTAAACGGCGGAATTCTCCTCATAACCATCAAAGAAATGGTCGAAAAGATCAGTGAACCCAGGAATAAAGTCAGGTATGCCTCCCGAGTATCACCGAACAAAAAGAAAACAGCAGATGATATTCCATAACCTACAAGCGAAAAGAAACGGAGGAAAAAATTCCTCTTTGAAAAATAGAGATTCCTTTTCTTTGAGCCTATGGCAGCCGGTACCCATGATGTCCATGTTGTACCGGAAAAGGATGAAAAGAATATTCTGAAGGTAAGGAATGATATCAGCAGAACGGAAATAAGAAGGTATCCCCTAAGAAAGATGAGAAGAGATACTGCAATCCATATCATCCTGTCAAACAAAGTGATTTTAATGGTAAGATTCCTCAGGTCTGGCGATCTCCTCGAATAAACTATTGCTGCATATTGGGCCAGCGGTACAATCAGGTATGGAATGCCAATGATGTATCCAACCGGTGCGGTGGGCCCAATTATAAGAAGGGCAAATGCAACCAGATAAGGTGTTGTCATGTTACTGTATACAGTCCAGAAAATCCCGTCTGTGATCGAAAGATCCATTGTGCGATCCTCGTCTGTCCCCGATCCGAGAAACCAGCGCCTCCAGGAATTCTTAAAATTGAATGGCAATTTGCCTTGGCCTTCAGGGTCGTGAGATCAAAAGAATATTTTATTTTAGCCTATTCAGAATGTAATTTAATTATAATCAGGCGATCTAAACTGATCAATCAACCTTTTTCCGTGATTTTAACCTCCATACCGCTGCAGCGGCCACTAGCACTGCGACAACGCCGCCGGATACTATTATGATCTGCCCTGAAGAAATATGACTGGAGGGGGCGTGTGTTGTATTATAGTTGAGTGAGGCAAGAATGAACATGGCCGATGACCAGGTCAGTGGGGAAGTGGTTGGCAGAGGGGTTCCATAGTTCGGATCAATGGCTTCAGGAAGCAGACCGGATTGAGAATGGTTCACAGCCCAGCCGAGTAAACTGTATGCTCCTGTGTTATTTCCCACGGCCTCATCATAATAGGCTTCAAACATTGTGGTGATTATCCATGGGGGCATGGGACCGCTGCTGTCAGAGGGATACCCTTCGTAATGATAGGTATCCCCATAATAACGGGCAAGCCCGCCGCACACCGTCAGATTCATCTCATCGCTTTTTACAATCTTGTGCGCCAGGCTTGAATTTGGATTGATAAAACCAAGAGCAACCGGAAGGATAGATGATGAGTCGTAAATATCTACAGGCAAATACGGGACCTGCTTGTCCCCGATGACCGGGGTCAGGTATTCCGCAAACATCGTGTCATCTTTCTGCAGGTAATATTTCATGATATTTTCTGAAAGAACAGTGGCATTCTGCTCAAGTCCAGGGAAACTTATCCCAAGATTTTCGTACATTCTGTATGTTTCGTTCATGCCAAGACCGTCGACTGCCTGCGTCCAGAAGTTATACCCATAATTGTCCTCCCAGATGCTGTAATCCTGAGGCAACAGACCATTTGATGAAATTTCTCCCTCTTCCCAGGCTATGCTCTTATTGATTGCTGGCAGGTATCTTTCAATTAACGTTTTATTATCCGTTATCCTGAAAAGATCGGCTAATCCAATCAGGAATGTTCCCACGCTGTCGTATTCAGGATTTGTCCATGATAAATCTGGTTGTCCGTTCCAGAAATTAAATCTTGTCGACCATGTTCCATTCGCGCTTTCATTTCCCTGTTCGCTAGCCATCCAGTCCCAGTATTTGACTGCACTGTTTATATGACCGGAATCCTGCATAGAAATAGCAGCAAATGAACCATCCCGGACCCATGCGTATAGATAAAGTGAAGAAGGCGAAGCGATGAATTCACCATCACATGGATTCTGGTCGTCTTTAACGAGAAGCAGCGACATATCATACATCTGCAGGAAAGATCCTTTAAGATCAATTCTGCTTGAGTTTTGAAGCCACGATGCCACTCGCTCGTTGTCAAGTGACATCATCTGAGAATAATGCATCCTGCTTATAATTCCAGAACCAGCATCGATATAAGAAGTTCCGCTGTTGTATGAGAGATTTAGTGTCAGTGATGCATTTGTCCTGATGACATGATGGGATGAGGCATCAAAGAATATCATGAAGGATGGTGTTGTGTTCACAATCAGGTATGAATCAGTTATCGTGTAATTGTATTTGCCAGCAATGTTGAAAGAATCATTGAACGGCACTGATGAGTTCTGGCGGACCATGAACTGGTCTGCAAATGGCGGGTATATGATGCATTCTGAAGTGTGGTTTTGCCTGACAAGAATTGTATTGTTTCCCGTTAGCTTAGAATAGATGCTTTCATTATCCGTGTTTATGTTAATAGAAGCGGGTAACTTAACTCCATTATATGCTATATCCTTCAGGGATAGACTTCCATAGAGATCAATGTATGAATCAGGTATGCCGGTGAATACCCACACAGTAGAATTTTTCCAGTTATTCATGAATAGATAGGACGGGTAGTCCACATAAGGATCGCTTGGACTTGAACTGGTTTTTGAATCTAAACTTGATCCCGGGCTGTGTATCGATGAAGTGTTAACAGCAACTGAAGCAAAGGTGGATATCAATATCGCTGACAACAAAACAGAAATTGCAAATTTTGATTTTTGGATCATAACTCAACAATATCAAAACATTCATCTTAACATTTTATGCATTACAAAAAACGCGTTATTTATTAATTGGAAGATCTGTTCTAAATCTTTAAAACAAGGCTTATCTTCTTCGTTAGTTACTGATCGATTTTGATCTATCCGGTTATAGAATATCTATCGCCTCGTACAATTATAAGGATGATCTTTTACAATGAGCCAAATACTGAAGTGTCAATCCGGGCGTGTAAAATCATATAATATA
>JAKAAI010000090.1 GCA_021797055.1 Thermoplasmata archaeon | reverse complement strand
AGGATAAATAACACAGCTAAATCTTTATTCTTTTCCATCTGGTCAACTATGGTAACAAAAAGTCAATTCGAAAATGGGTGTAAAAACGAATGAAAATACGATAAGTCAGAGAGATTATAAATATGCAAAAAAAATACCTTTCAAGCTTGGGCTCGTAGTCTAGTTGGCATGATGTCGCCCTGACACGGCGGAGGTCACCGGTTCAAATCCGGTCGAGCCCATAAATATAATAGTATGAATATAATTATATTTCTCAAAGCCTAAAACTTTACTCTCGTATTGTATTTTCAAGAGAAAATCTATTGTCTGGAAACTAAAACAATGTTTATTAAACCTACTATAACATTTATACTTCGGATCAAGAAATCCAGATGGACATTAAAGATGTGAGGCTCACCGTTGAAAAGCACCTTAAAGATTTGGGTATAGAAAGACCTGCTAGGATTGCATCTGCAAAATTCAATCAGAGTTATTGGGATGCTGTTGTTATCTATTCAAGAGACATAGAAGTTGGAGATAAGAAGCAAAAGACCGGCATGATTGCTGCATTGGTAATAAATGACACCACCAGAAAAGTTGAGACGTTCAAAGAGAACCCAACATAAGGATGCTTTTTTGCAAGGGATTGATCATCGATCAGATTGAAATAAAGGGCACAATCAAAAGTGTCAAAGTCTCTGCTTTGATAGATTCTGCAGCTGGACGAAATTATATCAGTGCGGTATTGCCCAATCGAATCAGGCCAGAACAACTTGGATTTGTATCTTACGGTGAAATTCCCGTTTCAATTCTAGGGTCATGGTTCCCTGACATTCAAGAATCTAAAACTGAACGGGGTTATCGTTTCTGAACCGGAATTCATATTTCTTGAAAATATAGATTTTCCAGCCGTAATAGGAGTGGAAATACTTCAAACAAAAGGATTGAAACTGGACTTTAGAACTGATACTATGCGGATCTGAATATCCAGTTATTCCTATAAAACATGAAGAAACCGATTTTCAGTTTCGCTTTTTCAATTCTTTATAAACGTAGGTTTGTTGTGGACTTTGGGACATAAGTGACCCCTATCCATTCACAAGTATCAGGTTGTGAAGCAATCGTTTACAGAATCCAGATGTCTCAATGCGATCTTTTCTCCTCTGGAATATCATATGGCCTGTTGACCTCTCGTCTGCAGAGAATCCGGATTCAGATCAGTTTCTTCTGAAGTATTCCCTCAAGTACGGCAATTGGTCATTCATGAATCTTCGGATGATCTCCCTCCATCTCTTAGATCCCCTTATCAGGGAATTCTTCTTCGGTATGATGAATATTTTTGTGTTTTCAGAGAAGTCATATAAGATGCTCTGACCCGAGTAATATCTGTCAAGCTTCACGCTTCCCAGATCTATTCTTAGCTGGCGATCATATGGAGAGTTTTCATTTGTACGTCCTTCTCTGTTCAGACACTTGCAATCACATTTGCATTATAACAGCTTCCGCAGTATTGTTAATGTCAACAGGGGCATTGCCAACATATGCAAGAAGGAATGTATAACTCCCACTAAAGCCCACGGATACCTTATACGAAATTAATGCAGCTCCCTGAAAATAAAAATAGGTAAATCCAAGGGTAGATATATTTGCAGAGATGCTGTCTTTCGACTTGTTGCCATTCCAGATAGTGTGGTACTGGGCATAATAATGAGAATAGAGGGCGCTGCTACTGTCGTTAGTGGACATCTTGAACTCAAATAACTCAAAATAACCGTCGGAGGTGCTGTTGTAGCAGACATATTTCCCTGAAACAATGCCGGAGTTATAGGCAAGGGTACTTCCATTGGTTGGGCTTGGGTTTCTCTGCTCTTCAAAGCTAGCGTTAACACCTGAGGCACCTGAGAGGTCAGAAGAAGATGGGAATCCGAATGTAGCCTCTGAAGTCCCTCTTTCCAAAACATGGAGAAAGGGAGTAAAGATGATTGCAATTATTATGACGAAAATAACAAAGCCTACAATGATTCCTAATCCTTTGGCAACTGAGTATTGTCTTAGAACCATATGCATCCCTCTCTAGTTTTCGAGCATAGGCTGTTGCCACTAATGCGATTAAATAGATGTAAGCTCGGTTTATAGCAATGTATAGAGTCGCCTGAGTGACCAGCAATTGTAGCGCCTTGAATGGTGGCAGGCCCAGATCTTACGCTCATCTGCGATAAGCAGGAGATAAACTCAATAAAAAGTGCCAATGCGATCAGTGTCCGCAAGCAGAATCACTTCCTCTTTTTCATAAATGCAAGTACAGACACGATTACCACGGCCAATACCACCCCTCCAGAGATTCCATATATCTCATCTGCAGGTATCCCAGAACCTGAAGATGATTTCTTGATAGGATAGAACGTGATGGTATTTGATACGCTGTTTCCATTGACAGATATTGAACCAGACGAAGACGAAACAGAATACCCAGAAACGTTACCGACGGTAAAAGAATACGTTCCATTGGGGGCCGTGAATGTGATTGTGCCTGTAGTGGATGATTTGTTTGTTCCGTTGAAGTTCACATACCATAGTATGCCAGACGGAAGGCCAGTTTCTGAGAATGTTACAGTATAGCTTGATCCGTGTGTCTGTGAGAATGTTATGAGCACTGACACCAATCCTCCGTTGACTGTTATTGAACCTGAAGCTGGTGCAGGGCTGAATATCTTGTTGGATGAGGCAACCGAGTATGAATATGTTCCATTTGTTTCCCGTATGGATATTGTGTCTGACGTTGATGTGTACAGCTTACCATTGCTAAGGTTGACATACCATGCCGTGCCTGCTGGGAGACCAGATTCCGAGAATGATACCGTATAGAAAGGCTGGGCCGTGCCACCTTCAGGAATGTTTGTGGATGTAATATTGGCGTTGATGCTACCAGTTGTATTCGTCTCAAGAAGAGCCACGAATATCCCTGAATACATATCAAAGTAAAAATTCACATCCTGCCCGTTCGATGAAAAAACCACTCTATCTGTAAGAAATATTCCATCAGGGGTGCTGATTTTTATTGAGGTGCTGACGCTGGCATTCGGGCCCACTGGGCTGGTACCACTGTTCAATTCTGATATCAGGCCCTTACCGAGCCAGAAAGAGAAGTCATTCCAGTTAATGTAGAGTGTAGTATTGCTAGTTGCTCCGGAAGTAACTCCTTGCCCTGTTATACTCAATGCTACAGTATTGTTGGTCAGATTGACGGCAATTGCCTGCATTGTCAGATTACCGCTGGAAATAATGCCATCGTACACCGATGTCACTCTATAGTCTGCATACGCTCCGATGAATGCCCACACTGGAGGAGCTGTAGCAGATGAAGTGAATCTGACTGTCTGATTAACGTTGCTTCCACTGACAGTTATATTTCCGGAGGACGGAATTTGCGTGTATCCATTTACGTTACCTACAATGTATGAATAGGTTCCGTCCAGCACAGAGAAAGTTATCGTACTAGCGGTGGATGATTCCGTGCTTCCGTTAAGTGTCACGTACCATGAGGTTCCGGGCGAAAGGCCAGTCTCTGTGAAGTTTAAAAAATAATACCCGCTTGGCGGGGACGTGGAAAAAGTTACCGCTACTGAAACGTTACTTCCTGAGACCTGGACGGATCCGCTGGACGGATAGGCAAAGTATCCACCAGGCACAGATGTACTGAAGCTGTAGTACCAGGTGTCGTTAAATTCAGGTAACGTATATTCCGCCATCGTTGCATAAACGGTATTGAAATTACCCTTGCTCTCCATCGATGAATCTGCGATGTTTATTTTCCAGATGCTGTTTGCGGGCAGACCTGTTTCTGTAAAATTGATACTGTACGACCTTATAAAATGGATGTATACCGTCGTTGGTGCTCCATTAATATTTAAATACTGGTATGACTGATCGGAATTATTAAAATACGCGTTGTAGCCGCTATAGCCACTGACAAATGGAACAGCGGATGCAATCCACGTCCCATTTACCAACTCAAAAACAAGATTGCTGCTGTTAGTGATGTTAGACGAAGACACGTCATTATAGCTGAGATCCATTAAATTAGCCATCCAGTTCATTCCCGAAGGAAGGCCACTCTCAATGAGACTAACAGCATACGTCTTGTTGAAGTAAACGTTGTAGGTTAGGTTACTACCGCTGATAGATACAGCATCCGGCATCTGATTGGGAGTCGTCATGGTCACATTGCTGGCATAACCCACACTGGCAGGTGTAAAAGTATAATTGCCATTTGCCAACATGAATTGAATTATGGTAGATTTTGAGCTATTGATTGCCGTTACAAAACCACCGGAGCCGTCCCCTCCAAGAGAAACGTTCCAAAGATGACCCGCTGGAAGTCCCGTCTCCTTTATGCTAAGTGTATACTTTCCTGATCCAGTCTGAAAAAGAAAATAACTTCCGGTTGAAGTTTGACTATCGTTCGAATGGCCAAGTGCCAATTCGAACGACGTACCCAGAAGAGCGATTACTATAACCGCGAAAATGGCATTAGATGCTATCTTTCTCATTCCATTTTTTGGATTTTCCACGTGAAAGAAAATCAGTATGAATATATTAGGTAGTACGACACAAAAAGTGTTGGAATGTGACAAATATTATGAAAGAGATTTTTCTGGAATCTCTTGAGGAATTTCTGCATTCGAGGCATGATTTATGTTGATACACCAAATAAAATGAACATGGATTTGAAAAATGCTATTTATCGTGAATAATAGGGAATGATGAAAAGAAATGCCTGAGATGCTTGTTATGCTGACCGGAGGCAAAGATACATTAACACTAAGAATGACGAAAATGCCAATGTCTAATCTCTTTCCCTTGGAGGAGAGATCCATACCGCAAATAAAATAAGAAAAGTTTTTCGTATTTCCTGGATCTGATACATATAGGCAAGAATGAAGGTATACCCATGAAGTTATCTAAGATAAGCTGGCAGGTGAAGTACGTGCAGATGATGAATTATTTCCTGGTATCGAAATGGCACCCGGCAGTGTGTAAGTCAATGCCGGGATTGAATATAATTGCTCAATTCTGTCGTTCTGGGTATACAGATTCATTCAGTCCATGATTTACGTGACATCCCTTAAACAGCCTAAGGTTTGCTGTTCGGTCTCTCCTTCGATTTAATTGATGGAATTGGCTCAATACTGTAATCCCCTTTCTCATCTATTTCGTTGGTTTTGGTCATCCGCATATGGCAATAGACAATGCAGCTCTTGTTCTTGGAATCAATGCATACCTGAACCAGATTCAGCACACACACAAAGGAAACATGAATTACAGAGCAAGTGACATCTTTATCATACCAAGGATAGTGGATTTTCTTTTAGGATCTGAACTGAAATTTTTAACGCCCGGGACGTACCTGCTTTTCTTCTCCAGTATCATGATGGTAGCCATTGCGTTATACTAGCCCAAGAGAAAGTGCGTTGGCATGCCCACCGTAAAGAGAAATGTATTCATTTCCTATACAAAACTTGTCTCCACCTGGATGATTGCTGGCTTCGCATCAGGTAATATTAGCATTGGTGGCGGGTTCCAGATAGTACCTGGTCTTCTCTTTGGAGGTTTCGTTGGAATAATACTTGCGATGAGAAACCCCGTGGTGAGTTATAACATTGGGTATTATGTTTGCTTTCCGTTATCCCTTAGCGGATAACTCAATCTCGGGATCAGTGGACACTTCATTGCAGGAGGTATGCCGGGAGGCTGGATCTGTGCACACACTGCAAGCAGGTTACTTAAGAGAAGATTGGCTCAGATATTTGCTGTTAGAGTTATAGTCATGGCAATCTATATAACGCTCTTGAACGATAAAATGCTTTTGTAATTCTGATCGCTGTTTCAAACCATGTTGCGCACCAGAATGTGCATGGCTACATTCTGGTAAGAGTTTGTAGCACATACATCTATGTTGATGGTGTGAAGCACGTTGTTGATAAGCTGCGGGATATCAGAGTTCTTACCAAAGATATTCATCAGATTATTTGCGTTGATGGAGCACTCCTGTATCTCACATAGATCTTAAGGCTGTGATAATGAAGACTCATAGCAAGATATTCATGGAATGAAGCAGTCGCATTCCTACAGCTAACACTGGTTGTTTGAATTCTCGATGAAGTAATGCTCAGTCCACTGGGCTCATTCCTCAATTTCAGGCAGGGGGTATCTTACATGAGGATTGTTGTATGACCCATTTCTGTACGTCAACTTGCTTGCCGGATCAATTTTTCTTGCAGCCACGATTAGTTGATCAACGATAGAGAAAGTTTCTGCGTAAAAGATGAAAAAAGAGAACCTGGACCAGTTCTTGTATAATAGTAATCGATCTCGCAGGAATTCCGATTCATTTATGGCGGGCAGCCATTTTTGGTAGTCACCAGTCATGATAATGCTGGGCAGCAGAACTCCTTGGGCCATATAGGTGTCAAACGAAACCTCCTCGTAAATCACTCCAGCATCAAGCATCTTTGTGATCTTCCTGCGAACTGTACGGGCTGGTACTCTGAGTTCCCGAGCAATTTTATTTATACTCATTGATAGAGGGTTTTGGTACATAACGGCATTCAGAACCAATTGCTCGCTTGGAGATATCAGTCTCTCTTTATGAGGAGAGTCATTCATAATTTCTATAAAATCCAACGCGTGATCAAGGGTTTTTTCCAGGTCGTGCAATTGCTTTTTCATCTCCGAATCATCTGATGCAATCAGGGAAATGCTAGAAAACTCTCTTTCGACGTTTGCATCAACCTTAGAGTCTGCGAAGAACGGCAACTTAAGGGTACCAAAAATCACACGTTCTACCAGAGGAAATTCTGGAAAATGGTCAAAAATTTCTTTAGCGGAACTTTTTCCTGCGCGAGTCAAAATGAAGTAACGATTCCAGGGCATAAACCTGCTGTCGGCGTAAAACTTTACCCCCCGAATCAATCCCGTTTCCACCAAGTAGTTTATCCTGTTTTTAATAACTTCTGGATGAACATGAAACTCCTTTGCCATTTTGTAAACAGAAGGCTTGTTCGTAAAATGCGAACCCCCACTGATCAGATC
>JAKAAI010000017.1 GCA_021797055.1 Thermoplasmata archaeon | reverse complement strand
GGTCAGAACCTCATCCTAATCTCCTTAAGTACAGATTCGTCGCTAATGATTTTAAGGCAAGCGTTAGCTGAAGCAAGTATGCCATTAATCAGGTTTTTTCCGGCACGATCTGGATGTGCTGCCAACCTGAACTCATCGGAATGACCAGGTGTTCCGGCTTCAGTTATCTTTATGTCAATGTGACCTGTGGGGACCACTCTGCTTACGTTACCCTCATCAGTGCTTCCTGATGGGACCTCATCTGGTGGGACCATTCTGGATTTAATTCCCATCTCATTCAGGGAATCCAATATTATTCCATTGATTGTTTTGAGATTCTTATAAGAGAGATAAAGCGGAGAAGTTGCCTGGATTTCAACCTGTGCCCCAAATGCATCTGCAGATGCTTTTGCGATTCTCTTCATCCTTTTAACCATGGTTTCAATAAATACAGGTGATTTGGATCTTAGATCAACTTCTAATGATGCTAAATCAGGTACCACGTTCGTTGCCGTTCCTCCTTCCCTAAAAATCATTCCTATAACTGGAAACTTGTCAACCTTTATGGAATCCCTCATCATGTTTATGTTGACATATGCTGAGACAGCTGCATCAAGGGCATTTATACCACTTTCAGGGGAATTTGCTGCATGGGTTGATCGCCCATGGAATTTTAAAAGATAGGAGATATCACAGAACGATGTAGAGCCAGCGGCCCATTCATCCGAAGGGTGCATGCCAAACACGAAATCTACGTCTGAAAAAACACCCTTATCAGAGAATGTAACCTTGCTTCCCGAATATTCACCAATGCCCTCTTCAGAAGGGGTCCCGAAGACTACTATCTTGCCATTTTTAAGATACTTTGACAGAAGCAGGGCAGTCCCAAATGCCCACGCTGAAATAAGGTTGTGTCCACAGGAATGCCCATTTGGAAGTGCGTCATATTCGGCCAACAACCCAACTGTTGGTTTCCCTGATCCAAAAGTTGCCCTGAAAGCTGTTGTCATAGACTGAAAGGGCATGTCTATTGTGAACCCGTGATCTGAAAGTTTCTCTGCAAGCAGATAAGATGATTTTACCTCTTTGCTTCCAATTTCTGCAAAATCATATATGGACTTCGCTACCTCCAATATTTCCCTTTTTTCCTCCTTACCAATCTTATCAATAAACATTTCAAAAGGTCATTGATAGTTTAATGAAAAACTTGCTCTTATACTTCCATATGTTTACACCCAATGTATCTGAATAAGCATAATTAGAACTAAAATGAACATCGATCAAGACTAAAGATCAGGGATTTCTATGATTTTTCTTCTTGACCTGTGCCCTTTGATTATCCTCACACTCTTATAATTTACTTTATAGAACTTGGATAACTGTTTTATGATGTCAATATTGGCTCTGTTTTCAATCATTTCTTCTTTAGTGTAAACTGTTAGAATGCCATCTGAAAATTCTATTGGCTGGTTTCCATTCCTGATCCTGACAGTAATGATCATAATCAATCTTTATTCTTTGTTCTTTATCATTTTATTGAATAAACTCAGACATCAGTTTCTAATTCATCCGTTTCCATATTAATCTATAAGGTTACGTCTCTAAACAACGAGACTAACCTCTTATTTCTTTTATTGATTAATAGATGCTGCTCTATTTCTAGCGCCGGTTTGAATTTCAGGTTAGAATTTTTTGTATTATCTTCATCAGAAATGGCGAATGTTGCAACGCCTTCCTTGAAAAGTATAATCGCGTGCAAATCGCTCGTTGCCTTTATCATGCTGAATCTCGCGTTCATACCTATTATTGATTGCATATAAGGAGTCATTCTTTCAAATAATTTCTCTGACCTGCATGAAACGTAAACCTCATCCAGATCTGGTAAGGAATCCAGGGTCACGATTCCGTATTTTTTTGCATGAATAAGTTTCCTAAAAAAGTATCCCTCGTCATATGTTAGACTATTTTTCTGAGTTTTTTCTTCGAGTATAAGAATGTCGATGTTGTTAATCAGTGATTCATTGCCCGATTCAATAAAGTCTGGGTTTAGAAAGACATGTGGAATCTTCACTTTTTCTAATATTTCATGGATGATCCTATTAAATGAACCACAAATGAAAACAATATTTTTATCGTGATCAATGTTGTATTTATAATGGAAAAGTACCGTACTTTTACGAATTGGAGGCTTCATTACTGTAAGGGAATTTGCATTGGTTAGCCTGGCTACCCAGCCAGATTCGCCGCTTATCATCGCTGAGGAATCAAGATCGCCGGTGATATTGATTGATGGAAACAGCCTGGTCGCATTTCTGTGCTCTTTTTGGCTTAAGATCGAGGCGTGGACCTTAGAAATTTTTTCAGGATGAGGTTCTGACCTGGAGAACTTCCTGATTAACTCTGGTAAGACAAGTGCGCGGAGGATCATAATGGAGGAAACTGGAAAACCAGGTAATCCGAAGACTGGTTTACCAGATATATCAGCGAAAAGAAAAGGCATTCCGGGTCGAACATTAACTCCGTGAAAATGAACCGTCCCGCGAAGTTTTTTGATGGATTCTTCAAGATAGTCCTCTTCACCAACGGAGGTCCCCGCAGAAATTAACAATAAGTCGTTTTTAGAAATTGCAGACCTTATCTTTTGCATAAGGTCATCAAGATTGTCCCTGACTATGCCGATATAATTAGAATTGCACACACCTGTGTCAGCAAGAATCGCACTAATGACAGGACCATTTGAATCGTAAATCTCGAATTTATTTTTCTTATGGCCTGGATAAACCAGCTCGTTGCCAGTCGAGATTACTGCAGCTTCTATCTTTTTTCTCACAGTAACAGAAGAAATTCCGAGGGCTGAAAGCGGTGCTATCATGTCTGGAGAGATCCTTCTATAGGAAGAAAGCAGGAAATCACCCTGAACAATATCAGAGCCAACCAGGGAGACATTATCGAGATAGACCGGAGGGGAAGAGAGAATAATGTAACCAGCACCTTCAACGCAGTCTTCCAGCATAACTACTGAATCACAGCCCAAAGGGATAGGGGCTCCAGTGGCAATTCTAAAACATTCATCATCCTTCAGCAGGCGCAATGGTTTTTCACCTATCTTCTGGAATCCATTGACCCTAACCTTACATTTCCCATTTCTAAATCTGTTCCTTAAACCTACAGAATTCACGGCATAACCATCAACCCTGGACCTGCTGAATTCCGGCAGATTTCTGTTACTAAACAATGGTTCAGACAGAAATCTACCTATCGAATCCTGAAGACCGATCTCCTCACTTTTTTCCGGTATAGTCAATTTTCTCCTGATAATTTCAACTGCATCATCGAATTCAATAAGATCGCTGAAACCTTTCATACCAATTATCTCCTCAGTTCGTGCATTATGTGCGCAATTTCCGGTATGATCAGTTTATTCATGCCAAGCGAAACCGCATCCTTAGATCCTGGCAGGCAGAAGACAGCTTTCCTGTTTACTATAAAGCCTGAGGCTCGTGAGAGCATGGAAGCAGATTGCATTTCCTGCATAGAAAGTACCTGGAACTGTATTGCGAATCCGGTTAATTCCTTATCAGATATGGATCTGACAGATTCTATTGTTACATCATATCTTGTTATTCCAGTGCCACCGTTCACAATTATAATATCGCAGGAGGAAGACATCTCCACGACCTTCGCGGAAATACGATCAAAATCATCCTTTACCACATCATATGCCTTTGCAGTGTATCCAAACTGCTCCAGGAGTGATATAATAATTTTTCCGCTATCGTCTTCATCTTTTGAACGCGTGCTGCTGCATGTAAGTACCCCAAAATCTGGTATAATATCCCTTGAACTATGAGAGTGTGGCATCTTTCACCTTTCTTATTACATGTATATCAGTTATTCTTGTATCTGGATAATTACCTGTTTCGTCTTTTTCTATGTATTTGGTCATATCCCAGATAGTGAGGAGAGCAGAGGAAACACATGCAAGGGTTTCCATTTCCACTCCCGTCCTGTATGATGCCTTAACCGAACATTTTGCCTCTATTCCATCCTTATGGATGGCAAAAGAGACGTCGACCTTCTGGAGCGGTATTGGATGGCAGAATGGAATTATATCAGGCGTGCGTTTGGCAGCCATCACACCTGAGACTTTTGCAGTCGCGAGGACATCTCCCTTCTTTACCTTCCCCTCAGCTATGGCCTTCAATGATTCTTCCGAGAGATGTATGAATCCGGACGAGATGGCTTCCCTTCCTATTTCTTTTTTACCAGATATGTCTATCATATTTCCAGCCTTAAGAGATCAATGGCAAGTTAATTATTGTATTTGTATATATTCCGGCTATGATGGCATTGATCGTATCTGGGCCTATTGTCGTTGATGATGTACTGAAAAAACTTCACCCCGGAAACACTGGAGCCATAGTCACATTTATTGGGACTGTCAGGGAAAAAACTGGAGATAATACAATCACATCGCTGGAGTATGAGGCGTATATTGAGATGGCAGAATCCACAATGCTGAACATACTTGCGAGCAGCATAAAGAAATTCGCACTTATCGATGCTGTTGCTGTTCACCGCATTGGCAGGTTGGGTATTGGTGAAGCATCGATTATGATAGCTGTAAGTGCACAGCACCGGAAAGAGGGGTTTGATGGATGCTCAGAGATACTGAACAGGATTAAAGCGGAAGCCCCCATCTGGAAGAAAGACATAATAGATGAAAAAACAGCGATATGGCATAACTGATCTCAACCGCCACTTACGGACGGAAATATTGCAACTGTATCGGTATCCCTGACAGGATCATTCATATTCGCGTATTTTTCATTTAATGCAATCAGTAAATTTTTCTCATCTGCAATAAAGGGATACTTCTCCTTCACTCTAACCAGAATGCTGGATATTGTCTCCTCACTGTCCAGCTGAAAAAAATCCTCATCCGTTCTAGTTAGTTCCCTCAGTCTCGCAAAGTATCTGACTTTCAATTTTATCCTCCCTGGTCCAGTAAGGTTTTCTCTTCAGAGTTGCAATCCTGAATGCGTTTTCTATCTCCTCATCCGTTGTCGCCTTCCCGCTCCTGAAAACTGGCGTAAGATCGCCCGTTGTCATCAGACATGGCTTCAACTCTCCGAGTGAGGTCACACGCATCCTTGTGCACTTATTGCAAAATTCGTAATTCCTCATTGGTTTAACTATTTCTACGCTTGCTTCACCTGCTTCATTCCTTATCCGGAAAATTGGTCTTTCATGAATACTGTTGTGATCGATCCTGTATGCCCTGGAAGATAGCTCTGCTTCAAGATCATCCAATGGATAATGATATCTTACATAATCCTCTGATTGCTCCTGCTCCCTAGGAACCTCATATTCGATTATCTGCAGAAGAAATCTCTCTTTTGCTGATAGATCGATCATTCGAGGAATCTGTTCAATATTAACGCCCTTCAAAGCGACGAAATTTACTTTTATGTTTTCAAATCCTGCATTTCTCGCGCTCTCAATTCCCTCCAAAACCTTATGTATTGCATCAACGCCGGTTACGAAACGGAAACCCTCCCTGTCGATTGAATGCATTGATACGTTTATCCTGTCCAGTCCAGCCTTTCTTAGGTCGGAGGCAAGATGCTTCAGCCTTGTGCCATTCGTTGTCATAGATATGTCACCGGTGATTATCTCTCTCGTACGCCTCACTATATCAACTATATCTCTTCTCAGTGTTGGTTCCCCGCCGGTAAATTTAACCTTGTTGATGCCAAGCTTATGTGCTGTCCCAATTATCCTGATGATCTGGTCGGCTGACATTTCATTGGCCTGGATTCCTGTGCCCTCCATGTGACAGAAGAAACAACCAAAGTTACATGTGGTGTTTACCTGAACCCTGAGACTCGAAACGTTCCTACCGTAATTATCAGTAAGCATCTGAGTATCATATTTAGCCTTGGTTATTAAGCTTTCGCGGTATTGTTCTGCTAAAAGGTTTCAAATTTATATCTTAACTTATTGTTTTTAGCATGAATTCAAAAATTTAGATCGTTTACTGGTATACTTAATATCACCGCAATGCTATTTCGGTTGATATGGCTTCATCAACAAACAGATATTCGAGGCTAGAAATTCTTCACAATATCGGCAAAGAAACAATGAAGAAAATACGGTCATTATCAGTTGCGATAATAGGTTTAGGAGGAACTGGCTCACTTTCAGCCGACCTTTTCTGCAGGGCAGGGATCAGAAAGTTATTGCTTGTTGACAGGGATTTCGTTGACCTAACGAACATACACAGACAGATACTGTTCAATGAAAACGACATTGGCAGGAGGAAAGCAGATGCTGCACTGGAAAAATTGTCAAGAATTAACAGCGAAGTTTCATGCGAGGCGATGTTCACAACATTTGATGCAGGGAATGCGCTTGATATAACAAAGAGATGTGATCTTGTTATAGATGGAACAGATAATCTCACAACAAGATTCATAATAAACGATGCCTGCAACTACAATAATGTTCCATGGGTATTTACTTCGGCCCTCGAAACGTATGGCCAGGTGAAATTGATCAGACCAGGGATTTCAGCATGCTTCGCATGCTTCGCTCCAGCGAAATTAGCTGGTTACCCTACATGCGAACAGGTCGGTGTTCTTTCTTCTGTTCCAAATATGATTTCGTCACTTGCCTTTTCTGAAGCGATAAGGATGATTGCAGATAAGAATGAAGGAAGATTCCTCTATCACATTGAAACTTGGCCACTATCTATAGATAAAATAGAGATTTCAAGAAAGAATGATTGCAGATCCTGCGTCAAGCATGAATACGATTACCTAACAGAAAAATACCGGGATCTGGGAAGAACCGCCCTAATCTGACGTAATGGTTCCTTTACTCCGCTTTATCAGAATTTCCTGTCTTACGGGCGTCTCGGTGATATGTACCCCAGTCTGGTTCTCGATTGCTCTGGCCAGTGCAGGCGGGATGCCTATGGTAGGCGACTCACCCACCCCTTTGGACCCTATGGCTAGTGTCGATTTTGAATCTGCAAGGAAAACCTTGTAATCCGGGAGCTGATTGGCGAGTGGAACACCTGAATCCGATATGGAAGTTGTCAGCATTTCGCCATCCTCGTTATATAGAAGTTCTTCGTAAAGGGTCTGGCCTATTCCCTGGGCCATACCTCCTTCAACCTGTCCCCTTACATTGGATTCGGACAAAGGAGTTCCAACATCATAATAAGCGCTGCACTCTTTGATTGTCACCTGCCCCCGGTCGCTAACCTTGCAGGTGACGAGGTTGCAACCAAGGGAGTCCATTGATCCCTTCTCCCTCCAGTGCGTATAGACATCGGCACCGTCATCCATAAGGAGTTCTTTTGAATACTTTCCGTATTTCTTCACAACGCCCTCTTTTATCTTCTGACATGCGTCATATACGGCCATACCACCAACCATTGCTGATCTGCTTCCCCATGAACCAATCCCATCTTCAAGCATGTCAGTATCGCCCATCTCCAGTGTGACGAGAGATTCATCGATTCCAAGGTTTTCCTTCACTATTCTTTTGACAAATTGCTCGTGGCGCTGTCCATGTGAATTTCCGCCAAGCCAGACTCTGACCTTACTTTTATCAACGATAATTCTTGCAGTTTCTCCTGGCTGAAAAGCTGGCACGAGAACAAATATTGAAAAGCCAGGCTTATCTTTCTTGAGATTCCTGTAATTCAGTTTATCAACTGCTTCCATGAGGAACGATTTAGCAGGAGGAACGTAAACTCCCAGAGGTGAGGTATGTTCCTTGTTGCTTGTGTTTAAAAGCCTTACATCCACAGGATCCATGTGCAATTCATCAGCAAGTTTATCAACCATTCTTTCAACGAAAAAATGAGCTTCCGGCCTGCCTGCACCCCTGTAAGGACCCTGCACAGGCTTATTCGTCAGGACGGATTTGGCCTCGATATATGCATTTGGAATATCATAAGCACCGCACATCTGCATGCCTACGAAACGCGCAGCAAATTCCCCGCTACCGCCGGAATATGCACCGGCATCAACGACTAGTCTTCCCTTGATACCATGTATTTTTCCAGTTTTATCAGCAAACAGCTCCACTTCCGCTGATGTGCCTCTCCCGGGATGGCTTGAAGTAAGGTGATCTCTTCTGCTCTCAAGCCACTTAACGGGTTTTCCTGTCTTTATCGCAAGAAATGCCGCGAGTGCGTGTTCAGAGTAGACTGATCCTTTAAGCCCAAATGCACCTCCCGTGTCTGTCTGAATAATCCTTATTTTTTCCTTGGGCATGTTTAACACATCGGATAGCCCTTCCCTGATACTATGCACTGACTGTGTCGGGATCCATACTGTCAGCTTTCCATCGGAATATGAGGCTACAATTCCCCTGGTTTCAATCGGGTTAGTAGCAACCCTCTTATTATCAAAATGGTCCTTTAGCCTGATGTCATATTTCTCACCGTTGAAATCTTTTCCGATGGTTATCTCTGAAAGTATGTTATTCTTCATCGAAGGGTGAATCGGTTCTGATTTCATTGAAATCTCCGGATCCATTACTGGTTTGAGTGGCTCAATATCAACGCCGATAGAATCAGCAAGATCCTCAGCCTCATATCTGTCCTTTCCAAGAACCCCTGCTATGGGCTGACCCAGATAATTCACATATTTGTCTGCCAGTACAGGCTCCCTGAGATTGAGCTCTCCTTCTGTTGCACCCTCCCCTACTGATGTAATATATGACGGGAAATCTTTGAACGTGTAACATTCCCCTTCTATTTTCAGTATCTTACCTCTAGAGAAATTACTCCTTATGATTGCGAGGTGCTGCATTTCTGGAAGGACTATGTCATCAACAAACCTGCCCCTGCCCTTTACTATGTCCACCACTGTGCTCATCGCTTCACCTCTCTGGCTACAATTTCCTCCTCTTCGTCCTCCATGTGCTTTGAAGCTTCCTCTATGGAATCAACTATGCTATCGTAGCCGGTACATCTGCAGATGTTTCCAGAGATTGCTTCTCTGATCTCATCTCTAGTTGCATCAGGATTCTTCTTGAGGTACCAGTATGCCACCATTATCATACCTGCAGTACAATAACCGCACTGGAGGCCGTCTTTATCCAGGAATGCTTTCTGAAGTGGATGCAATTTGTCTCCTTTTGAAATGCCCTCAATTGTTGTGATAGAATTCCCGTTTGCTTGAGCGGCCAGAAGGGTACATGATTTTACCGCCTTATTTCCGAGCAGAACGGTACAGGCACCGCAGTTTGATGAATCGCACCCAACATGAGTTCCTGTTAAACCGAGCTCGCTTCTGATAAAATCAACAAGCAATAACCTTGGCTCGATCTCTCTCTCAACGTCTTTTCCATTCACCTTCACATTTATTTTAATTTTGTTGGCCATTTTTATCACACCCCAGATGCGCGATCGAATGCTTTAGCAATCGCTTCTTTCCCAACGAGTCCAAGAATATCCTTCTTGAATTCTGAACTTGAATATGAGTCATCCATTGGATCTGATTCAGAAATCATGATTTCAGCTGCTTTGTTAATAACATCCCTTGTAAGCTGTTTGCCCTCAAGGTACCTTTCGGTCTCAACAGCTTTAATACTGGTCGGGCCAACTGATGTCATTCCGATCCCAGCCGATTCACAGTGGCTTAATCCGTCCAGTGAAATAAACGCTGCCACAGCAGCTATCGAGAAGTCACCGGCTCTTCTCTTATGCTTAACATAAGCTGCCCCGGTTCTGTGTGGTGTTGTAGGTACAATTATTTCAGTCAGTATTTCCCCTTCGTCGAGTGCTGTTTCAAATGATCCTTTGTAGAAGCTGGATGCCTTTATCTCCTTTCTTCCTTCTTTTCCCCTGATTACATATCTGGCATTCAGCGCAAGCATAACAGCAGGCATGTCATTACCGGGATCACCGTGGGAGCAGTTTCCACCAATCGTTCCCATATTCCTGACCTGCGGATCAGCTATCTGTGATGCTGTCTCTGAAAGAACCATCAATTCTTTCCTTATAATCGATGAGGATTCAATATCTCCAGTTGTTGTCATTGCGCCGATATGGATTTCAGAACCATCCTTCCTGATATATCTAAGATCGCTTATATTTGATAGATCCACCAGATAATCGAAGGATGCCACCCTCATCTTCATGATAGGAATGAGGCTCTGGCCGCCTGCAAGAACTTTAGAATTTTGGTGCGTCGAAAGAAACGAAAGCGCTTCATCAATTGTTTTTGGAGCATAGTATTCAAATTCCTGCGGATACATAAATATCGCATTTAATTATAATATATAATCATTCAAGCATTCTTTTTTATACCGGGTTGCCTCATTGCCATTACTACTTCCGATATTATGCTAATTGCAATTTCACCAGGGGATATGGCACCGATACTTATCCCTATTGGACTGTGTATTGATTTCAGGAACTTTTCACTTACTTTACCTTTCAGTTCATTTGAATCATACTCAAATCTCTTCCTGCTAGCCATGAGTCCAATGTATGGTAGTTTTAATGTTGACAGATGTTCGAGAACCCTGATATCTTCATTTCCTTTGGTAAGAACAACGACGTAGTGCCTGTCCGTGAATCTATATGTCCTCAGAGGATCTTCTCCCTTTGATATATCAGAGAGATCAAGAATCTCGCATTTAATTCCTGCAAGCTTCGAGATCGCAAATATAGAGTCGGCAACATCATCCTTGCCACCCTGCTTTATTACAGTTAGAACCTTGGCATTCATATACGGCTCTATGAATATCTCTATTGTACCGCCACAAAAGGTTTCAACAAAAATTTCATCATCACTCTTCCTTGATATTATACCCTGAAGAGATGCCTCAGTTTGCTCCAGATGGACTTTTACTGCTTTCGCCCTGTTGTGCTTCACGACGTCCTGTGCAAGAGACGATATAGCGCTTTCGGGGCATGCACCCCCCAGCGTACCGAACAGTGGCTCGCCTTCACTGGAAAGTATAAGTTTGAATCCTGGCTTTGCTAGCGTGGAACCCTCGGCACTGACAACTGTGGCGAGGGCAAATTCCCTTCCGGACTCCATAAGCTCGGCCATCTTTTGGATTATATCACCGTTATCCATGCATGTTGATTAATACAATGTTTATTAGTATTCCCATACACTTGAAAATACTTATTTTGAGACGATATTTATCTCGTTTGGAGAATGATTCTAACTATAATTTGGAACGACGAATATTTAATGACTCTCAAAGTAATTTATTCTGTATTTCTTTATTCCTGATCCACTTGTTGCATCAGACAGACACTTAATAAAATCTTTTGATTGCCTGCTGCTGAAAGAAAAATAAAACGTCGTAATCTTTTCCTCGATTAACTGTGAGCTTCGTATAAGTATTACCTTACTGGAATATAATTTTTCAACAAGCGATTTATAAAAACCAAAAAAATTACTTTCAGATTCCATCTGCTCCCAAGTATATGATAAGAATTTTTTATCATTTGCATTGTGGATTTCATAAACAAGAAATCTTACTCTGTTGTCTCCCATTGGAAACTTCAGGATTACAATTCTTCTGTCACCAGGACTGGCTTGGATATGGTGTGAGTTTCCAGTATCGAAAATGCTGAAAGATAATGATGTGATTTCGCTTCCATGTTGACTGTGGTGATTGGATTTCACATAATCTTCCAGTGAACCCAGATATGTAAGTTTCAGCGTTTCAATCCTATCTATAAAGCGTAAAATTACTGAAGAGACAGATTTAGTATCTCTGGCTGCATATTCAAATACTATTCTGTAAATCCCATTTTCCAAGCTTATACCTGTCAGTACAGAGGATTCAACAGAATGCATTTCCTTCATCAGATTATTAAATTCGAGTTCTGCATCAATTTCCCTGCGTATGATTATGGAATTTTTAAATAGCATCGGGTTAAACTGAGCCAGATATATTTTGATATCCCTGTTATTCGGATCCTTTTCATGATATAGAAACGTGAGCTCCGATGATCTTTCTGTGAATCTTACACCAACATCAGCTTGAATGTTGAATTTTCGTGAGATTGAAGCCATCCTTGATGGCGGTTCCATTGTAAAAACGATGATCTGATCCAGGTGATCGTTGTATCGAGCTGAATCCATTATTATATCATATCACCTCTTCACTATATTAATTTCACATAAAGTTTCTTTAAATAGATTTTTTAAAAATGAGATTGCGTTATGATCATAACCTGTCAAAATATAATCGGGGTTATAGCTGTGTCTTGCCAGCGGACATCACTGAATCATCATTCCTTAAAAAAGCAATAGAGCTGCCAATAAGGGCACCTGAACCCATCAGCACACCACTAATGAGGAACATAATAGCAAAGAGAAGAATAGATGGAAAACCTGCAAGCGAACCGACCTCATTCATAACTGCACTCTCATTTGAAATTGGAAGCATTATAACGTAAATCGCTGTCAGTATTATGCCAGATACAAATGCAGTAGGAAAAGATACTTTCCATCCGCCCCTTACAATAAGAGAGGAAATAAAGCCGGAAATTACCAGCAGGTACCAGATACCAGAAAGCAGCAGCAAATATCCAGATACAATGCATACTGCAACAGAAAGCAGTACCCTCATTAATTTAGATAACTTCATGCTTTACCTCCGGGATTAAGAGTAAGAACAGCAGATACATCTGTGTTTGGAAATTGCGAATATTCTGAATAATACAGGAGCGGCAGATAGTTTCCTTTAATCCAGTTCTCAATGTAATTAGAGTATTGTGGGCTTTCGGGGTTTTCGCTCTGTCCACCAGGGTAGACCCCATACGACCTTGAGACATTCGAGAGGTTAACAACCATGACCCAGCTCTGACCTGACTCAGGATAATTATAAGGAGCTATTCCCGGTGCATCGTTCGGTGTGTTGAAATCCCCACCTTTTGCTATTGGTCCAACGGAGAATTGGGTCAACCCAAATAGATTCGGGAATTCGAAACCATGGAACTGGCCCCATGTGAAATTTCCTGATGGATATTTGGTCTCGAGAAATCCCATGGCCCGAATGACTGCGTTTGTTATCAGAGATGACATGTTCGTGCTGTTGAAAGGTGCAGCACTGTTTTCTAGAATAAAGTGAAGCAAGTCCACATCCATGGAGGCATATCCTGTGGTATTTGCGAAACTTCCTGACATACCAGACGGTGTACCGAGTGTCTGATTATACTCAGGCAGCCAGCCGACTCCTTTCAGATAAGGCAGGAAAACTTCGTTGAAAAGGTACATATAACTGAAAAACCAGACGGAAGCAGCCTTTGAGCTATCTGACATGTTGTAGTTCCATGAAGAAAGGAGTGAGTATGCCTCCTGTAGCGCTGAATTTGTGCTGCCGGCAATATCGTGAAGGATTATGGGAACTGCAGCCTGTGCCTCCTCATCCGTGTAATTACGTGATTGAAAGCCAATGAGTTTCTGCACAGATATCCTGGGGTTGTCCTCTATGAAGTTGACTTCCATATTTGCCCTGTATCCAGAGGAGAATGATAGCGTGTTGCCAAACCAGTACGGGTAGGACGGGCCGACCTGTCTCTGATTTGAACTAACAATGAAACCATCTTTCGGATTAACCACCTGTGGAACCATGTTATAAGGAATATTTCCTGAAATGTATTCTGTACCGTTACCGGGCATGATTGCCCCTGGATTGTATACCTGCCCGGCGAAAATTGGATAATAGGCGGGGGAAATATCCGCGATGATTGACCTGTTTGCAAACGCAAAATTCTGGAACGGAGCCTGCCAGATCGACAGTGCGGATACAAATTGTGACCAATTCTGAGCAACCATAATACTTAACAGTGTACCGAGATCGTTCGAAAACATATTTCCGAGCCAATCCATAACAAGCGCATTATTTCCAGACTGCTGCATAATTGGGCCAAGGTTGGTCCAGTTCACAGTCATTCCATTCACATGATACTGGGTCAGTGGATAATATGTGGAATTCCATAGGTATTTCCCATTTTCAATGTTCTGTGCAAAGAAAAATGTACCGTCCGAAATGGACTGTGTGTCAGTAAGTGTCCATGCTATATTCTGGTTGAAGCCGATCACAATCGCCGGCTCCCCCGGGAGCACAACTCCATATGCATCTATTCCTGGAGCAACCAGCTGAACCTGGAACCAGATAGATGGCAAGCTGAAACCTAAGACGGGACCACCCATAAGTATTGGGTCGCCAGAAGTCGTACGGTTTCCTGATAGGACGATCTCATTACTGTGATCCGGCACTGCGAGATGGAAGTAAGTCGGAGGGTCATATTGGAAGCATTTCATCAATCTGGATGCGAGAGATAGAATTGATGAATTTGCGTTATAAGTGTTCATGGACTCATTAAGAACATGCGGGTTTGGCCTTCCAGAGAAGCCGGCGTAATAATATGTCTGAACAGAAGAGAATGTTGGAATCAGATCATATGTATCATTACCAAGAAGATGGTAGATTGTGGAGAATTGTAAGCCGTAGTCACTGAATTCCAACTGTTGTATCATTAATTCCTCAACGGCAAATGAATATACAGGTGTCCAGTAATATGGTGAAATACCCAGCAGCTTGAAAAGAAGCGGAAGGGTGTGGTCAGATTCTGAGTAGTTAATGTAGGCATTCACTCCATTGGCGTATGAAATAAGCGCACTTGATGTAACCGCATCCGTGGCGTTTGTGGATGAATCAGTCAATACAGTATTCCAATCATTCTGTGCCGTTATTGGGGCACCAGTCAGTGTCTGAAAGCGGTCAAAGTTCTGATAGCTGTTGCCAAAAAATGATTGCATTCTGCCCATTCCTTCCAGCCCGAAAACTTCAATCTGGAAGAGTCTTTCTTTAGCCTGAATAAAACCTAGAGCGTAATAAAGATCACCAGAGGAGGAAGCGTATATGTGGTAAATACCATACTTGTCTTGTATGATCTTTACCTCATTCTGCAGCCCAGGAAGATTAAACGACTCATTCCCAATTACCAGATTCCTTGAGTTACCTATAACACCAGTTACAGGATTAAGTATACTAACCAGAGGAGTTATGGTTCCTATTATGACGATCAAAATTACTAAAACAACTCCGACAACTGAAGGTAAATATTTTTTTTTCGTCACACAGTGTTATATGTATTATATTATAAAAATTATGTGTTATCGCCAACGGTCGAATAATTTTCAAACAGTTTCATATGAATTACAGGAACACAAGTATGTTCAGGTTATTATTGATAATATCCTCGGAACATTTTTATAACCTTAAGCCCTTGAATCATTGTAACAATGACACCCTATTATGGAACATATCATCATACGACTCTTGAACAATCAGAGATGATAAGATCCATACTTAAGGATGCCTTCATTAATGTTTTTAAAAAGATCGAAAACCCGGATTCTGTTGGATTGATTCTGGATGCGGGGTGTGGACTTGGGTTTCTCTCTGAAGTTGCGGCAATTTTTTTCGATGGAGCATCACTAATTGGAGTCGATGTATTTGGATCCGGAAGCCTTCCTGAAGGTAATATGGCACTTGCTGAAAGTAACATGAAGTCTGCTGGAGTTGGTGATAGAGTAAAATTTATAAAAGCAGACCTTAACAGACTGGAATTGCCGCAAATTAAATTTGATCTCGTTATTTCGAACCTAGTCTTCCATAATCTGGGAAAGAAAAGGTTCTCAGCTTATTCAAGGATATCCGATCTTATGAAACCAGCCAGCTATTTCGCTCTGGGAGATTTGTTCTCAGGTGTTGAGGATAAAAATTTTCTAAATGCGCATTTTCAGCTTTTACATGAAAGCAAGAATATATCTCATATGCCATCCAGTTTTTCTATCCTTCTTCTTAAGAAAATTCCTGAAACCGCAAAGTAATTGCGGTCTGTACTTGCAACCTGGATGTTATCACATCCTGTTTTCATAAAGACCACTGATGAATGTCTCTTTTCTGATAAGATAAAATCCTGTGAAATGTTCATAATATTATGCCAAAAAAACGTAGGTATAATTCCGGACGTCTCGACCAAATCTTATATGCTTTAAGAAAAAGCCTATCGTGAAAACCAGGAATGCTTTTTCTGGCTAAAGTTTCCCAGTTCCGCAATAAGTTCTTTTTCACGGGAGGATAGATGCTTCGGTACCGATACAAGTACCCTTACATGCAGATCTCCCTTTGCGTTTGAATTCATTACCGGCATACCACCATTCTTTACCCTTATGACTTCACCGGGCTGTGTACCTGCAGGTATCTTCACCTCGATTTTCTCCCGGAAAAGGTTAACCTCTATGTTTGTCCCAAGTGCTGCTTCTGGAAATGATATCTCAGTTGTGATATAAAGATCGTTGCCCCTTCTGGTAATACCTGGCTCATCCATTATATTCAGAATTACAAAGAGATCTCCGGTTTTGCCACCTTTTGACTGCCCATGCCCCCTAAACCTTATCTTCACGTTATCGGGAGCGCCCTTGGGTATTGTGACATTAACAGAATCGTTTATTGCAATTGTTCCGGTCCCTTTGCAGTTCTGGCACGTTTCGATTGGTACCTTTCCCGTTCCGCCACAAGTTCTGCAGGTTGTGACCGATACCATTTTGAAAAACCCCTGACCCTGAACCACTCTCTGCTGGCCCGATCCACCACAGGTGGGGCATGTCTTGACCTTTCCATTTTTTGCTCCAGTTCCATTGCATACTTCACAGGTGCTGTTCCTTCTGAATTTCACAGTCCTGGTTTCACCATAATAAACATCAGAAAGTGTGACCTTAAGGCGAACAGCCAGGTCAAGGTCTGGTCCCTGATTCCTGAAACCTCCGCCAAATATGTCTCCAGGGCCAGAACCACCAAAGAATCTGCTAAAAAGATCATCAAAATCCGAAAAGTGGCTGAAATCCTGCCATGTGAAGTCCTGCCTGCCCTGACCAAAGTCTACGCTTCCCGTCTGATCATACATCCTCCTTTTCTCAGGATCAGAAAGAACTTCATAGGCCTCACTTATCTCCTTGAACCTTTCCTCTGCTACCTTTTTGTCTTCTGTTGTAGAATCAGGATGGTATTTTTTTGCAAGTGTTCTGAATGCCCTCTTTATGTCATCTTCAGAGGCGTTCTTATCTACGCCTAGGGTTTTGTAATAATCTTTAGCCATTTCCAAACCGCATTAATTACTTTGTCTGGGTGTCACCGTCGACCACGGTATCATTCTGACCTTCGGCGCCCTGGCCCTCACCCTGACTCCCGGATTGCGCATCAACAGTTTCTGATTGCGCACCATCCTGGGGGCCCGGTGCTCCAGGACCTCCACCCTGCGGTCCTGCGGTCTGTGATTCAGTCTGGTATATCTTGGATCCTATTTCCTGTATCTCCTTGCTGAGTTCTTCCTGCAGCTGTTTGATCTTGTCCAGGTCCTTTGCGCTTATAGCGTCCCTTATTGCTTTGACCTTATCCATAATTTTATCTTTTGTATCCTTGTCGACCTTGTCTCCTGCTTCGTTGACCGTCTTCTCGACAGTATATGCGAGTGTCTCTGCTGCATTGACAGTTTCAGCCAGCTCCTTCTTCTTTTTATCTTCTTCAGCAAATTCTGCGGCTTGTTTCTTCATTTTTTCTATCTCTTCCTTGGAAAGTTTATTTGTTGCAGATATGGTAATACTCTGCTTTTTGTTTGTTCCCTTATCGACTGCAGAAACGTTCAGTATCCCATTCGCATCTATATCGAATGTCACCTCAATCTGCGGTATTCCGCGTGGGGCTGGAGGTATTCCAACAAGGTTAAACATTCCAAGGGAAACGTTGTCAGCTGCCATTGGTCTTTCACCCTGAACTACATGCACAGTGACTGCAGTTTGCATGTCTGCGGCAGTTGTGAATATCTGCGACTTCCTGGTAGGAATTGTTGTGTTTGCTGGTATGAGGGGGGTTGCTACTCCACCCAGGGTCTCTATGCCAAGGGTAAGGGGAGTGACATCTAGCAGGACGATGTCCTTTATGTCACCTGCAAGAACTGCTCCCTGAAGTGCTGCACCTATTGCAACACATTCCATGGGGTCCACTCCACCCTCAATCTTCTTACCAAAGAAATCCTCAACAAATTTCCTGACATATGGTATCCTGGTTGGGCCACCCACCAGAATTATTTTGGTAAGATCGTCCTTGCTCAACTTTCCGGCTTCAAGAGCGGATTCAAGTGGTTTTTTAGCCCTTTCAATGATTGGTGCAATTAAATTCTCAAATTCTGATCTTGTCAGTGTATATTGAAGGTGTTTCGGTCCTGTGTTCGTAGCTGTTATATAAGGAAGGTTTATTTCGGTCGAAATTGTGCTGGATAACTCAATCTTTGCCTTCTCAGCTGCATCCTTCAATCTGATGTATGCATTCTTATCCTGCTTTAGATCAACACCCTCTTTTTTCTTGAAGTCATTAATCAGGAAGTTGATTATGGCCTCATCCATATCTGTTCCACCAAGCTGAGTGTCGCCAGAAGTAGATATGACCTCGAACACGCCTTCGCCAAATTCCATAATTGTCACATCAAGGGTTCCACCACCAAGGTCGAAAACAAGTATTTTCTGTGATTCTTTTGCCTTGTCTATACCATAAGCAAGTGAAGCAGCAGTTGGTTCGTTTATGATTCTCTTCACCTCAAGCCCGGCAATAAGGCCAGCATCCTTTGTCGCCTGCCTCTGATTGTCATCGAAATAAGCAGGTACTGTTATAACTGCTTCCTTAACCGTTTCACCCAGGTACTGTTCAGCATCCCTCTTAATCTTCTGCAAAATGAATGCGGAAATCTGCTGTGGTGTGTATTCCTTCCCAAATATCTTGTATTTGTAGTCTGTACCCATCTTCCTTTTAGCAGCATATACTGTTCCTTCTGGATTAAGCAATGCCTGCCTCCTCGCAGGTTCACCAACTAAGAGTTCCCCCGATTTAGTGAAAGCGACATAACTCGGGAATGCCTTACCGCCAACAGATACACCTTCTGAACTTGGAATAACCGTTGGTTTTCCCGATATAACCACTGCAGCTGCCGAATTACTTGTGCCCAAATCTATACCTATTATTTTACTCATTTTACTCACCTTTTGAAACTATTACTTTAGCTGTTCTGATAACATCTTCATTTACCATGTAACCACCCTGAATCTCTTCCTGAACAATACCTTCTTCGCCCTTTTCTGTCACTCCTACAACCTCATGCTTGAAAGGATCAAATCTCTTTCCGATTGTCTCGATCTTATTGAGACCATGCTTTTTTAGTATATTTAATATCATATCCCTGAAAGCAGTAAGATTTGAGTCCTTGTCGTTAGCCTTTTGCCCTGCCTCAAGAGAATCTATGAGTGGAAGAAGGTCTCGTATGAGATCTTTTTCTGCATTCTTTGTTCGTATATTATACTCCCTCTCCTTGGCTTTCAGGAGGTTTTCGAGATCTGCGATCTGATGCATTAATGCCTCCCTGTCCCTATTGGATTTGTGCTTAAGGTAGTTGTATTCAGATTTCAGATGATCAACCTGTTCTTTTAGCAACACAGCTCTCCTGGATCTTGACTGCCCGATCTCATTTCTTACAGGATCTACTAATGCCCGCTTTGATTGCTGTGTCATTTAAACTGGTAAGTTTGTTCTTCTATATAAAGATTGATACAGCATGTTGATGATTTTTTCCTGTTCGAAATATATAGGAATGCAGAGATTGGGCTTCATTTTCACGTCACAGAATTTCTGAGGATTACATAATTTCTTATAAGTGACCTGTGAACCTGCATCGATATTATATTTATGACCTCAAGACTCTCGTTCAGGTTCAGCCAGTTTAAATTCTCCAGGATAATTACACAATAACCCCCGGGCTTTAGGAATTCTGAGAATTTCTTGAAAGAGATTGCGTAAAGTGACTCTATGTCGCCCTTCACTGGCGAACTTCTGCCGTAAGGCATGTCCGTTATAACCGCATCGACCTTTCTTTCGATCTTCAGATTTCTTATGTCGTTGCAATATATCTCTGATGTAAAGCCATAATACTTGAGATTCAGTCTTGTCCCCTTGACCATTACAAAAGAGGCGTCATTCCCTATAACATTTCGTCCAAGAAACAGACATTCTAAAAGAATGCCACCAGTGCCACAAAATGGATCCAGTACCGTATCTCCTCTTTTTGTACCGGAAATATTCACCATGAATCTTGCAAACTTTGGATGTAGTGTGACAGGTGAAAAAAAAGGCCTCATAGGGGCCCTTCTTGATTCAAGTTCTCTGCTGTTTTTCACAAATTCCTGTTTGCATATGTACCACTTGTCGGCGAAAAATGCAAGAATGATGAAATCCGGTGCTTTGAATGAGACCTTCCCTTCTGATTTGAGAAATTCCCCAATCATCGATTCAGTAAAATCTTCATCCGGGATAGAAAGTTTAACTTTTCTAACATAATATTTCCCTTCTGGCAACTTACAATTCTTTAATTCTTCAGGTTTGTTGAAGGAAAACAATACAGAGCCTATTCTTCTTACAAATGCCATAGTCTTGTACAGGGAAATATCCCCATGAAAAACGGAGCCATTGTTGTTTATCCAGTGTTCATGAAAATTTGAATCCAGTTTTGATATGGAACGGAATTCAAACTCTGCGGCCTTTATGTTTTCTTTAGAAAATTCTAAGCAGAAAAGCACTCTTATCTCTTTTCTTCAATTTTTTTCTTTTCCTTCACCAGATCAGCTGCCATATTTTCGTATGTCTTCCTGAGTTTGTTAATCGATCTTTTTATGGCTGCTTGGGGCTTACCAGCCTTTACTTTGACATAAATCTGCGGGTTATCTATTATTGGATGTTTTATGAAATATTTTGCCTCGGCTACCTGCTCGTCCTTAAGAAGCTCTTCTACAACTGGCCTTAAAATGGTATTATCATACTTAACCATTTCAAATGTTATCGAATCTTTTTCCTTGGAAATTACCCTTATTGAAGTTTCCATCTGCACCGTAATGACAATCATATATTTATGCAGATTGCTTTGAAATGATATGGTGTAATTGCGGTTCCCATAGAGTGTTGAGACTTCGTGTGAGTCTTGCGAGAAAAGAAAAATAGTGCGAAAATTCTATTATAAATAAAACGATATAGATTATATGGCAGAGTCATACAATTTAAAGTCAAATTTGAATATTCGCTTCAATCAAACGCTCACAGAAAAGCAGGCGGTGTTATAAAATTGGTAGTTATGAAGAGTATAGTTATCGTCGGTGACGGCGCAGCGGGTGTCATGATAGCGAACAAATTAAGATACAAGCTTAGTCCAAAAGAGGCTAGAATAACTATGGTTGGCTCTAACCTCCGTAATTTCTGCAGGTCAGACGGACCCCTAGTATCCCTCAGGTTGAAGAGATTTGGAGATTCCGTTATGCCCCTAAACTTCCTGCTGAATGAGAATATTGAGTTCATCAGGGACGAAGTCACACAGGTGAGACCTAATAACCGCCTTTTATATTTGAAAGGGGGTAAGAAATTGGACTATGACTATCTGGTTCTTGCGCCAGGAATGCAGATGTCACCTGAACTTATGCCTGGATACGAGGGTGAGGCGAAGCATATCCTTGATCTACAGCATTCGCTTGAACTTGGAAAAACGATGGAGGATTTTACTTCCGGAACTGTGGTTGTAGCAATTAATGATATGCCAGTTCCAAATATAATCGGCTTCTATGAGTTTGCATTTGTACTGTCCGACCAGTTAAGAAATCTGGGTTTCTCTAGCAAGACAAAAATAAAATTTGTATATCCGGAAGATGGGGTATTTCCAGTTAAGGAATTGAATTCATTCTTTGAAGATAAATTCAGCCAGAAAAATATAGAAACGGTTTCAAATTTCAAGGTCACTTCTGTCAATCAGAAAAACAGGGAGATAGTTTCCCAGAACGGAAGCATGAACTATGATGTCCTTGTTTTGCCACCGCCGATGAGAACGAGAGATTTTCTAAAGTCAGATGAACTTGTTGGAGATGATGGAAGCAATAATGTCAACAAAAATACTTTAAAGATTAGAGATTATGATGATGTTTATCTGATTGGGGATGCTGTCGATCACCTCATATCTGGTCTTTCTGGTTCCTTTGTTACACAGTCCAGATACGTATCCGGAAGGATATCAGATGATATTGGAAGCCAGACAAACAGCACTTTTTATGAGGGAAATGTTACCCTGACGGCAATGACCGGTATTGACAGGGGTATGACTCTTTCCTACTCTTATTCAAAGAAAGCTGAATTGCCAAAAGAGAGTCAGGCGGACTTCAGGTTCAAGAGATATTATTCCGATTTTTACTTTTCTACTCTGCTGAGAGGTTTGGTGTGAGGGGATAAAATGGAAAAAGGATTGACTAAAACAGAAGATAATGAAAATGATGAACAGGTAGATGTTATAGAGGAGCTGATGGTTTTCTTCCTCAAGAATAAGGACCTTTCAACTCAATTTCTCGACCTGTTGAAGACGTTGAAGGACTCGGGTGCAATTGAGGACATTGCATCTTTTTTAGGCAGCATCATGCCATCCAACTCCGCACTTGTTAAGGAAATTGGTGGATCAAAAGAGGTCGAGTCTGCTATATCGAAAGCTGGTAATCTTTTACCGGGATTGCTCTATCTCCTTTCAGTTGATTCTGCAAGATCAGCAATATCTGCCATCCTCTATAATTCGGATACAATTTTCAGCTCAATGATAACAGGTGCAAAGAACCCTGAACAATTCTCTCTTTTCAAACTTCTCGCTTTGCTTAAGGACCCTGAATTCACGAAGGGCATGACTGCAATGGTCAACCTTATAACATCTCTTGGTAAGGCTCTGTCCAAGACACCCGGGGACTAGTCCGCAGCCCTTTGTATCAATTTATTTTTTAATCCGTTTCCCGTCAGAATGATCAGCCTGCTCCCCTTTTTTCGGTATTTTAAGGAGCACGCATATGCAACTGCTGAGCTGTACTCAGTCATCACACCTTCCGATGAAAGATTGTTCCTAGCGGAAATAATCTCCTCCTCCGTTGCCGATATAGATTCGCCATAAAAACGAAGGACCCTGACAATTTCATCCATGAGTGGCGGATTTTCAGTTACGAGGGCATCCGCTATAGATCTATTTTTAGATGGGACATATGCCAAACCAGATAGTGCGTATTTGATCGGAGACATTAGTTCGGGCTGTGCAGCTATTAGATGTGGAATTTCTCGTATAAAACCTGATGTCTTGAGGTGAAGAAAACCCTCATACAGACCCAGAAGAAGTGTACCGGCTGATGTGGGTATAAAAATATTATCCGGGATATCGCCGTGAAACTGATGGTAAATCTCGTAAGATAGAGATCTGATCCCATCCCTGAATTCTGGGAAAACTGAATGGCCCACGTAGAAGCCATCGCTTTCAAGAGCTTTGTGCCTGACATCTTCGCGATTTCCCTTCACCTTAAATATGTTTGCACCGTATGATCGAATGAGATCGATTTTAGGACCTGATGCGTCTTCCGGTACGAATACGTTCACAGAAAAACCGGCTCTAGCTGCATAGGCCGCAATGGAGGCACCTGCATTTCCCGATGAATCCTCAGTCAGAGGCATATCTTTATTTATCCTTTCGTTCAGGAACGAAATAAGTATTCTCGATCCGCGGTCCTTGTAAGAAAATGTAGGATGGAAATAGTCGAGCTTGAGGTACGAATCACCAATATCGACTACTGGCGTCACGCATTCTCCAAGTGTAATGATTTTCCTGAGATACGGGAAGTTTCTCTTTAAACCCGATCTGTACCTGAAGTTTGGATAAATTCTGAATGGAGACCCGCAATTTGTGCACAATAACTCCAGACCAATTCGGGACATTCCGCATTTATAACAGTTAACAATCATTATGATTCACCATAGCCCGTTCTGGAGAATAAGAACATTCCAAAGTATTTACCATTTTGAAAAAACTGGTCCTTCAGGTACCCCTCTATCTGATAATTGTTATTCAACAGTACCTTCATTGAAGGTATGTTTGTTTCAAGTACTCTTGTATATAACCTATGCATTGATAACCTATCTTCCGCATATCTGGAGACAAGACTGACGCTTCTCGTTGCTATTTTTTTACCACGAAATTTATTCCCTATCCAGTAACCAATGTGGCAGTTCCGATCAGTATAGTTAATATCTTGCAAACCTATGACGCCGCATATTTTCTTATCCACGAAGATTAGAAAATCGATAATGAACTTCCTTTTGCCTTCTGTCCTGTTTTTGGTGAAAAAGTACTCAGCATCTTTCACTGTATAAGGATACGGGTAAGAATGACTTGCAATATTTTCTGATATTGTCCGATCATTTGCGATTTTCGCAAACTCTTTGCTGTACTTAAGTTCAAGTCTGTCTGTTAGCAGAATGTCTTTGTCTCTGATAATCACAGGTGTTTATTTTTTTATGGTATTAATCTTTATCAGTTAACATGGATTGAATCTAAAAATACCAGCGGAAGGTATCCCCAGAAACAATATACTAACACCAACACCCAATTGGTTTCTGCATATAACCGCCAATATGTCTTGCATTTTGATGCCTGTAAGTAACAAAAATAAAATTAAAGAATGGTCGATATGCAACTCAGTAACTGGAAAAAGAAGGGAGGATTACTCTATCTTATAATTTAGACGAATGCGCCAGAATAGGTTTCCAGTTCAGAAACCTTTCAATTAATTATTATCGGCAGAGTTAGCGATTATTCAGAAATGTATCGACTATGGACGTGAGGAATACGGATTGTTTACTGTTTTACTGGCTGGAAATCCAAGTAAAGGTTATTTATCGAATCCCAGAGTTTAGGAAAAATGTATTTCTGATATCTGCTAATCAGGAAATCAGTTGTGCCACCTTTAAGCCCAACTGTCCTGTCCCCTATTATACCAAAAACGAGATAAAGATGCGCAATGGAAAATTCCTGAACGCGATAGTCATACCACATCATTGCGCTTATCAGTGATCTCATTCCTGAAAATTGATCGTTTTCTTTATCCTGAGAGATAAGAGATTCGAGTGTTAAGGAGTTCAACTTTAGGAGTTTTTCGAAAGAGGGCCATATAATTCTACCAAGTCGCTCTGATTCCCTGTATCTTGGCGAATCGGCAGTACTTGCCCCCTCTCCGATTATTTTTCTTATCTTCAAAAAATCATTTGGCCAAAGGCGTTTCAACAGTTCTTGTGTCTTACTGGTTAAACTTCCCCAGAGATCCGCGGCTTGATACAGCAGGCCAATTCCCTTAATTATGTTATTTAATTCAAGATTTTGTTTGATCCTTTTCAACATAAAGTTAATCCTGTTCCAGATAAATTCTGCCTCCTGCTGTACTCCTTGAAAATCCAATTCTCCATCGCATACTAGCTCGCTTTCCTTCTTCTGAAACGATAATATTTTATCAGCATGTATATATTTTTCATATGGGCTTTCGGACATAAATCAACAACACATGGGTAATATAAATGCTTTTCCGCCTGTCTCATAACAAGTGAATTATAACGTGACCGGCATGATAACGGAGGAATAAACAAATTTCAATTTTTTGAAGTGTATGTAATTATTTTACATTCAGAAACATCATTTGCAAAAAATCTAAAAAATGTTGGGTCTAATTGAATATATCACCTAAATAAGGCTTTGATATCATGAATATTCGATTTCAAAAGTGGGATGCATATTTCGGCAACATTCTAAATGTAGTCTTCTGAAGAAGCGATTGAAGCCTCTTCAATAGACTAGGTAAGGAAATTTAGATGCTGATGGATTAAGATCCTTTATCTATTTTTCAGCCGCTTTAGAGCCAGGTTAACATAATCTTGGGATAAATCTACACCAACATAGTGTCTCTTAAGATTCCTTGCAACTTTTGTTGTTGTACCTGAACCGTTGAAAGGATCTAAAATAACGTCATTTTGGAATGAAAAAAGTTTTATCACTCTTTCAGCTAATTTTTCAGGAAACATCGCTGGGTGGTTATATTCCTTCATAGATCTTTCCGGCGCAATATTCCACTTTGCATTTACCCACTCCTTAAATTCACTATCCAGTATATCTATATTGGATGGGTCTCCAGGGTGTTTGAGATCTCCCTTGGAGAAAACCTCAATGTATTCCCATGTATATTTAAGATAGGGGTTGCTGGGGCTCTTCCAGCTACCCCACGCAGTGTACTTGGCGTTGTAATTGTTCTTTTCCCATAAAATTTCATTCCTCCAGATCATGTTGTTTTTCATAAAAAAATTAGAAATAATGTGATGGATCGGTATGAAGTCCGAATACAAAGGTTGCACATTTACCGCAATTCTGCCTCCATACTTTGTTATACGGATGCATTCATTGAAAATTCTGAAGAGTTTTTCGAAATACTGGTTCCAATCTACTCCATCTTTATGTTCACCATAATCCAAACCGAAATTGTAAGGTGGAGATGTGAATATCAAATCAATGCAATTATCAGGGAACTGCTTAAGCCATAATTCAGAATCACCAACCAAAATTTTGTCCTGCATTTCTACTGGAAGAATATTATTCTTTTTCGAAAATTTATTGTCAACTGCATAGAAATACATACCACGATCCTTAATCTTCTGCTTTCTGCCTTTGACCTTTCTCTCCTTATTATAATCAACAAAAGACCTCTTCCCTGACTTAATACCGTAACTTCCAATGGCCTCAATATTTTCCAGTATTTTTCTGAACGGGTTATCCGCCAAAAGATTTAATTTCTTTTCAACCTTCGAGACTTGTTCCCTGAATCTTTGCAAATCCAGGAGGTTAAGGTATGCCCTTACTTTTTCTCCGTTAAAAGATAAACTAAATTCCTCTTCCGGAAAGAGCTCATTGATTAGAGATATGCCACAGAGTATTTTGTCCTTAGGGTAGGTGGTTTCTATTTCGATAACTTTGAAGTTCCTTTTGGTAATCATATTGTCCTGTTAAAACTTGTATAGATTTACCATTAAATATCTTGCTGTATTTTTTCTCTGGAACAGTAAAATCCAATCTCCACTAAATTATCATTTTCAATTTATTTTATTCGGCCGCAATTTTCCCAGCGCCATATTAGTGGGCTTGGCCGGATTTGAACCGACGGCCTTCGCTGTGTGAGAGCGATGTCATAACCGCTAGACCACAAGCCCCTATCTCCGTATGTTACATATGATTTATTTGTTTGGTCACCTTTAACATATGATCCTTATCCATATGCTGAATTTTTTATTTAAAAAAGAGTTTAAGGGAAGAATTTATGCGTAGTGTCCAGAATTATGTGTAAGACTAAGGATACCTTTCCCTGAACATGTCTGTGATCTCATCCTTGCATTTATAATATCCTTTTATGACCCTGTGTGACCATTTCTCATTCAATTCCGCCACTCTGAGATATATTATCTTCATAGCTGCACTTTCAGTAGGCAGTGAATCAATTACCTTTATTCTTCGTCGAATCTCTTTATTCATTCTTTCAATTATATTCGAAGAATGCAATGATCTCCTGATGCTCTCAGGATACTGGAAGTATGTGAACAGATATCCAAGCTTCTTTTCCATATTGTATACAGGCCTTGGATATTTGGAGGACCATTTGTCCTTGAAGTGATTGAATCTTTCAATTGCAGAATCCTTTGTTTCTGATAGGAATACTGCCTTAAGGTCACGATCTATCTCATTCTTATCTGATTCTCTTACATCGGATTCCAGATTCCTGGATGCATGTATAGTGCATAACTGGAATTGAGCTCTTGGAAATATCTTCCTTATCTCCTCATCCAGTTTTGGTACACCATCCGCTATGAATAAAAGAGGTTCTCTCA
>JAKAAI010000016.1 GCA_021797055.1 Thermoplasmata archaeon | reverse complement strand
GATGAATACAGTAAATAAGAATCAGGAAATTTGCCCTATAGTTGAGACAATAAAGGTAATAGGCGGAAAATGGGAACTTACAATTATTAGGTATCTATCGGATAAACCCATGAGATTCAATGAATTACTAAGGAACGCTCATGGAATAAGTTCCAGGACATTATCAAGAATCCTCAAGATTCTAATGGAAAAGGGATTGGTTAAGAGAGAGCTCATTTCGCTTCAGCCTGTTGTGGTTCTATACTCACTGACCGAATCAGGAAGTGAGATAAGGCCTGTAATAGATGCGCTCAGGAAGTGGGGCGAAAAATACATTACCTCTGGGGAAAACACCATATATTAATTTTTCTTTGAAATGTAACTGGTCAGTCTAATGTGCAATAGATTTATCCATATCCGGTGTTATCAACCGAAAGATCCTTATATGGCTAATGCATTATATTAATAGAATGATTAAACTGCTTGCAGAAACGCCCAGGGATCAGGAGATCATAGACAACCTGCAGCGTTCTCTGGATCAATTCAAGAAACACATGGAAAATCGCATCAAAGAGCTCAGGGAGGAATTTGAGGAATACAAGAAAAGGCATCCTGCCACTGTTGGCGTAAAGAACGGAAAGACATATGATATAGCAAAATTGAAGGATGCTCCCTCTGGCAATAAGATCATTCAGGAATTGCCGGAGAAAAGAAAGCCCGGAGCACAGCCCAAGCACAAGGGGCATTTCAGGATCAGGTCGAGACCAACGGAGAGGGTGATAATGCACCTTGATCTCCATGAGTGCCCGGATTGCCATTCATCCCTGAGACGAAGGGGAACTCGAAATCGCATAATAGAGGATATTCCTGTCATAAAACCGGATATCATAGAGTACAGCATGGACAGATTATACTGCAAAATGTGCCACAGGATGTATGAACCAGATATACCTGAAGCACTCTCCGGTGCAACACTTTCCATCAAGGCCATGCTCACAGTGGCATATTTCCGGATTGGTATGAGGATGGGCATTGAGAACACTGCATCAACAATGATGCAGGTCTTCGGCATAAGGATATCTGAAGGTGAGATACAGCACATACTGTCACAGCTTTCTGGCACACTTGGAGTGGAATATGAAAATCTTCTGATAGAGATAAGGAATGCACCATCAAGGCACATGGATTCAACCTCATGGAAGATTGGTGGGAATCCATACAATCTATGGACATTTCTCACGAAGGGAGAGGCAATATTCCTTGTGTCAAAGGGCAATGGCCATGAGGTTCCCATGAACACGCTGAAGAACCACAGGGGTATAGACATTCATGACAGGCATTCTGCATTCGAAACCCTCGCTTCGAAAACAGGCAACGATCAGCAGTACTGCTGGTCCCATATCATATGCGACGCAAAGGAACTCGAGGAATTCTATGGTGAAGAAGGTGCAAGAATAAAGAGGGCACTGCAGGCAGTATACGATGATGCAAAGAAATTCCATGGTCATGGCACCATGGATGATGTGGAGAAGCTTTACCACAAACTTACCTTCCTTCTGGGTTCTGATTATGAGCATAAAAAATCAAGGAGATTCGTTGAAAACCTCCTGAAGCGAAAGAAGGAGTGGCTATTCCAGTTTGTCATAAATCCGGATGTTGAATCAACAAACAACAGGGCTGAAAGGGCTTTGAGGCCTTCTGTAATATACAGGAAAACATCAGGTGGATCCAGATCGGAGAGAGGTGCAGAGATATACACAACACTGCATTCCATATACTACACATCAAAGCTGAGGAAGAAGAACTTCATCAGCGATACGCCAGAACTGATCAGAAGAAAGGCTAAACCGGGGTAATTGGATCTGGCACTTCAGACTGACCAGTTACCTTTTTACCTAATATTTTTAAGTGTTGTAATATTTATGATTGGTACTGGTTCTCTTATTTATGGCACACTAAAAATGGAAGACTATGGAATTCCCTTTCTATTAGGAATATTTACGTTGGGCGGAGTTTTGAGAGTTATTATACAAAAGAAAAGGAATTTTACTATTATACGTAAAAAAAATGATTGACGAATCGTTACGATATCTTGATCTGCTACCCTTAAAACATTAATCAAATCCCGACCGGTCCATAGTCCATCATTTTAAATTTCAAAACACAGTTGTAAACGGCTGATACTGGTTGAATGCAATGCGAACCGAACAGTTTCATTGTTCCACATTGAGTGTCGTTATATACTGCATATAGTTTTCCATAATCGTTATATGCTATCATGAAATTAAAACTCGTGATTCAGACTACAATACAAGTGTCTAGAGAGACTAGGGAGAGACTTAAGAAAATAGGAAGCAAGGGTCAGACCTATGATGAAATAATCAACAAGTTCCTTGAAATCGGGGAGAAAGTAATGTTCTTCAACGAGCTCGATAGAATTTCTGACAACGAGGAGTTCATACCACTTGACCAGCTATGAAGAGTATCCTTCTTTGGATATTGATGATGCCACGCTTGCGGAGTTCATACCACTTGACCAGCTATGAAGTGCTCGTTTCTCAGACTGCTGCCATGGAGTTGAAGGCAATGGAGGAAAACCTGCAGGCGAGAATAGCGGAAACACTGAGGCAACTTGCAGAAGACCCCAGCAACAGATCAGGCAGGCTGGACGTCAAGAAACTCTCAGCAACGAAGAGGCACTACTATAGGTTGAGAGTGGGGGAGCGTAGAATTATATTTTTTACAGACGAGAAGGCAATTAAAGTTGTGAGAATTGCCAACAGATCTGACGTTTACTCCTGATTGGATTGGCAACATACCAATAGCTTCTGTTGGTGTATTCTATTAACCTTTAAGCAAATCCCGATCGGTCCGTTCGAGCCTAATTATCCATATACGTTCTTTCTATGTCCAATCTTTATTACGACAACTACCAACTCATTGTTCTTGATTTGATAAATTGCCCTATAATCTCCCATCCTCAGACTCCACAGTCCGGTCAATATTGAAGTCATAGGTTTCCCGCTCTCAGGGTCAGTTTCAAGCTTGCGAAGAGATTTCAGTATCCTGTTCCTGATTGCTTTGTCACATTTCTTGATAAACTCCTCTGATTCTGCGGTGAGGACGATCCCAAAAGACAATACTAGTCAAGCTCCTTGATAATTTGATCGAGAGTCTTTGTTCTGCCGGACTTTATGTCTTCAAGCCCCCGTGCAATTCCCTTCATCATTTCTGGATCCGAAAGAATCTCGAGTGTTTCTATTAGAGAGTCTCTGCTGGCTACATCGGGGGAATAGGAATCTATTAATCTTGAGATGAGATCGTTGTAAGATTCTCTCGGGTGTATTTTTAGGCGATTCAGCCTTTCTTTGAGTTCATTGTCAATCTGAACTGTAGTAACCATAGGTAGCTATAGAAACCGATAGTTATTAAACGTTCTGTATACTGCAGCCCCTACTGATTATGTATGAGAAGGATTCCCCCATTCTATCCTTTCTACAAAATTGTCTCCACAATAAGGGTATTTGAGGCTCTCTCTTCTCATATGAATTGCGCTTATGCCACGCAGCTCTGTTCCGTCAATGGCATGGTAAAATTCCACTCCAAACTACTTTACGCGGTCCGGACAGAAAGCATTCGAGACTTTGCTTTCCGTGGTTTTGCTCGGTATTCGTGACTTTACATCAATTGTCTCCTTTTATTCTGTGAAACCTGTGTTTCACTTGTTTTCAGGGTGCTACGGCGTGTAATTGAGCCTAGTTCATAATGGTTGGTATTTCAGTGCGTTTGTGTGGTTATGGATGGTAAGGTTTTTATTCACAGGGTGCATACATGTTCATGCCTGGAATCGTCTGGAAGTCTGTGCATGGGAAGAAGTACATGGTGCTAAGGTGGAAGAAATGGGAAAATGGCCAGTCCAGGGTGACGAAGGAGATATACATAGGCGATGAGGAGAGACTTGCCCGTATTCTCGAGAATCCATGTGAGGATGTCGATATCACTTCCCTCGGTTACGGTGCCACTGCATCTGTAATCACCATGGACAGAACAGTGGGGGTGAAGGGCATTGTGGATGAGATTATGGGGCACAGGGGTAGCGGCATGTCACCGGGGGATTATGTGCTGCTGTTCGTAATGAACAGGCTCTCCGACCCGAGATCAAAGAATGGCATGGCTGAATGGATGGCCACCGATTTCGCATCCACCATATATTCACAGGTATCTTCACAGGGTTACTGGAACGTCATGGATCGCTTCACGGAACCACAGATCAGGGAGATCAAGGTCAGGATCAGGGACCGCCTGATCTCCATGGGCTATGATCGCTCGAGGATCTTCATCGACGGATCGAACTTCTACACCTACATGAGGGAGAACGGCATGGCCAGGAGGGGTCATAACAAGGCTCACAGATATGACCTGAACCAGATCGCATACTACATAGAGGCAAACGAAGATTACATACCGCTCTATGGTGACTCGTATCCAGGCAATGAACCGGATGCCAACACGTTCGGGATGATTGTCGAGAATGTCCCTGACGATTCAATACTGATCTTTGACCGGGGATACAATTCGGAGGAGAATGTCAAGAAGATAGGAAAGAGAATGTACGTTGGCGCACTGATACAGTCGGATCACAGGGACCTCATGGCAATTCCGCTTGAGAGGGATTCATTCACCGAGACCAGGAAGAGAGTTTACGGCAGGGAACACAGAATCATTGTATACCACAGTTCCAGGCTGGAGAAGAGACAGATCATCTCCTTCATGAAGAGGTTCAAAATGGCATACATGAAGGTAAGCAGCATCATGGCATCTGGAGATTCCGATGCCCTGATCAGGGCGCAATATTATCTGGAATCCGTGCACCTGCAGGAGACAATTCTCCTGCCGGATCTCAGGGTCAACAGGGAACGCATGCACGAGAGGTTGGGAATGCTCGGGAAGGGGGCGCTGTTCACAGACATTGAAAATGTGAAATCCGAGGACATCATCGATCTCTACCGGAAGCGGAACAGGGTGGAACACTGCTTCCGCACCATCAGCATGCGTGATCTCATGTCCCCTGAATACCACTGGACGGAGCAGAAGATAAGGGTTCACATGCTCTTTTCCCACATAGCATACCTGTTCCTTGCCCTAATCTACAACAGGATAAGGGAGATCGGATCACTGGCATCCACAACGGAGATCCTGAAAACGATCAGGATAACCATGCTCGCTAGAGGAAGATCAGTCAGGAAAGTGATAAAGTCAGAGGACGAGAGTGGGAGAAAGGCCATTGACATCCTTGGCATCAGGGACCTGAATTAGCACCCTGAACCCAAATTCCTGGCGAGTCCGTGCAATAGCCACCTGAAAGTGTCTTAAGATTCAAAGCATGTAAAGTCACGATCATGGTGTTCCAGTTCTGCGATGGCTCGGGTCACTCAAATGAAATAACCCGAAACCTTGCATTCTATGATCTTTTTCTTCAACAAGGAACTTCTTTTACCCGAGACTTATATATCCATAAACGAGAGAAAAGGCGACTACAGCGACTTAAAATCAGGCTAAATGTTAGAGTTTTGTTTATCCCTGTTCTATTCACTGCCCCTGAACAGGTTAAGCAATATTCCCGATGGTATTTTAGGGAAAAAGTAGGTGGACTTTTGTGGGAGCACTGAAACCTTTTCCACAACATCTATGAACATCCTTTTGTTCCATTTTGGGAGAATTATAGCAAATGAACCCGGGTTTCTTTCAACTTCTTCGACAACTTCATTTTGATCGTGAAAATATGAAATCCTGTCGGCGAAATCATCCTCCTCGAATTTGCATAACCCTTCAAGTATTTTTTTGTTGGCCAGGCCAATGGGTATTTTTTCCTCCGGATCATTTTCTTCATCCCCTTTAATATGGACGCCAATCATTTTGCCATTATAAATTTTGAATTTTTCATTGCTGCATCCCTCTTCCTTGAATTCAATTCCACCAACACTGTTTCCAGCTTTAATTGCCGAACTGCATTCTTTCTGAACGAGCCTGTTAATTCCATCAATTTTCAATCCATCGCTCTGTATGGGTACAAGGTATGCCATTATGTTTGACCAGAATTCTTTTTCGACAGGATCAGAAGAATTCTGTGCGTTCATGATTGTAGCCTTTGTCCTGTGGTGCCCGTCTGCAATCACTGCATGGCTTTCTTTCAACAGTTCCTTCAGCCTGTCAATGCTGTCTTTATCAGATACAGAATAAATAGAGTTTTTCACATTCTGATAATCGGAAAAAGCAGCAATTCTTTCCTTTTTTTCAATAATCTCCTGCAGTGTTTTCTCCAATTCTTCGGAATCAACCGCAAAGTATACCGGTTCAAGTTGTGCTTTCGAACTCAACATTATCCTGGCTCTCTCATCCACAGGTTTTGGAAAAGTTTTTTCATGCGGCTTTACATCATCATTTTCGGGATAGATTTTAACGAGGCATACCATTCCTGTGAGTCTCTTCATATTTCCCTCTTCTTCATACTGCTGGTCAATAACAAAAATTCCACCTGACGGCACGCGATGCAGAGCCCCATCTTCGATCCACTTTTGCAATAATTTGCTGACCTTGCTTACATCACCATTCTCAGGCAGTGTGAGGCAGCTTACATTCATATTATCCTTCTTTAGTTCCTTCTCCACATTCTTTGAAATAGAATCAAATGGGGGGGATACAAATTTTGAGGTTTCACCACTGAACATAAAAGGTCTGAATTCTTTAATTGTTACCATAACCACACCATGCAACTGGATTGAATCCTGATGATTGTGTATAAATAAGTTGTGACAATAAATTAATAAGTACATAAAAACCGACGTTTTGTTTTTCAGGAGAAATATGGATCAGTTTTTAGTGAAAGATAGCAGGATTAAAACCTCGGCAATTACCTGTGCCGTGGATTAAAAAATTATTCATCCTGCAATTGTCTAAAATTATTCTCTGACATTCTGTCGGATGGTTATGAACGAAGATTAATTTCCCGTTGCATGATTACCTTTCGGAGCCAATGGAAAAGATAGATAAAGTTCTCATTTGCGATTCTGTAGATAATTTATTGATTGACGGTTTGAAGGAAAATAACATGGAATTTCAGTACATGCCTCAAATTACTCCGGAGCAACTGAAGGAAATAATTCCGGAATTCCATATAATTGTGGTAAGGAGCAGAACAAAAGTCACTGAAGATGTTCTGGAAAGGGCCAGCAACCTGAAAATAATAGCAAGGGCAGGCATAGGCACCGATAACATTGATTTGGATGCCGCTGAATCCAGAGGAATACAGATTGTCACAGCAGCAGGATCTTCCACGCAGTCAGTAGCGGAACTGAATATTGGATTGATGATTTCATTATCAAGAAAAATGATAAGGCAGAGCGACAACACAAGAAAGAATGTGTGGATCAAGGAAACGGGCACTGAACTTTATGGCAAGACTGTCGGGTTCATAGGTTTTGGAAGAATAGGCCAATCCACAGCTAGAATAACTGCATCTATGGGCATGAAGATTCTTGCATACGACATATTTCAGGACATGGAAAAGATGGAACAATTGGGGGGAGAATACACTGAGCTTGATGATCTTGTAAAAAATTCAGATGTGATATTCATTCTTGCATCATTCTCCAGGGGGTATACATCCATGATTGGAAAGGAACTGCTGTCTACGGCTAAAAAGGGTGCAATGGTAATAGATACCAGCAGGGCTGAGTTCATTGACGGAAAATCACTTCTTGCTTCACTTCAATCTGGTCACATTTCAGGATTTGGAACAGATGTTTACTGGCATGAACCGCCAAAAGAAGAATGGGAAAAAGAACTCCTGAAGCTGGATAATGTAGTAGTTATGCCGCATATTGGAGCCCAGACCAGGGAAGCACAGCAAAGAGTTGCCCAGTTTACGCTGAATAATCTTATGGAAAAAATTGAGGCGATGCAGGAGTGTTATTAATTCCAGGGCCTGTGGAAGTGCCCAAGCGTGTCCTGAATGCCTCTGCGAAGATAGACAACCATAGATCACATGAGTTTAAGGAAATTGTGAAGTATGCTGCAGATTACATGAATAAATTTGCAGATTCCACATCAACATGCATTACCACAGGATCTGGCACACTAGCCGTTGAATCCATGATCTATTCTTTTACAAGAAAGGGAGATGCAGTGCTTGGAGTTTCCTTTGGAGAGTTCGGGGACAGGTTGCTTGAAAGCCTGCAAAGGAAAGGAGTGAAAGTTGTTCCTTTAAAAAAGTCCAAAGAAGACACGTTAACTTTAGATGAACTGAAAGCTGTTCTGAATTCACAGAAAGAATTAAAATCCGTCTTCTTTGTGCATAATGAAACAGGAAATGGAACTTCCATCCATAACCTGGAAGAACTTACAAAGTTCTGCAAGGCAAGTGGCCTTAAGGTGTATGTGGATGCAGTGTCATCATTCGGAGCAGTGCCCATATACGTCAATAAATGGGGAATTGATGCAATGGCAACATGCAGCCAGAAGGGGATTGCGTCTGTTCCGGGGCTTGGTATAGTATGCCTGGGAAAGGAGCAGTCTGAAAATCTGAGTGTTGATCCTGATATTCCAAAATACCTTGACATTGGCATTTCCATGAACTTCATGAAAAAAAATGAAACCCCCTACACACCAGCGACGGGTGCTTTCAGGGCTTTAAGGGAAGCATTGCAAATACTGGATCGGGAAGGCCTGGAAACAAGATGGAGGAGGCATTCATGGAATGCTAATTTCCTGAGAGAGAACTTGAAGGAGCAGGGATTTGAGATTTATGGAAATAGTGGAAACTATTCTGACACAGTGATTGCATTCTACCCCAAAATGGAACCTGTGAAGGTTATAAAATCCCTGGAAGAAAGGAACATAATCATTTCCAAGGGGATGGGAGAACTTTCAAATGAGATCGTAAGGGTCGGGAATCTTGGAATCGTAAGCGGAACTGAAATAATGAGGTTTCTGAATGCATTTTTCCAGATTTCTGGCTCAGAAAGGCACGTCAAGCAGACAGAACTAGATAACATATCCCAGATAGATAGAGAGTTGCTGGCATAGATAAGAAAGTGTAAAATTAACCATTTTTTTCTCTGAGTATATAATATCTATGAAATTGATAGATTTGATCCTTAACTCTTCAGAAATGTAGGCACATGTTCCGGCATGATGCCGAATGTCCCCAGGATTTCCTTCTGTTTTCTGGTTATTTCTGTGGTGATCTCCTTACCATCGTGCAGTATCACCTTCCTTAGTTTATGCAACTCCAAGAACATCTTCTCCACGGAGTCTGTAGTGTTTCTCTCACTTCTGGACAAATCAAGAAAAGAATTAAGATACGGTTCCTGCCGTTACACCTCCTTTCTTCATTTCCATATTTCTCTCCTTCCTTAATATTCTTGCCTTCTCGATCTTTGCCTCCCTCACTGCAAGCAGAATGTCTGGTTCTCCCCTGTAATACTGTACTGGTGTGAGATAGTTGAGTGATGAATGCCTTCTCTTGTTGTTGTGGTAATCGATGATTTTGGATATCTCCTGTTTGGCCTGCTCATAATCTGTAAGTGTCACAGTTGCTAGAGATTCCCTCATTGTCCTGTTGGCCCTTTCAACTATCCCATTCTGTTCCGGTGTGTGTGGATGTATGAGTTTCTGTGTGAGGTTATTCTGTTTCAGCACTGTCTTGAATTCCATTGCAATGAATGATGAACCGTTATCAGACTGTATTATTGGTTCTGCAATGGAATCCTTCCTCAGATTCTCTATTGCAGACAGCGCTTCCATGGATACAGAACCTGCATCCATTGATATCAACAGTGAATGGTGCACAATGTACCTGGAATATTCGTCTATGAATATTATGAGATGGAAGAACCTCCCTGCTATTTTGATATATATAATATCTGTCTGCCAGCGTTCATCTGGCGATTTTGCATGTTCCGGTCGTGTTGATGCCCATGTCTTCTTGTTCCATGGTATTATGAGATCATGTTTTTTCAGTATTCTGTAAACAGTGGACGGAGAGAAATATGCAAGATTCTCATGTATCAGGGTATAGGCGATCTCCCTGAAGGATTTCATTGGACTTCTTTGCCTGAAACTCACAACCATCCACTCCTCTTCATCCCTGACAACAAACGGGTTGAACCTTTTATCCATGAGTGGTGAGAAATCCATCTGTGAGTAGTACCATGATCTTGATATTCCCACTGTTTTGAGTGCAGTTCCAATGGAATATCCTGCCATTTCAACTGCTTTCATGACTGTCCTGTGGATGTCATAAAAGAGTGATCTCATGATTGCTATAGGAGAATTAACCTGCATGAAATGAATTACGGGTAGCCGGAATTCAAGCAGGGAGGGGTAGAAGGAAGAGGCTGTGGATTTGGATCCACTTACTCATGATTCTACCCTGATCACAATCACCGATCGGCAATCTCTTCCCAACGGGGAAGCTAATAGGTGCCTGTGGCGTGATCGTTTCTCCCCGCATGGATGCAGGCAGGAAAGGGATAAAAATGCTTTCAGTAGGAATAGATACGCACCAGAAGGTGCATCAGGTGGAGGTGCAGAATAAAGACGGAAAGGTAATGTGGAGAGGCCAGATAGGCAACGACAGGAAGGGCTTTGACGATCTTCTTTTGAAGCTGCAGACGGTAGAGAGGAGCAACAGCGATACAGTAAAGGGAATATTCATCAACCCCACAGGGAACTATCATGTTCCCATACAGCACTTCCTTGAATCGTCCGGTTATACCGTCATATGTGTGGATGCAAGGATCACGGATATGGCCAGAACGATGTCAAACCTTGGAAAGGAGAAATCCGACAGGGCGGATGCACACATGCTCGCATCCACTCCATGGTTACCGGGAAACGCATCGGAAAAGAGACCGCACATAAGGGGAGATGAATCCGGACTGACAAGGCTCCTTGACAGCGTCAGGAGGAACGTGACAAGGATAGTGAACATAATATCATCGGACCTTGCCTGTATTTTCCCGGAGTTCACGGACATCTTTCCTGACATCCCGTCAAGGACGTCCATAGCAATACTGGAGAAATACACAACGCCTGAAAGGATCGTGAAGGCAGGCGTGGATGCAACCCTGAAAACAATGCAGAAATCCAGCAGAAACCATTACGGGAGGGTCGATGCGGAAAAACTAATAGACCTGGCAGGGAACTCCATCGGCATTCCCGATGCGTCCGGTGTTTACGCGTTCAGGATCAGGGAGAATGTGGCAAGACTCACCGCAGAGCTCAGGACAGTAATGGAGATAGAGGCCAGGATTCTCAGGGATACAGGGGACAACGAGGACGTGAAGAGGATCGATGACATGAAGGGTATCGGACCGGTGAACGCCGCCTCAATCGTCTCCGAGATTGGTAGCATAGGCCAGTTTGATTCTGCTCTCAAGCTGCAGTCATATGGAGGCAAAGCTCCGAACATGACGGGAAGTGGAGGCAAGAATCATGCAACTGGATTATCCAGGGTGAGGAACCCATATCTCTCCAATGCAATACATGAATGTGCAGTTTCCATGGTGAACCACAAGAACGAGGAGTTCCTTGCCATATTCAACCGGGAGATCGGGAAGGGAAAAAAACCGACCCAGGCATACACCGTCGTCGGCAGGAGACTCCTCTTTCACATATACACCATACTGAAGAACAGGAAACCATACAGGCAGAGGCTACCTGAAACTGGAAAAGAGGGAGAGGGGTCAAGTTCCGCTGCAAGCTGATGCGAACGCCCTTGAACGACTATCGGCAATGTGACCCCCCTTGGATTCCCTCGTTAATCTAATATAGGTGTCTTTTCCCTCCTCTGCAAGCGTTCTCCAATCTTTTTTTTTGATCTCAGGATTCTCAAACGTGATCTCTGCGACCACGTCCTTGAGTCTTGATATCTCCAGATCCTTTTCTGCCGTTATCTGATTCTGATCTCTCTTTTTCCCCCTGCTCTCAAATATCTCATGTGCACTGTTTGTAAGTTGATCTTTCCAGTAGTGGAATCTTGCAGTTCCGATATTATATTTCCTGCAGAGATCTGCCACTATATTGTCCCGCTCATTCCTTCCATGACTATTTTCAATTTCTCCTCAGCTTTATACACTTTCTTCTCTGACATATATTCGGTTTAGAACATAAATTCTCACTTTTAATTTCACAATTTGTCCAGAGATGAGATAAACATTTCATGAACAAGCATGGATTCATGGAGCTAACAATCTCAAGATACTTTCTCATCTCTCCAGAAATTTCTAAAAAGATAGGTGATTAATGAGTTATGATATTAGTACACTGTCCACTATCGTCATCATTTTTCTTAATCAAAGTTAATTGCTGAAAATAAACTCAGTTTATGTCAGTCTTTTTGCTTACTTATTTTTTTAGAGGTGTTTCTGAATTTAGATTTTTTTTGCAGGGCGGGAGCTATTCCTGCCAACAGCAATACTAAGAAGGAAATGGCCGCGAAACTAGTTAGATTGAAATTTAGGTATTGCCCACCCGCACCGAAAATAATCGTTAAATACCCCCACCTTACAGAATTATTGACATCTTGAAACATTCTGATAGGCAAGATGATTATAACAAAATCGTAAACTGCAGCAACAATGGGAAAGTAACTGGGGAGGTTGCCTCCCGTTCCAATCTGCAAGAGCTTTGAACTGTTCAGTACTGGATTGAAGTAAATCCCTATTTCAAATCCGGATTCAATAATGAGAAGAATCGTTGCTACCATACCGTAAAAAAAATAGGGGTGCGAGTCGATATATTTATTCATTTCTTTAGTGTAAGACATATTTATTCCTCTAAGATGGGCTCAATGTTTGGCTCACATAGTGCCAATTCATGCTGCCATAATCATTTACACCATTTTGAACCATGGAATCGAAGCTGTTAAGATAATTAGCCCCGGGAAGTTCTGGAAATGGTCCGAATATAGTGTGGAATGATTCAGTGTTTGCGTTCCATGCATACACTTGAATTGCATTAGAGACTCCATCCAAAAAAACAGTTTGTTGAGTTAATGTCTCGAAGTAATTGTGAGTTTGGTAGGTAGAATCAAAAGCACTATTCAGTGTTGCAATTTCTGAAGAAAGAATAGCATACGAAGCAATTGCAGCTACAGCGCCTAGAACAAGTCCAATTACAGAGGCCGCGGCGGCCGCAGTAATAATTCCCGCTATAACTGCGGCTCCCATACCTGCCCCAAAACCAAAACTGAGTGATACTCCGAGGTTGGCCTGGCTCAATTCAGAACTTACATCTTGATAATAATATAAGGCATTTGATCCAGTGTATACAACATAGTAGTAATAATTGTACCCGACGGTGAGCCCACCCAAATACCAGGGGAGGGTAATTGGGATTATATTGAACGAAATGTATGGATCTGCCGATCTATTAAGATTAGAATTCCCCAATGGTATTTGGAAAGTTGCAATACTGCTGTGGTCAGTTAAAAGTGCATTTTGAGTTTCCAGGTTTGCTATATTATCTAATTGCTTTTGATACAATAGATTAGATTTTAAAAACATTGCAAAAATGGAGGACCCGGTCATATTATTTATTGGACCATAAACAAATCCGCGATTAGAATACCACGAATAAAACTCGAATTTGAGTATGTGTTGGGCTAACGATAGGTTACTAACATGAAAATTCATTTGGGTGAATTTGTATTGAGAGGCTACTGAAACATATGAGGTATATTTTTCAGCTTGTGTACTGTTTGAAACATTTGTAATAGAAGATAAAGACAGCATCACAAAAACAACTGCTATTATGACAGATAACACCATCCTGACACTTTTTCTTTTATTTTTAAATTTCATAATCAACCATAGATGTTTTCAATATTAAATCTTTGGGCTAATAATAGTATCAAGGCAATGCGTTAAATATGCATATTTATCCACAAGTTTCTCATTATTTTTGACAATGAGAAGAACTGAAATTGAGCTCGGCGAAAAATCGATTTGGAAATAGAGAGCACTGACACACTCTCCATCGTCCATGAAGTTTCCTCTTTAGGGATATCATTGTTCCCTTTGCATGCATCCCTGTCTGCATGCAATCGGGATATGCCATTATTCCATTCCTCTGCACAGACTGCGGTATGGAAGCATTCCCAACCTCATGGCGAAGTCCTTTCGGAACAGTCGTTTCATTGGGATTTTCAAGAACGACTTCCTCTGAGAGCAGTTTCATGCCTGCATTTATATGGAATTGTTGCCCATAATAGTTTCGCATTCATCCCCTGCACGAAGGCATGGGGATTTCTGCTCAGGTGGTTGTAATCTGGAACTCCCTTCTCTATTGGGACATCCTTAAGAAACTCCGCGAACATCATCCCTCTGGTTGCAGCATCAGGCAATTTCATCCTAATTTTATAATCAAATCTCCTCCATACAGCAGGATCAAGCAAATGCTCGTGATTAGTAGCAGCAATTATCGGAATACCGGATTCAATTGAATCGATGTTTTGCAATAGAGTGTTTACCACTCTCTTGAGGTCCCCCAACTCATTAGAGTCATCTCGCACTTTGGCAATAGCATCGAATTCATCTAAGAAAAGAATGCAGGGTGTTCTTTGCACAAAATCGAATAGCACTCCAATATTCTTAGGAGTACTACCTGAATATGAAGAAATAACGCAGTCCAATCTTACAGTTACCAAGAGCAAGCCAGTTCCTGAAGAAATGTATCTTGCGACCTGTGTTTTTCCAGTTCCAGGTTTTCCAAAAAGCAGCATGCTTCGATTGCTCTTTATTCCCTTCCCCAGAAACAGATCAGTGTGATTGATTATATATATGAATTCTCTAATGCTTGACATTGAATCTTCTCCAAGCTAAAGAAATACTGATCCTTTATCATAACTCTTGATTTCTGCAAGTGGTAACCTGGATACAGAATCAACAGGTAATTTTAGAGTGTGGCCATAATCCTTTGTTTTAATGGTTAAGGTTTTAGTATTCCTGAGAACACTCCTTAACTTCTTAGCCGTTTGAAAGTCTCCATTTACCTCCCTCATCAAGTCTATTAGAAATCGCTCTCAGAATTTGTGCGATGCTTTCGTTTTAAAAAAAATGAGATTTACGAATTCAACTTTCATAAGTATTTTTTTTACATTTTCTGAGCCAGTTTTCTTCTTGAATTGCTTATCGATCGGCTAAAAATAAGGAATACAATGAATACCACAATCAGCAGAACATATAGAGGGGTGTAATTCAACAGAAGGGATAGAGCAAAGTCGTTTTCAGAATAAACAATTGGGCCTCTTACGAATCCAGTGGTAACATTGCCCCCGCCCTGCGGTGAAGTGAAATTCAGTATAACTTCTACATAATAGTCTCCATAATGCAGGTGGTTGAAAGTGTAATTGACTGCTACCGTCCCGTTTCCGGCTGAAACATTTTTCAGGGATACTTTGCAGGTAAGGTTTAGAAATTCACCGGATGAATAAAGGAGAAAATATGGCTTATATGTATGGTTTGTGCTTACTCCATAAAATGTGGCATTCACACTGTAATTTGGATGGATGCCGGAATATGGTGAAATATACACGGAAAACCTTGAGTCATTAGGCGTTTTGCCTTGCAATATGCCAGGGTTCTCATACGAAACTGGGGTTAAGATGACAGTTTGTACCAACAATAGCAGTACAAAAATAGGAAGTGCATACTTCAGTCGTTTTTTCATTCCCCACGTATCTGTATAGTGGGCCGCAATGAATATTGCAACCGGTATGAGAAACACTATGTAAAGAAGCGCTGTGACGAAAATAAAAGCAATGATGATTAGTATAGATGGGGCAATAGACAGAAGCGGAAAGGTAAAGATTCTGTTTTTCTTCAGGAAAGTTGAAAGTGGTGTTTCACGTTTTTTGATACTCAATTTGGTTTCAACAGAGGATGCAAAAGTATCATTTTATAGTTTCTCCTTATTTTTGAAATTTTCCAAATCTGATATCCAATATGAATTGGTTTAATTTTTTGGTGCACTATGAATTCGGTATGTATCTCAATGTTCTTATATTATTCCCGCGTTCTATCCTTTTTCAACTTCTCTCTCTTTTAAATTTTCTTTGTAATGCAGTAAAAGGTGTGTTTTTGATTAATCTCATGCCTCATTTGCAAGAATAGAGATTCATCTGTAGTGAGAGAGAATACCCCATCCGTCACAGTAGATCAAAAATCACCTCCTGATGCTTTATTTCCCAGACAAAGATTGGTAACGGACGCAACTGGAAAAGGAATTTAGCAAGAGTTTGCAATGGTAGAGAGTATGCCCCCACAGATAAAGCATAAGAACTACAGGAACGCTCCAATTTACTTCAGGCACTGTGATTTGAATCTATGCCAGTGAAACCAAATAATACTAAGTTTATTGCAATTTCAAAATTCTGATGGGACTCTTTTTCTGAAAAATGTTCATAGCCTAAGAATATGAATGTAGATGAAATGAATACGTTATTCTTCTTTACATTATTATTTTCCCAGTGTTGATGGTAGAGGAAGTTTCGTCCCCTTTATGATTTGTTTCATCTTCGCTGGATCTGCCTTCAACTTCACCAGCGTCGTCTCTGCCTTGCTGTATAGTTCGTCATAGTTCTTGGGGCAGAAATTCGGGAGTTCTTGGTACTTCAGGTCATTCCACACAAGTTCGTCAGGATTCAACTCTGGAGAATATGCAGGTATGCGTCTTGTTATTAGTCTGTCGTTGTGAATGCCGAGGTATTCCTTCACCTTGTTGCTCCTGTGGATCATGATGTTATCCCAGAACAGGTACAGAAACCCCCCAATCTCTGAAAGAAGTTGATCCAGGAACGTTATGATGTGATCCTCGTTCATGCTCTCCTTCACGATCATGAAATAGAGATTGCCATCCTCAGTGACTGCAGAGGATATGGATATCTTATCCCTCCTTTCCCTGACCTTCATGACCGGTCGTTTTCCCCTCTGTGACCATGTCTTTCTCACGTTGGGCCTGCTCTGCATCCCGGATTCGTCCTGAAAGAGGATTGTTGCATTCTTCTCGCGGGCCTCCTTCACGTACTCAGGATATTCATTCTCAAGCCATTCTTTTACATACTCGTGATTCTTTTCCACTGCACTGAGGAGAGGCATCTGTGCACTGTATCCCAACACATCGAGCAGCTGCCATATATACGTGGTGTTGTAATGCACGCTGAACTCCTTCTCAATCACGTCGGCGATCCTCTTGAGTGTCCACAGATCCGTGGAGTATCCGTAGGCCAGGGCACCGGAGTCAATGATTTTCTTGAGTGTCTCCTTCTGCTCCACTGACAGACGGGATTTTCTGCCCGCCTTCTTCCTGCTCCTGTAATCATGGTCATTCTCGATGCGTTTCTTCCATTCATATACAGTCCTCCGGTTTACGCCAACTTTCTTGGCCACGGCAGTCTGCTTCATGCCTGACCTTAGCAGTTCCATGCCCTCTTTGCGTTTCCATTCAGTTTCAGTCAATGTTCCGGAATCCCGTTCAACAGCCATCAATACTGCATCGAATAATTAAATATAAAGTTTATTATATCAAATAATTCATAATGAGACTATATATACCTAAAGAGCAGTAGTTCAAATATTTAATGCAATAAATTTTTATAATATCACCTCATGATTATTAATAATGATGGAAAATAATATTTTTAACCAAAGAGAGAGAGACAGCAAAAAGATCATTATTGCATTTTCCTTTTCGATCATCATGATATTTTCAGCATTTGCCATATTAAATTTCACAACAACCGCAGAAAAATCCAGACAAGCAATCAACAACCACCCTTTACCCGTTGTATCCTATTCACAGTTTGGTGAAACAGTCTCATTCATAGGTTCACAGCCAGCCATATCATTCGGTTCAACAGAATATCCAACATCATGGAATATACTGAACATTGAGCAACCATCCCATCTCAGTGCAGATCCACTGCATGCTAATAACAATAACAGCAATTCATCATCATACTTATCAGTAGCGCAGTTTAACTCATACACCACGTCAAGAATAAATAGCAGTGCACAGAACTCAGCAAATCTGATACAATATGGAAAAGGTATACAGGCAACGAGCGTGTTCTCCTTCCATAATGGTTCAGTGTCGTCATCTATTGCACTCACAAACAGGTTGCACACAAACAGAACACTCATGGTGGATTTCACAATGATATCGCCAGAATCAGGGAATTTCACTGAACGGGGTATTGGATCTAAAAACATAAAAATGAACAATGGATCTGGAATAATAGCCCCGTATTGCGACAGAATAAGCACGGGAGATTTAGGAGTAAGCTGGCAGGGTGACAGATCCCTGTACCACGGAGGTTTTATAGTTCAACATAGAAACTATAATATTCTGGAAATTCCATTTGGGACTGTGACATTAGTGCCAAACGAGACATATACGATAGATCCAGTGATCACACCGGACAGACTTCCCAGTGGTGGGAGTGGAGCCGCATATGCTCCCAACAGTGCAACATTCACTGTTTACAATTCAAATGGAGAGGTGGCTGGAACATACACCCTATCATCTTACACTGGGTCATCATGTCCAAATTTCGATGTATATAGTGACAATTCCAATTTACATTTAGACCTGGCAACTGGAATGACTTACCAACACTCTGACGGTACTTGGTGCATTAAGCAAGAATTATCGTACGGTTATTCAATTGGTAATTACGGTGGTAGCCTCTTTATTGAGACAGCACAGGCTGCCCGTCAAAATCCTAAGGCAAATACTCTCACTGATGGAATCGTACAATATCTATTTCAAATCGTCAGTGCGGCTATCGGGTTTCCAATACCTGATCCCTTATCATTTATTTCAACATGTTCAAATCAGCACTACTCCACTTCACCATTCGAAACAACATCCAGAGGTGCCTTAACTTCATATTCGTGTGGTGTTACGAGATGTTACAACCCAATCTGGCAGAGTTGTAACCCATTAAGCTCAAGCTTTGGAAAGACATCTTACATGTTTGGAATTCAAACAGACGGTGGTTATTTTGATTCTGGAACCTTGAATAATGGGGAAACTGCACAGTTTATTGTTTGCTATTCTGTGAATGTGACTTTCTTAGGAGGATCAGGGACTAATCCCGCTTTCTACGGAGGATCAGCTGTTTTGGGAACCGAATTCAATGTTTGTAATCCGGATTAAGGTGAAAAATATGGTTAAGAAAATATCAAAATCCCTAAAAATTACAATAATCATTCTGGTTGTGCTTTCTATGGTAGTTAGTGTTTCCTACCTAACGAAACCTGGTGAAATCAGTACAGATCATAACTTCCTCAAAGAAAGCGACACTTATGCGAAAATTCAAGGATATGGGCCATATGACTATCAATCTTTTCATCTGAAGGTTGGTGGTGTTACAACTACGCTTGCATTAGGTTTTTTTTCTTATGCAGGATTTAATCATTCCCATACAATGCCAATTCCAATAAAATTCAACTTCACAAAGCAACCTTGTAACCTTGTGCTTGGCTCCCATTTCCAACTTGTAATGATTGGTAACAACAGTAATTCCATGGGAATAAAACTCACATCCTTGGTTTTGTTTAACAAAACCATTTCTTATGAACCACCCTGTTTAGCTTCTGGCACTACAAGTTCACATGATTTTACCATTGTTTGGGGATTCCGGAATAAATATGAGGTCAATCCAAATTTCAACTATATTATACAGATTAATTTGGAATTGTACAAGGAATTTGGTCCCTTTTACTATCCTGATGGAAATTACGTTCTTAATGCAACTCAGTTTCCTATAAGCATATGTGAGTAGAAAGGATTCATAAGTCAAATATTCATTTCTTTGCTTAAAGTTTTTCAGACATGGATTTGTTTGATCGGTTTCTCCTAAAATTACTTCTTTATATTATTAAGTCTATTTTTTCAGTATCCTAATGGGTAATTCTAATATTCAAACTCATTTCTCATCTCAAGGTTGAAAGGAGCCAATACCTCATTTTTACTGATAATCTGTTAAGCATGAAGTGTTTAAATCCGATGAATTAAACTATTTTCCTATATTTTTTCAATTTGGCTTCCAGATTTTCTGAATATATAGATTTCCTATTACTTGAGGTAATATATTCTAAAATATTTAACAATAATGATATTACCCAAATATGAATTACAGTTAGTGCTTCCTACAGTTAAAGAAATATCCAAGATGAGAAAGTCCTTAGGAATCAGGCAGAGGGAACTGGCCTCTGTGTGTGGAGTTAGCCAGTCATATATTGCAAGGCTTGAAAAGGGAGACATTAACCCCACTTATGAAAATATTAGAAAGATCTACAATTATTTGCAAAGCCATTCGAAGAAGGCAGATCAGATGGATATCGAAGCCTCTAAAATTATGACTACAAATGTTGTTGTATGCCATGCTACAGATTCTGTATTAATAACACTTGAAATTCTCAAGAAATATGGAATTTCCCAGATGCCTGTCCTAAACTCAGAGAGAAGCGTGGTTGGAACTGTTGGAGAAGCAGAAGTCAATGAGTTTCTCATGAGGGGAATATCCCCTGATAATCTAAAGAAAATGACTGTTTCAAAGATTATGGGTGCTGCTTTGCCTCAACTTCCGCCAAACACACCCATATCTGCAATTTATCCGATTCTGAGATTTTCAAATGCTGTTCTTATTGTGGATAAACTGGAACTGAAAGGAATAATAACTAAGGCAGATATACTGAAAGCAGTAGAAACATATGCAGAATCTGGCATTTAATATCTTGGCTGGGCTTTTTGCCTTTATTCCAGCCCTTGTTGCCAACCCAGGGGCAGTTATAACAGGAGGGAAGGGCAGGATGGATCTTGGAAAGAGTTTCATAGACGGCAGAAGAATACTGGGTGACGGAAAAAGCATAAGTGGATATTTTGGTGGCATTTTGATAGGTTTCGTTTCAGGCATAATTGTCTTGCCGGCCATTTCACTGCTTGGGCTTTTCCAGTTTACAGTTTCATTTGCAACAATCCTGATTGTTTCCTTTGCCCTTGCGTGGGGTTCCCTTACAGGTGACCTTGTAGGTTCATTTATAAAGAGAAGGAGGAATATAAAAAGTGGTGAAAAAGGCGACCTGCTTGATATGTGGCCCTTTGTAATTTTTGCCTTTCTCTTTCTATTCCTCATATCCAGATCGTTTTTTGCCTCACTTTATGGAAATTTTATAGACATTGTGATAATACTGGTAATTACTCCACTCCTGCACAGGGGTGTAAATATATTGGCATATAAAATGCACAGGAAAGATGTTCCATGGTAGAAGAGATGAAGATGATAATAGGAGTCAGGAAGGATCTGGACATGGGAAAGGGGAAGATAGCAGCCCAGGCTTCACATGCGGCGGTAAATTGTGCCCTGTGGTCCCAGAAGCATAACAAAAAGATTTTCAGGGAATGGGAGTCACAGGGGCAGAAAAAAATCGTGATCAGGCTTCGGAACGTTGAAGAACTTTACAGATTGAAAACAGAATGTGAGAGCCTGGGGCTCAACACATCTGTGATCTCTGATGCTGGATACACGCAGGTGGATCCTGGGAGCACAACCTGCATTGGAATAGGGCCTGCCCCTTCAGAAATAGTAGATAAAATAACCTCGGAATATCCATTGCTCTAACTTTTCCTAGATTCGTTTTCCCTCAATGGGTACCGTGTTATCCTGTGCCCGCATATGGTGCAGTTCTCCATTCTTGATTCATATTTTGCACCGCACCCTCTGCACATATATCCCCACTTTATGCTTTCCTTAATTGCTTCTATGCCACAACCGTGGTACTCTATGCCCATTTCGGAACACACATTCTGCAATGAATAATCATCTGAAATTACGACGCCCAAATATTCCTTTGCCACTGCTATTATTTCCATATCTGTCTGGCTCAGGTATGGCAGATCGCCCGTTTTCCTTGATGCTTCCCTGACAAGGGACATATATTCTTCCTTTGGGGATGCCGTTTTTATTACGTTTAAATTATGGCTCATCACCCTATTCATCCTGCCATGTTTTATCTCACCTATAACACCCAGGGGTACGATGCAGTTCGTCGAAAGAATTTCAATTCTGCCAGTCAATATGGCAGAAGTATCGGGGATGATGATCTTTTCCTCCAGGTCCGGCATGAACGATTTTTTCGCCATTTCAGTCTCTATCCTGAATGGGGATGTATTTTCTTGGCCCCTTTTCTCCTGTGTAAAGGGCGTTTGGCCAGAAAATTCTATTGTCCCTTGAGTATTCCAAAGCCCTGGCAACCCAACCTGAGATTCTTCCTGCCACAAACAAGGGCGTGAAAATTTCTGCCTTGAATCCCATGCTGTCATATATCATTCCTGAATAGAAGTCTACATTGGGAAATATTCCTCTTTCCCCGTATTTATTGATCATTAATTCCTCAATTTTTTCTGCTGTTTTGAGTGTTTCATTCCCTCTGCTCTCTGCAAAATATTCAGCATACCTTTTCAGGATCTTTGCTCTTGGATCATAGACCTTGTAAACTCTATGGCCAAATCCTACAACTTTGTCTCCCCTTTCTGTCATTGCCTTAAGTTCTTTCTCTGCATTCCCTGGATGGCCTATAGATTGTATCATTTTCAGGGCTCTTTCATTTGCTCCTCCGTGAAGCGACCCCTTTAGCGTGGCTACAGCTGAGGTAACTGCTGAGTACATATCTGCCATGGTGGATATAGTAACAAGGGCAGAAAAAGTTGAAGCATTCATTCCATGATCTGCATGCAATATGAGGGAAGTGTCCATTATTTTAGACTCAACGGGGTCTGGCTTAGTGCCTGTTGACATGTAAAAGAGGTTTGCGGCATATCCAAGATCCGGGTTTGGGCTGGTTATTGGCTTCCCGGAATATATCCTGTGGATTGCCCCTACAATCGCTGGCATCCTTGCAATAAGGCCAACACCTATTCTCTCCTGATTTTCAATTGTGGCTTCAGATTCCTCTTTGTCAAAACAAGAAAGATATGATACCGCTGTTCTAAGTGTGGACATGGGGTGGGCTTTTGCGCCTATTGACTCTATCAAGGAATAGACTTCATCTGGCACAACCATTTGTTCCCTCAACCTGGTGACGTATTTTTCATATTCTTTCCGCTTTGGCAGGTGCCCGTAGAGCAAAAGGTATGAAACCTCTTCGTAATTGCTCTGCTCAACCAGGCTGTTAATTTCATAACCTCTGTAAAATAGCTTTCCATCTGATCCATTTGCATATCCAATCTTGGTTTCCGCTGCTATGACCCCTTCGAGACCTTTTCTCAATTTTTCCTCTGGTTCGACTTCCCCATTCATATAGATTCAACCCTCAGTTTGATGGAAATTATGGTTTTCTTTTAAAGAATTCCACATCCGTGCCTTATTATATGAAAATAGCTAATTAACGTTTCTTTGAAAGATATGGTTTTAGGTTTCCGGAAAAAACAATTTGTTTTGTATTGTTTTGGAGGTCGACTTATTTATTTTTTTAACTATATTTAAAATATGAAGTCTCTTGGTATAACTTTATATATCGATATCGGATAACCGATATGATAATTATGATGGGAAACATGTTTGGCAAAAGAAGAGACCTGAGATTTACAATTCTCGCGGTTTTGAGAAACGGATCGAAGAACGGGGCTGAGATTATGGATTCAGTGGACAGGATGACTTTTGGGATGTGGAGGCCCTCGCCCGGATCGCTTTACCCGATGCTTCAGAAGATGGTTGATGAAAACCTGATAAAGAAAGATGAATCGGGATCCTACAGCCTGACCGAGGAATCGGGCAACTGGTTTGGAATGGGGCATTTTCACAATCCCTTTTCCGCAAATTCACCAAGAAATTTTGAAGAGGCTGTGGATGAAATCAATGGGCTGGTGAATTTTCTTGAGGACATAAAATCCAATGGAAGCAATAAATTCAAGGAAAACAAAGAGGAATTGGATAAAATTGCAGAAAGGATAAAGAAATTGCTTTCCGATTGAACCTTTCCCGTTTAATTGAATTTTATGGGCAGCATATAATCGGGCAACTCGTTATCCGAATTTTGCTTTAGCCCTATTTTCTTATTGCATTTGGCATCCAGTGCCCTCCAGTCATCCTTGCCCTGTGAAATAGAGCAGTTTTTTGTTCGAAGCCTTGTTTCCATAAAGTTCATCATTTCACTTACCGGTACAGTTTTTCCCCTATGAATATAAACTGAATCTGTTTCCATGTCCTTTAAGCTCATAGTTGTTTTATCAATGTTTTCAATTGTGTAATAATCCAGTTCACCTTCATATTTGTCACACACAAAGGCATTTGGAACCTTGAAAACTTTAGAATCTTCCTTATTGTCATCACCAAAACTGCTCTGTGCCGTTCCATTTTGAATAAAGTGTTTTGTCATTAGTGGAACCGAGATGCCTTCATACCCAAGAATTGAAAAGAGCGAAGACTCTTTTTTTCCCAAAAAGACCACCTCTTCTTTGTTCCATTGAAAATTTGTCAGAATAATCGAAATTCTTCCCAGAGTGGTTTCCCTGAATTTCCTTAATTCGTTGAATCCTTTCATGTTGAGCCACAGCATTATTCCTTCAGTCGGATCCTTTGTTTCGATGGTTTTTTCAAGGTTTTCCGTGAAATCCTCAACCATAACAATCCATTGCCCCTTAATCACGGGAATGATGATCTCGTTGATCACATCCATGCAGGATGTTGGTTCTTTCTGTATTAACAGGGCCTGAGTATTCCTCCATGGAAAGATATCCAGGCTGAATTTTATTGCAGATATTATTTTCCTGAATGTGTAATTCAAGAAAACGAAGGATGAGTCTTTTTTCCACTGAATGTCTGAGATTCCTACGTCGGTAAATATATCAATGTGTTCCCCTTCTTTTGTTTGCTCGTAGCACATTTCCTCCATTACTGCCCTCTGCCTTGTCCCCTTGTTTCTGTAATTGCTCATATCGGGGTTTTTTCTTGCTAAAACCGCCCGGAATTCAGTAGAACTTGTGAGAATATTATATATGTTTGAAGTTTCGTTCCTGTTAATATGGCTGAAAAGTGAGTCATATGTGATGATTCCTGATATTTTGCCGCTTGTTGCTATTCTATCTATCAGTGGCAGTGGTGTATTTACATCGAGAGGGATAACACTCACCCCATTCCTCCACAAAGCAAAGTAAGAAAGAAGCAGTTGGTAGCTTGGAGGCAGGAGTACAAGAACTCTTTGCCCTTTCTTCATCGGGAAATTATCCATCATGGAAGATGCCAGGGATTTTACCATTTCCTTAAATTGCCTGTAACTCCACAGATTATTTCCATAATTTGCTGCCGGATTACTCTCAAAACGTTCGGCTATGTAGTCTAATATATCATCAACGGTTCTTATTGCTTCAGGATCTATATCGTCCAATGTACTTGTATATGATTGATATTTAATAACTTTAACTTATGCGAGCAAGAAGTCTCATTGACTCGACAAGGGGATGAAAGCGGGCGAAATGTTTATGGCGTATTGCTATACCTATGCCATACGATCTGGATAAAGGTGCGCATTCAGTGTATTCACTGTATTATCACTTCATCCGGGTCGTGAAATATAGAAAGAAAGTATTCACCAGCGACATAATTGTGGACTTTCTCAGGACAAAGGTCAGGGGAATTGCCGATACATTCAACGTGGTGGTTCTGGAGATAGAGTGCGATGAGGATCATTTTCACATGCTTTTCAAATCCACACCACTCCTGAACATACCGCAGTTCATCAACACAACCAAAACAATAACGTCAAGGGAGATACAGCGTAACTTTCCCGATATCAGGAAAGAGCTTTGGAAGGGTAAGTTCTGGCCCCCCTCCTATTTTCTGGCAACGTCAGGGCAGGTCACGTTGGATGTTCTGAAGAGATACGTGGACTCGCAGGAGACAAAGCGCCATGAGGACATATAAGTTCCGATTGTATCCATCTGCTGGGCAGGAGAAACTGCTAATCAAGCAGTTGAACCTCTGCCGGGAACTGTACAACGCATTCCTGGAACAGAGAATTCTTGCATATAAGACAGAGAGGCGCATCAATTACAACTATCAGCAGGATCAGATACCGGAACTGAAGAAGACCTTTCCCGAATTCAGGGATATCCATTCACAGGTGCTTCAGGATGTTGCACACAGAGTTGATAAAGCATATGACAACTTTTACAGAAGAACAGGTGAAAAAAGGAACGGAAAAAACATAAAAGCGGGATTTCCAGGATTCAAATCTAAAGACAGGCACAGTTCCATCACCTACCCGCAGACGTGGTCCTGAAAAACCTTTCCGTAAAGCGTGATCATGTGGGTGACTGGTTCATGACCATCACCGCCGACATGCAGAAAGACTACAGTGCTGATGTGCGGGCAGACAACATAGGGCAGTCCTGTCCTGATTTCACGAGCCCCATCGGCATTGATCCTGGTATGAAGGCGCTCATCACTACCAGTGATGGCGTTCAGGTCGATCCGCCGAAGTTGCTCATGGAATCGGAGAAGAAGCTTAAGAGGGCACAGAAAGACCTTTCACGGAAGATGAAGGGATCGGAGAATAGTGTGAAGGCAAAGAAGAGAGTTGCAAAAGTGCACAGGAAGATACAGAGGCAGAGGGATGATTTCTCACACAAAATATCCAACAGTCTGGTGGAAAAACTCATGATCTCGTTGTTTTTGAGGATCTGAACATAGCAGGGATGGTTAAGAACCACCACCTGGCGAAGAGCATAGCGGATGCATCATGGAATACGCCAATACAATACAACGGCCTACAAGGCTGAAAGTGCCGGAGCCGTTGTTGTATTGGTCAATCCTGAATACACGTCGCAGGAATGTTCAGGGTGTGGAAACATCAAACATGATCTGAATGCTGCCATCAATATCCGCAATCGCGGAATCGAAAAGGTAGGGAGGGGCACTCCCGAACATACGCCTGTGGAGACCGGAGCACTACCCGCCAGGGCAACTCCAGTCGCTGAAGCAGGAAGCCCCTTGCGTTAGCGAGGGGAGGATGTCACTGAAAGCTTATTGGAATACAAATACAAAATCTAATCGCTGCTTTCCCTGAATTCATAGTATTTCCGGAATGTTTTCCCCATATTTTCCAGAAGATCATAGGTATTGAACCAGTAAGAGCATTTCTTTTCTGTTTCTTCACCATTCTTCTTATTTATGAATGAACCAAGGGCTGCAGCCCTGAATGAATCCATGTTCCTTGCCATTAATCCTGCACTTAAGCCGGCCAGAATATCGCCTGTCCCGCCCATTGCCATCCTAGGGCTTCCCCCCTCGCTGAGCAGGGTCCTTTTTCCGTCTGTTATAATATCAGTGGGCCCTTTTAGCAGTACTGTACATCCGTATTTCCTGCAGAATTTCTCAGCATTTTCCCTGTTGGCTTCGGTTCCAGCCAGAATTTTAAATTCCCCGCTGTGTGGTGTAAAGAGCATGTTCTTGTTTATCATTTCCCTGTTTTCAGCCATTATATGAATTGCATCTGCATCGAATAATGCCTTCTTTCCACTTTTGCATAGAGAAATTACTGCCTTTGTGGAATCCTCAGATACGCCCATGCCTGGGCCCGCAAGGACAGCAGTGCATTTTTCCAGCTGTTTTTTCAAGTTTCCTGAAGTGTAGGTGCCAACTATCTGGTCTTCAAGCTTCACAGAAAAAATCATTGATTTGCTTCTTGGAACCAGAATTGTTATGAGATCAGAAAGAGAACTTTCAGCTGCCCTGGCAGACATGCATCCGGCTCCACTGTATTCCCATCCTGCCAGTATGAGCAAATTCCCGTTTTGCCCTTTGTGCCCGCCTCTTTCAACTTTGGGAAAAAAAACCATGTCCCCGGGGCCTGCAAAATTAATCTCCTTTTCACCAATTCCTATTTTTTTGATGAAGATTTCTCCTGAATTCTTACTTTGAAATATTCACTTACAGAATATAATTTTAAAGCTTTCTTATAATATTTATACGATGAGTAAATGCCTCATATGGTGATTACTTGGAACAACGATGGAGGTTTTGGG
>JAKAAI010000089.1 GCA_021797055.1 Thermoplasmata archaeon | reverse complement strand
TAGCCCCAGCCTGATCCTTGTTTCCAGCTCCCTCGTAGAGCGGATCTTAAAGACTACAAGCGATCCCATCTCGGCTCCCATCATAATGAGAAACCATGGAGACAGAGAAATATGCGCAAAGAACGTAAAAAAGTCAAAGACTGCAATGCCGATATCAGAAATGAATGAACCTGAAAACATTATTATGCCCGTGGACTGCATGAATGCAGATGCCCCATAATATATGACATCGAAAACCGCGCCCATGAAGAATTCAGCTACAAAAACAAGAAGGAGAAAGAGAAAGGACCAATTCTTGCTTGAAATCCAGTAAAGGCTTTTACCGCTAGATAACCATCCACGATTGAGCGCAGCTGAAAGGTAAACAAGCATATTGACCACCATGGCAAGCGCAATCACCGTGTAATTGCCCATAACTATCCAGAAAAAGATACCGGCCATCATGGCACCATACGACAAAAGAAGCAGGAGCACATATACGCCGAGATGTACCTTCATCGACTGTTTCCTGTAAAGGTATTCAAACAAGTAGATGAAAAAGACCGTCATCAGTGCCCCAGAAAGATAAATCGTGCCTATTTTCCATGCATAGATCATGATGGCTGTTGGCATGATTATCATCAAGGAAGCCTGGGTCAGCAGCACTACTCTCAAATGGGAGGATAATTCACTGAGCATGAAGAGGATCGTAATTAGCATCTCAAGGCCCATTGTAAACACAAACCAGTAACTTGCAATCGCAGTCCAGACAAAACTAAAAAGATTTGAGTGAAGCAAATTCAGGTAGTCTTGGGGACTAACTACCAAGTTAAAGACAAGGCTCATCAGAATTTCATCAAAGATCACTGAGAATGCAACATACGCTTGCATGTAAAATCTTGATCTTTCCTCCCGCTGTGCAAGAACATCATTCATGAATACAATTAGTGCGGGTATAACCAGCACAGTCATGGAAACAAGGGATATCTCAGCCCCACCTGCTGTGCTTATGCTGTCGGGAAGAGCGAAATATATCAACGGACCTATAAGCATCCCTGTCATCATTGATGCGAAAACATAGGTCAAAAGGCGTTGCAGTATGTTCGTGGCTTTACGAGCGTAAAGTATCACGAATGACATAACTCCTGCCATTAATAGCATCAGGATCAGAAGAAATATGTATTCCAGTAAGTACAAGCCACGCTACCCTCTTTCTGCGTATTAAGATATTATTCTTACACTTTTGTTTGATGCATTCTTATAGTCTTCGAGGAACGATTATAAGAGTTTTCATTGAACTACCAAAAAACTTCGTGTTTTTGGGGTTTTTATTCTCAGGATAAATAGAACCTGAGCATCGGACATAATGGCATAAAAATAATTATGGTCTTCTTCCAACCCTTGGATTCCTGGTCTGGTCGGTACGCAACTCACGCTTCAGGACCTTTCCAACGAGTGTCCTGGGTAGGTCTTTCTTGAATTCAACCGATCTTGGCCTCTTATATGGGGCTAGCTGCTTTGATGCAAATGCCATCAGTTCCTGCTCAGTGATACTAGATCCTTCCTTTTTCACGACATATACCTTGACGCTCTGTCCTCTCCTCTCATCGGGTACACCAATAGCAGCTGCTTCTATCACATCTGGATGCCTGTAGAACACTTCCTCTATTTCACGTGGATAGACGTTATAGCCGCTGGAAATGATCATATCTTTCTTCCTGTCCACAAGATAAAGATATCCATCCTTGTCGAATCTGCCAATATCACCTGTCCGAAGCCAGCCGTCTTCCATGACTCCGGCTGTTTCCGATTCGCTCCTCCAGTATCCAAGCATTACCTGTGGGCCGCGCACAAATATCTCCCCCTCCTCTCCTACCGGGACTTCCTGCAGGCTGTAAGGGTTTACTACTTTGAATTCGGTGTTGCTCAGTGGAAGCCCTACAGAACCAACCCTTCTTTTGCTTCGATCAACAGGGTTTGCTGCGATAACGGGGGAAGTCTCACTGAGACCATAGCCCTCTATCAACAGGCCCCCAGTAGCCTCTTCAAACCTCTTAAGCGTATCCACTGGGAGAGCAGCTCCACCGGAGACACAGACCTTAATCGATTTCAGATCGAACTTCTTCAAATTTGGATGGTTGATTATTGACTTATAAAGTGTTGGTACACCTGGAAGATAGTCAGGCTTGTATTTCTTGATGAGCTTTAAAAGAGTCTCAGTATCTCTGGGATCCGGCACAAGGATCATAGTCGAAGCAGTAGTTACAGGAAGAATCAAAGATGTCATCATGCCGTAGACATGAAAGAACGGCAGCGTTGACATGAATTTCCCAGGCTCTCTCAAACTTGAATGCCATGCTTTAAGCTGAGTAGCGTTTGCGACGAGGTTCCGGTGTGAGAGCATTGCTGCTTTCGGGACTCCAGTTGTGCCGCCTGTGAACTGAAAAAGCACGGGATCCAATTTTGTTTCCACACGTTCTGCCGGTGCTGAGCCGCTTTTAATTAGGTCCTTGAATCTGAAGACCCTATCTTCAAAAACAGGTTTCTCCTGCTTAGGGTCATTCTTTGTCCTTCTTGAATAGACCATGGATGCAAGTGGAGTCAGAAAATCCTTTATGCTTGTCACAATAATTGATACGCCATCCTTGGTGAGATTCTTGACCTTTGGGTAGTACATATCAAGGGTTATAACCGCTGACGCTTCTGTGGTCTTGTATTCATTGAGTATCTCCGTCTCTGTGTATATAGGATTGGTCTGGACTACTACTCCACCTATCTTTGCAATTGCGAAAAATGAAATAACATACTGGGGCGAGTTTGGTAAAATAAGACCTATTTTAGAATCCTTGAATAATCTAAGCCTCTCTTTGAGGTTGAAGGCAAGGGCATCTACCATTGCAAGCAATTTCCTGTAAGTTATCTTCTTCCCAAATAAAATTAATGCAGTTGAGTCAGGATGCTTGGAAGCAGAATCCGCTAAAAGGTCATAAACCGAAGAGTCAGGGATTTCTATATTCCTCTGGTTCCCTTCGGGATAACTCTTCTTCCAAACTTCTTCCATACTGGCTGCTGCCGAAGGTTGCTCTACCATGTTATTCAGACAATTGGAAATGGATAATAAAACTTGTTAATACATGCTGTAATATACACTGGTGAATCCGGACCCAAGCAAACGTCGAAACAATATTCTGATAATTAACACCAAACATTATGAAAGGGCTACAGGAAAAAGATCATCCGAATTCTTCGCAGGTTTACCTGACATGAATGCTTTCAAGGGATGGGAAATTCACTATGCTGTAGGCGCTTATGATCTTCATATCGCTAACCAGTTTCCAGCAAAATCATTCTATGCCCAGCATGTAGATCCAATCGGATACGGGGCATTTACTGGAAAAATATCTATTGAGATGCTTATTGATTCTGGGATAAAGGGTTCCTTGATAAATCATTCAGAATTCAGGTTGAATTTCGATACGATAGAAAAGGTTGTTTTGAAGGCAAGAGCCATGGACTTCAATGTAATAGTATGTGCAGAGGATCTTGATGAGGTTGCCAGGTTTGCCGAAATAGGGGCGCCTTTAGTTGCATACGAGCCGCTGGAACTGATCGGAGGCAATATTTCGGTATCAACTGCCAAACCGGACATAATAGAAAAAGCTTCTGCTTTGTGCGAAAAGAATGCAGTCAAATTAATAGTTGGAGCGGGCATCAAAACACATAACGACATATTGACTTCGCTGAAACTGGGTGCTGCTGGTGGTCTCGTGGCTTCTGGAGTAGTGCTTGCAAGCAACCCTGCAGTCGCAATAACTTCATTAATTAACAACTGATTAACCCGGGTTAGATGGCAAAGGACAAAGATCAGGAAATCTTCGTGGAACCCGAATTTATAGAGAAGGATTTCCTTCAGAGCGAAAAAGAAAGAGCTAAGTCCACTATAGTGATGTTTCTACTTGCAGCAGTGCTTGGGCTGTTTTCCGGCTACCTTTTCTTGATAGGAATATGGTATGTGGGTCTTCTGCTGATGTTCTTGTTTATAATATCATTTAAGAGGCTCGTACAGGCACTTCATCTCAAGATGCCACAGAGAGGATCGCAGGTTTTCATACTCGTCATGGTGTTTATCCTTACATGGATTATATTCTGGACCGTTTCCTTAAATCCGCCTGTGAGCTCTGTGGGTGGACCGCAAGTATCTTCTATTCAGGTTTATAATCCCCAAATATCATCGTGGTCATCTCTAGCTGAGTCAAATGGAATCTATCATTACTCTATAACGCAGAATGGCGTATTGTCTATGAGATTATACATATCATATATTACAACAATTAACAATGTGACAATCACGGTGTCAAGCGGTGGTTCTTCTGCGTCCCCTGTTGCTATTAACTACTTTAATAATTATGCTTATTTCAATCAATCTGTCGTTCCTTCTCTCTACGTCTTCAATGTCGATGTAACTGTTCATGGTACATCATACCTCAGTTCGATACAAGTACAGATTCTTAGTGCCTGAGGAAATTCTCGAACAAGAAATATTAACATGTTCATGATTGAGGGCAAACAGCAGGTGTAGTGTAGACTGGTCTAGCACGGAAGCCTTCCAAGCTTTCGACCTGGGTTCAAATCCCGGCACCTGCACTCAATTCAGTGCGCTTTCCTGTGTGTAACATAATTGCGGAATCACGGCAGTGATTGTTTCTGGTTATAATTTTACTCCTGACGGGATCTGAATTCTGGCTCAGTTCAATCTGGCAATGTCAACTTTTTATTACAGCTTACACTGATATGATGAAATGGTAGGCAGCTCACTTTCAATGAAGCACCTTGTTGTAGGAGGCTTGCAGACTAACTGCTATTTCATCTCTTCAGGTGGCGAGTATCTAATCATAGACGCTGGAGGAGATTTTGATGCGATCATGGAGATCGTTGAAACTATGCCCGGCATCCCGGTGGGTGTTTTGGCGACACATGGGCACTTCGATCATGTCCTTGTTGCAGATCTAGTTGCTTCCGAGCTTCGCACGTCATTTGGAATGCACCGCAAGGACCTTAAGGTTATGCACGAAACATGGAACCTCGGTAAGCAGTTAGGTCTAGTAGGCAAGCCACCAAAACCTGGATTTCTTATAGATACGGACAGGACGATTCTCGTTGGAAGGGCTGAAATACACGTAAAGAACACACCGGGGCACACACCCGGGAGCATCTCTATAATTGCAGGTTCATCAGTGTTCACTGGGGACTGCCTTTTCAAAAACAACATAGGACGCATGGATCTTGGCGGGAATCCAACTGATATGCTCAAAAGTCTCAACTGGTATCTTAAGCTCCCGCCAGATACGATAATTTACCCGGGTCACGGTGAACCATCCACTATCGGTTATGAAAGAAATAATATCCTGCGCTTCATAGAGATGATCAGCAATGGCAGTATTTGACGATCACGTCCGAAAAAGGGTGAAAGAGTTTTATATATATCACTATTAATGAATAGTGGCTGAAGTGATGGAAGGAGTCAAAAAGATCAATCCATTTGTCTCAAATCTTTCAGCATTGAACTCAATCTTCTCACTTTCTATGACTGTTTTTTCATTTGCAATTATAATCTATCTCGAAGGAGCAAACTTACCAGTGTATCTTGCAGGAATTGGCCTGACAGTTGGCCAGGCACTGCTGATTGGTATTTCCATATTTCAGGGAAGAGCCATTGATAAAGGACATTCTTTTACCTTGATGATAACTGGGAGCTTTCTCTACGGTATAAGCCTGACCATGCTTTATCTGGAAGTGTCAAGGAACTTATTTACAATTGCTTTAATTCCCGTCTTAATTGCAACCATAATAATATCTGAGGGGTTTTTCAGGGCGTCACTTAACTCTTTTATAGCCAAGGCGAGTGCGGCAAATATCCTCGGAAAGAATTACGCTAGAATTTTAACCGGAGAAACCATCGGAAGCTCGATATCATACCTGGTCCTGATTATGGGTGCACTTTCTTATGATATTTCTTACGTATTTCTGGGAAGCGGCCTCTTATTGATGTTTATGTCTTTCCTTGCATTTTTCGTTCTTTATTCAAGAGAAAAGGAGGCCATGAAAAGCGCTGCTGCCCAGGTTAGGAAGCCAGGTTTTTTTGAAGGGTTGAGAAGCCTGAATGAGCGGCGTAAATTCGTGTTTCCACTAATAAGCTCCAAAGCAATGATGACTGTTGGAGTAATTGGCTTCAGCCTCTTTTATGTGCCATCCGGGTTGATTTTGGGAATTCCTATCGAATATACGTTTGGGATTCTTCTCCTCACATATGTTATAGCATCTATTCTGGGAAGATTCAGCGAGAGATTCATAGACAGCAAGAGCAACCTTGGCAGGCGTTTTATCACGCTTACTATGTTGCTGGATGTTGTCACTTATGGTTTAATTCTATTGGCAATTTTATTGAAGAACGAGTACCTGTTTCTAGGAGCAGCATTATTTTCCAGTCCGGGTATAATAACAATAACTGGGGCAATGTCGTACGAGGTAACAGTGATAGGCAGGGAGAACCGAGGAATCTTCGGAGGAGTACAGCGACAGATAGTAGGTGTTGCTGCTGCACTGGTTTCGTTGCCTTTAACACTTTTATACTCGCTTGGATTTGAATACCTCTGGGAAACAGTGTGGGCTTCTTCCATAATATCAATCCTGATAACATTTAGCATTCCAAGGTTTGTCATTGTCAACATTTCCGAAAGCAAGGCACAAATAAATTGACGAACAGCAAGCGAAACTATCACATTCAGTAACATTTTAATTAGTGACAAAATCTTTATAAAGAGAGCAATTGGCTCTCCGGTATGGACTACAAGGCATCAGATCAAGTCCTTGAATCTCTTCGCGAGATCTTTGAGGATCAGGTCAGGGCTAGCCCTGATCTTACGGAGACGATAAAACCTGATGCCATGTTCATGTTACTGGAATCACTGAGATTTCTTGGAATCGCCTCGGTCAGAGTTGAGAAGGGCGGCATTCCGAGATACGAGACAAACAAGGGAAGCGCTCCTGTAATAATTGAGGAACAGAAAAAGAGGAAGAATGTTGGAAAGCTTGCTGAAATACTAACGAAAGTAGATTTAATCAACACCGGCAAGATGAATTTATCCGATGCAGAAATATTTCTCGCTGAGACGTTTCTGCAGGAAGGTAAAGTCGACGAGGCGCTTGATACCCTTGAGATTTTGGAAAAAACACAGCTTTCCAATCAGGTTTCAAGCAGTATAGGAAAGATCTCAAGAATTAAGGGGGCTATTGAATTCTTTAAAGGAGATCACAAAGCTTCGATCAAGTTCCTGGAAGATGC
>JAKAAI010000088.1 GCA_021797055.1 Thermoplasmata archaeon | reverse complement strand
TACATTTCAGGTCGCCCTATACCTATGGAATCCTGGGGCCAAATGGATCTGGAAAATCTACATTACTGAAAGCCATATGCGGGATACTTAACAATTATGAAGGATCAATCAGGATGAATGGACATGAAATAAGGCAGGAACACAATGAAATTGCGAAAATAACAGGAAGCCTGATCGAGAACCCATCATTTTACCCCTACTCAACCCCGGCAGAATTTGTGAGATACACCTGGGAAATGCGGACTGGAATGAAGATAAAGGATGATTTCGGGATTGATGAGATAATGGACATGGTAAACATGAGGGGAAAGATGGATTCCATGATGGGAACATTTTCAACAGGCGAACTTAAGAGAACAGGTGTCGCCGGAGCCATAGCAGGAAATCCGGAATGCATTCTTCTGGATGAACCAACAGACAATGTGGACCTGATTGGGAGGGATCTGATTGCAGGCAGCGTTAACAGCATCAGGGCAGAAGGCAATAAATTGCTTATTATAGCCTCCCATGATGTTTCGTTCCTGGAGAAAGTGTGTGACACTGTAATCTTCCTGAAGGATGGAAAAGTCCAAAAAACAGTTAAGATCAGTGAAACACAACTTACAAATATAATAATCGAGGATACTCCAATGATGAATGGGCTCGAGAAACAATTGAACATGATAAGCATCAGTGGCGTGAAGGTGACAATATCTGGTGATATCAATCCGTTCCTGAATTATGCATCAGCAAACAACATAAGAATAAGAGAAATTATAAAAATAAATGTTTTGGATGAGGAATACAGGAAAATATTTTCAGATCAATCCTGATTCGTCACTGAGTAGCTGTTTTGCGAGTCCCTGTGTGAAGACACCATTTGACTGATATGTCTCGAATATCAACATATACTTGCCATTTACTGCAACGACCGTTGTCTCATTTGCATATGCTGTTTTGTTATACGTATAACTGTGAGTAGTTTGGTTGAAATGATACTGATAATTATACAGGGTCGTGTTCTGGAAAGCATAGCTCCATCCACTGTAATTTGCAAGTTTCAGTCCTGAATTATCGCCCTGGGCGTCAAGAAGGTCGAATAATACCTTTGGTGCACTGCTGTTTGAAAACCCAATGATAGTGGCTTCTGTATAATTCGTTCTTCCGGACATCATATACTTAGCCGCTAACCCGGTTACTGTGCCTATTGTGTTGTTGAGTATTGTGCGGTTTGTGCTTGAAACAGATCTTGATGCACCTGTCATGTCAATATATTCATTCAGGAGCCTCTTCGTGTCGTTCAGATTAACGGCAATGGCACTCTGTGTCTTATAACTCAGGTTTGTCATCTTGTTCATGTCGGAGGAACTTATGAGGACAGATGGAACAGAAGGAGTGCTTGGTGACTTGAGATTAGAAACCTGGGTTGTCAGTATTGCTGTAAAGTTTGTAACATTCAGGAAGTGAGGAGTGTAATAGAGAAACATTATGTTGTAGGATGAGTAGTTTGCGAGGACACCCTCCAGATACCATGCTCCAGGAGCATACTGGAATAAGTCTGTCTGTTCTGATACAAACACATAGTTACTTCCGCTGGCTGTTCCAATCTTGAAGGATATAGCTGTGCTGTTGTATGATGTCTTTCCGCTAAAATGTGCGCTTATTTCAGAACTTATTGTTGACACGACGTATCCCGGTACTGAACTGCTTGTCGAATGGGCAAATGAAATCACTGCATAGCCTGTCTCCGGGGGAACAAATACAGCTGCCTGATAGGTATTGTAGGTTACGTTATTACCCAGACCAAAACTCGTGAATGGACTTGATACTATGTTACCTGTTGTGAATTCTGGACTGACCTGTGCCTGGGCTATCAGTGGGACACCATTCTGTCCGCTTATGAAGGTGCTGGCATTAAGCGTGGAACCGGAAGCACCCATGGTCATTGTCCATTTGCTTCCAAGGTCCTTGGAAACCACACTCGAACTAACTATGTTAGGGGCTCTAGTACTTGGCGTTGACTGAAGGCTATTGGCCTGTGTTGAAGAGTTAAAATTAAGCATACCCGAAAAATACAGGGCACCAACTCCTATAACCAGAATCACAATAACAACTGCCAGTACTGCTGTCACTTTTTTGTTCATAATAGAACATGAGATGGATGTATAATAATATTATGGCAGTGAGAAAAAAGCGGAAATATTCCCAAAAATCTAACAAAGATTATTTAAGTTTGTTAGTTCCTTTTTTGTCACTTACTGACTGCGAGCATCATTCCAAAATACTTCTCAACATACCCATAGATGAACCGCATGGATTTCCCGGATTGTTTGAGAAGGCCATCCATCACGAGGATATTCCAGTAACTGTCAGGCTTTCCCTCTTCTACAATCTCAGGATCGATATTTTCCATTGCACTGAAGTTATTTTCCTCCAGGCATCTCCTCAATATCTGCTCATACTGATCTGCCCTGGGGGAATAGCCATACGGACCCTCCCTCGAATGGGTATGTGCCTGATCTGCACTGAAAATAACCGACACTTTCCGCTCATAGTTCATTATTGCTTTCGCAAGCATGGAGCCGAATGAAATCTGATCCTCATTCCTCACCTTCCTTGACTGGCCTACAACCACTATTTCCCTCCTTGAAAAGAAGTGCAGTGGAATTGCGGTACCAAAATCAATGGGAAAGACAGATTCATCACCTGAATATGTAACGTACCTAACTTCTTCGCCTATATCTCCAGTTTCACCTATTATTTTCTCACATAATCTTCTTTCGTTGACCCAGTATTCATCCAGGTTAACAGATTTAAGTCTGGTATTGCTCTTAAATCTCTCCGTGTTTATGATCCCTATATTCCTTGAAAGATTTATTCCGTGTGGAGATAATATAACGATGACATCTGAATGATCTTCGTGAGATATCCCTGAGATCTCGGAATTCATCCTTCTACTCTCCCCATTTGGCTGATCAATTATCTCATCTCCGTGGGGAATCATATAGATCCGATCAAGTACCATTATTAACTTTAAGCAAGCGATTATAATAACTTTTCAGTACGGGAATACAGTTTTTCGATTATCAAGCATCCCTGAAAATAATTGGGTAACTCCTTACCCGGATATATTTGCCCAAATCTACATTTGAAAACGCCTACAAATTATTCACGAAATGTTCTTCTGAAAATTAATAAAAATCATGGACTCAGGAGGGGGATTTAGAGATGAATCGTTCACAAAGAAGAAATCGTTGCTGGCGCGGTATTCCGGAAGGTTGATTGTTTTTATGAATGTTATCCACTCCCCGGATAAGCACATTATATTTCCATCGTTATCAGATTGCACCAGGTATCCCGTACTGTCGGAGCTATGAATTACTTCCCAGTCCCTTATGTAATAGAAATCACTTTTTGGGGAATATTCGTGAACCTCATTTCCTATCAATGGCATTCCCCCGATACTCACAAACTTTCCCATATTACGGTAATTCATCTTTTCCACAAGATTTCGTGATTTGAGGTTATTCTCCTCCACAAGACATCCTATGAACTTTGCCCCGTTCTCCACAGCAACATTTTCGCAGAATTTCATGAGTTGCGTTGCAATTCCGAGTCTTCTGTATTCATTCCTGACTCTCATCCCTCCCATGTAGAACCTAAAAGTACCTGACCGGTTAAGAGATGTGAAACCGAGGATCTTACCCTCATCCTCGTACAGAAATACATCATTATTCCCAATAAAATCGAGCACGTTTTCTGAAATGTAATCCATGTATCCGGCTGTTCTTGAAATTGATGATATTTGATCCGAATCTGATAGTAGTGCTCTTCGTATCACAACAAAAAATGTAAATCGTTTACTTAAAGATGTCAGTGGGTTAAACCTTCGAATGATTGCCAAGAGCCATTACCACGTCGTCCACCATTACATTTACTGATTTCCGGGTCCTGCCTTTCAATCAAATATGGTGAAAGTCTTAAACGATTTTAGAACAAAGATAATTGATGGTTGATGAAGATAGATATTCCCCTGTATATTGGATACTTTCATTCTTTCCTTCGTGAATATCCTGGGATATCCTTTGGAATCCATGCTCCATCCTTCTTCAGGAAGTATAATTCCCAGGCCAGATCAAGTCTGACCTGTTCTTCGTCAATTTTCTCTCTTGTAAGGACTGCTTTCATGAAGATTGGGACCTCTACATGTTGATAAAGATTCCTCAAATGAAAAACGCGGAATTTCCCGGTTTCAGTTCCAAAATAGAAACAGATAAAGACATTTTGAAATGCCTTACCACATTTCCAGAAACAAATGATGAAAAAGATAAGAAAATCCTTCAAAATTCTTATCTCAAGAAATATTATAGAGTTAGTATAATATTAGACGGGTCTGGAGGGGTTCGAACCCCCGGCCTATGGATTAAGAGTCCATCGCTCTACCTGGCTAAGCTACAGACCCCGTGCACAGTAAATTACCTTAAAGGTTTAAAGATTTTGATTTGGACTAACTTACCATAATAGAGACTTGCACTTCATCCAAATCATGATTTTTTGAACTACAGACGCATTCACGGTATAAGACATTTAAGTCAGGCATTGTTTTTTAATGATCTTTGACTTATGACATCATGCAGATTGATGGAGAGAACCTGGACCTGGAAATGCTTGAGAAGGTAATCAAGAAGGAGGAAAAAGTCACAATTTCGGGAGAAGCAAAGGAGAGGGTTCTTAGAAGCAGGAATTCACTGATGAAATTGATTGCGGCCGGGGCACCGATTTATGGGGTTAACACGGGTTTTGGAAGCCTCCTGAACACAAAGATTGATCGCGATGATAGCCAGAAGCTACAGTTGAACCTTATAAGAAGCCATTCGAGTGGATTCGGGAAGCCACTTTCGGAGGAGAAGGTCAGGGCAATAATGCTTGTAAGGGCCAACAGCCTTTCAAGAGGATATTCCGGGGTATCATTGGAACTTATTGAGAAGATACTTGAGGTTCTTAACAGGGGTCTCTATCCGTTTGTTCCTGAATTTGGGTCTGTTGGTGCCAGTGGCGATCTAGCACCCCTTGCACACCTGTGCCTGGCTATTATAGGCGAGGGAGAGATGATTGAGAAAAACGAAAGAAAACCGTCACTTGAGGTGATGAAGAATAAGGGCGTGGATCCGCATATCCTGAAGGAAAAAGAGGCAATTTCCTTCATAAATGGTACATCAGCGATTACCGGTATTGGGGCTGTTGAGGTGATCAGGGCAAAGCAGGATATTGCAATGGCAAGCGCATCATTCTCAATGGCCTTTGAATCACTACGTGGAACGAGAAAGGCGTTCACGCCATGGGCACTTTCAACAAGAAAGCAGTTTGGTCAGTCCCTGATAGGGGCAAAGTTGTATTCAGTCTTTTCAGAGAGCCCGAGAGTGGTGGAGCAGGATAAACTGAAGATCCAGGATGCCTATTCCCTGAGGTGCACACCACAGGTATATGGTGCGGTTTATGATACAATCTCATATGTGGAAAGTGTTCTGGTATCTGAGATGAACTCGACTACTGACAACCCCCTGATAAATGATGATGAATACATTTCATGTGGGAACTTCCACGGAGAACCTGTTGCCTTTGCCTGTGACTTCCTTGCAATAGCCCTTACGGATCTTGGAAATATCATAGAGAGGCGGCTTGCCCGAATTACGGATTCATCTCTAAGTGGCCTGGAACCTTTCCTTGTGAGGAATAGCGGCCTAAATTCAGGATTCATGATTGGACAGTATGCAGCGGCAGCACTGTGCAACAGGAATAAAATCCTTGCTTATCCTGGATCAGCCGATTCCATCCCGACATGTGCCAACCAGGAGGATCACGTAAGCATGGGAACTAACGCAGCCAATAAACTGACTGAAATAAATGATAATATACACAGGATTATAGCCACTGAGTTTGTCATGGCTGCCCAGGCCATGGACTTATCCCCCAATGGATATTCACCATTTTCTGTAAAACTTAAGGAGAAAATCAGGGAAAGAATAGAATTTCTTCACAGTGACAGGCCTATATACAGGGATATGGATAAGATGGAGAGCATCATGGAATCTGATGATTTTATTGAGATAGTCAAGGAAAAATTTCATACCCTGTTCTGAAATTTTTTCCATCTAAAATGTGTTTAGCATGTTTCATAATTCCCTGGTCAGAATTCGACCTCGAGGTATATGGGTGCATGATCGGAGCCTGTAATATCCTGCAGTATTCCAGAATCCTTCACATTTTTTTCCATAGATTTGCTCACTATGAAATAATCGATTCTCCATCCAATGTTTTTTGCCCTTGCATTGTGCATGTATGACCACCAGGAATACTGACCACCCTCTTTGTGAAATATTCTGAATGTATCCACATGGCCTTCATTCAGAAATTCTGTCATCCATGCCCTCTCTTCATCGGTGAATCCTGCACTCCTGTGATTGTCACCAGGTCTGGCGATATCCAGTTCGGTGTGGGCAACATTGAGATCGCCGCAGATTATAACTGGTTTTTTACATTCCAATCTGCTCGTATACCTTGCAAAATTCCTGTCAAAGTCAAGCTTCATTTCGAGACGTGAGAGGTCCCTTCTCGAATTCGGGAAATAACAGTTCAGGAGGTAAAAATCTTCAAACTCTGTTGTTAGAACCCTGCCTTCATCCATGCTCATTTCAGTCGAAATGCCGAGAGGTGCCATCTTTGACATGGTCATTGTACCGCTGTACCCCGCTCTCTTAGCTGGATTTGAATTGATATCATAACCACTTGTTGAGAATTCAATGGGAAGACTCTTTCCATCGTTCTTGATCTCCTGAAATGCCATGATATCAAAGTTGCCTGATAATATGATGTCCATCAGTCCCTTTTGAATTGCAGATTTGAGTCCGTTTAGATTCCAGGATAGAAGCTTCATTTGTATCATCTGATGTAGAGCTAATGAATATTAAAATAGCTTCATGTTAAATCGCTCAATTTACAAAAGATTTCTTTAAATTAAAGTTATTGATTACGTGAAACATGATTGAAAAAACAACAACTGTCAAGAAAGGAGAGATCTTTGGTTCTGTATTCCAGAAGAATAAGGATATCGTAGCAGTTGTGGTGGATGGAACACTTCACGATCTCAGAGAAAAGGCAGGTGAAGATTGCCAGGTTGAAGGTATATCCATTTCAAGTGAGGAAGGACTGGAAATACTGAGGCATTCTGCAGCACATCTTCTTGCCCATGCTGTAACAGAGATATACCATGATGCAAAGCCAAATGCAGGTCCTGTAATAGAAGATGGGTTCTATTATGATATTGATATGCCACCACCCTCCCAGGAAGAACTTGATAAAATTGAGATAAAGATGAGGGAACTTGCGGAAATGAAGATACC
>JAKAAI010000087.1 GCA_021797055.1 Thermoplasmata archaeon | reverse complement strand
AAACGTTCCAAAGGTCCATATGTATCGACAGTAATATTTACAATGTGACGTAATTAAGAAACATCTTTTACCTTTTGTATAGAATTATATTGACCAAATTTAAAATGAAAAAAGAATCACTTAGTCAGGAAATAACCTGCACTCTTTTGTCTTGCAACCCTCTTTGCAAAACCTTTGTTTGTGAGCTCCTGAAGGGCTGCAGCAACAATTGCCTTGCCCACAGAGGCAGCCTTCATTATATCATCTGCTGTCTTCATCTTATCCTCAGATGAAGCGCCAATTTTTTTCATTGCATCATAAACTTTTTTACCGTTCGGGGTGAGTTCATCCATATTTTCACCGGTGAAACGCTATTAACAATATCTATATATATCTAATCTTTCAAATATAGTATCAACCTTATTTTTTAACCAGAAATTTCATAGACGATTTGGACCTAGATTTTTTATAACAACTTTTACTTACCAGTAGGTTAGTACGACAAGATAGATGGCACAGAATTAGGAAAAATGATATTATGCCATTGATAGGATATTAATGTCTTCGACAAGTGCCGAGTTCTTATTCGTTAATTTATTTATACAGCGTGGTGCTATCCCCTAAAGGTGTTTAATTGTCCGGAATAGTATCGTATGGCTCATATATTCCAAAATTTAGGATCAAGCCAGATGAAATTGCCAGGGTGTGGGGAGAAGATCCAGATAACATAAGAAACGGAATATATATTCTAAGTAAATCTGTACCAGCCCCAGATGAAGACGTTGCAACGATTTCAGTAGAAGCTGCAAGAAAGGCAGTCAATAGAGGGAAAATTAACCCCAAGGATATAGGTGCAATTTTCATCGGGTCTGAGTCACATCCTTATGCTGTTAAGCCCACTGCTACAATTCTTGCATCTGCGCTAGGCGTAAATTTTAGCTTGTTCGCTGCAGATTATGAATTTGCTTGTAAAGCTGGAACTGCGGGAATGCAGAATGTTCTGGCAATGGTTGATTCTGGTTATATTAAATATGGGATGGCAGTCGGCTCTGATACATCGCAGGGTGCACCTGGTGATGCACTTGAATATTCTGCTTCAGCTGGTGGCACTGCTTTCATATTGGGAAAGGAAAAAGTAATAGCGGAGATAAATGAAACGCTGTCGGTAACCTCGGATACCCCGGATTTCTGGAGAAGGGAGGGACAGGCATATCCAACCCACGGTGAAAGATTTACAGGTGAACCTGCATATTTCAAGCACACTTTAGCAGCTGCAAAAATGATAATGGAAAAAGTAGGAATGACACCAAAAGAATATGACTATGCCATATTCCATCAGCCAAATGGTAAATTTCCAACAAGGGCTGCTAAGCAGCTGGGATTCACAGATGACCAGATCAAAGATGGACTTTTAACACCCCAGATTGGTAATACATATTCAGCTGCCATGATGACAGGTCTTTCTTCAGTACTTGACATAGCTGAACCAGGAGACAGGATTCTGGCAGTCTCCTTCGGATCTGGAGCAGGGTCAGATGCTTTTGACTTAACCGTAACTGACGAAATAGAGAAAATGGACCGCAAAAGCGAGGCGACCATCAAGGAAATGCTCAGCAAAGTTACATGGTTGGATTATTCAATTTATGCTAAATTTAAGAAGAAAATAGTTTTTGGTGATAACATTGAGTGATGTGTATATTATAGGAGCGGGAGAGACCAAGTTCGGAGAACTGTGGGACAGATCGTTGAGAGAACTTGCAACTGAAGCTGGATTAAGAGCAATTGAAAATGCAGGTATATATTCGAAGGATATTGAGATATTATATGGAAGCAATACCCTCGGTGCACCCGTAAGCGCGCAAAGCGATATTGGCAGCCTGATTGCAGATTTCGCGGGTATAGCGCATTCAAATGTACCAGCACTTGCAATTGAGGCATCGACAGCTTCTGGCGGTGCGGCAGTGAGAGAAGCCTATCTTGGAATAAAATCCGGAGAATACAGCGTTGCTGCGGTCGGTGGCGTGGAGAAACTCACAGATATATATGGATCGGAGATGCTTGATCTGACAAGTACTCTTCTTGACAGTGAATGGGAAGGTTTTTTTGGAGCTACACCGGCCGCAATTGCAGCCCTTGTCTGCAAAAAATACATGCGAGATTTCAAAGTTGATAAGGAATCACTTGCCATGATGTCGGTAAACGATCACCTGAATGCGTCAAAGAATCCAGATGCGCATTACAGAAATCTACTTTCACTGGAGGCCGCTATGAACTCAACGCTAGTTTCCGAACCACTGAATCTTATGGATTGCAGCCCTGCAAGTGATGGCGCTGCTGCTCTTGTTCTTGCATCCGGAGAGTATGTAAAGAAGAATAAACTTGATGGAATAAAAATTGTTGCTTCTTCAATTTCGCAAGATTACCTAGCATTGCACAGCAGGAAATCTATCTACAGGTTTGATTCCACAGTTATTGCAGCCAAGAAAGCTTTTGAGAAGAGCAGTTTGAAGCCTTCCGATATTTCCTTTGCTGAAATACACGATTCGTATAGCATATATGGATTGATAGAACTCGAGGACCTGGGTTTTGCGGAAAAGGGAAAGGCAAAAGACCTTGTTTACGAGGATATAAAATTGAATGGAAGCATACCTGTTAACCCATCCGGTGGACTTAAAGCAAAGGGTAACCCCTTCGGTGCTACCGGTATTGGCCAGTTCGTTGAGGCGGTCCAGCAGCTTAGGGGGAAGGCAAAAGAAAGACAGGTAAAATCACCAAAAAATGCCCTTCTGCATAGTATGTCCATAAGTGGATCAACATCTGTAGTGCATATAATAGGAGGGGATTGAAATGGGTGAGCTTTCAAGATTCTGGAGAGAGGCAAATCACAGATACAGGCTTGTTGCAGTTAAGTGTGGACACTGCAGCAACATATATTTTCCGCCACGGGACGTCTGCCCAACATGTCACCGGGATTCCATAGGAAAAATGAATGAAGTCACACTATCAGGGAAGGGAGAGATAGTATCATTCACGGTCGTGCATGATGTTCCACCCTCCTTTATGAGACAGAGACCTTATGTCATGGCTCTAGTAAAGCTTGATGAGGGTCCAGTGATAACTGCACAGATTGTTGATTCTGACCCAAAGGAAATTGACTTTGGAAAACGCGTCAAAGCTGTCTTCAGGAGAGTTAGGGAAGATGGTAAGGCTGGAATCATACAGTATGGATATAAATTTGTTCTGGTAGATTGATTTAAATTATCTCAATTAAATATATCAGAATTATTTTATACCTTAACTAACTCTTATCTTATTGGCGTTTTCACCTGATTATCCGATTAAAAAACAAGAAGGAGTTGAACCGCGCAAAGACAATTATACTCCAGTTGAAGGTGAGAACAATTACGATATTGTTCCATATATTCTGTTTCTGACATATATTTTTCTTGCGGTAATGCTGGTCTTATCTGCTTCGTACCTTCTCTTTGTTGGAGGTATACCATTGAGCAAGATCATAACAGGAAGTGAGAATATATATTTCTATTTCCTTCTCCTTCTGTTCGTAGTACCTGGCTCAAACTTGCTTGGCATAGTGATAATCATTCTAGTTATATATGCAGTTTTCACAGGAGTTGTCGGACTCTCTTTCAATTCACATGTAAAGCCGTTCGATAATCCAAACGGTTTTTTTGGAATGATGGCACCATTCATTTTTTTATTGAGCGCATTTATCATCGCAGTAGAAAGCGCTCTCAATATTCCAATCGGAGGCCCAATATACGTGTCTAATTATGCATTTGGGAAATACAGTTATTTCCTAAATCTAATTTACGCACCCATAGTAGAGGAATTAGGTTTCAGGATACTACCGATTGGAATAGTGACTTTCATTCCGTTTATCCTTCACGTTAAGAGAGGGGGAAATTCTGTTGGCGGGGAAACATTTAAAATGAATTCTTTGAAGGTCTTTGCCCTTTATATCCTGTTTCCCGGATATATGAGAAAGAAGTATGGAGGTGCAAACAAATACGTTGATTTCACCATGATTATTGTCACAAGTGAGTTCTTTGCCTATGCACACACATATTTTGGTATGTGGAGCTGGGGAAAACTTCTGCCTGTATTTCTAGTGGCATTGATTTTGGCGGTAGGATACCTTAAATTTGGTGTTTATATGGATATATTGCTCCATTTCTTCCTTAATGATGCAACAGGTCTAGTGATAGCGTTTCCATCTTCGATTGTATTCATCTATTTGCTTGTAATCTTTTCTGCAATTGTATCTTTAATTGCAATAGCTTTTTCCTTTTCTTCCATGTGGAGGTATTTTTCTGCTTCAAAAAATAAAGAATTTTTCATGAAAAACTGACTCTTTTTCCAGAAACATGAATTTTTTTCGAGAGTATGTTGTTTACTGCCCTGATAAGAATTACCTTCTCCTCCTTCTTTACCCTTTCCTGTAAAATTTCCGGTGTATCATCATCTCTTACTTCTACTGTTGATTGATCTATAATCGGACCTTCATCTATGTTCCGGTTGACAAAGTGTACAGTGCAGCCGGAAATCTTTGCACCGCTTTCTATAACCGCTCTGTGAACGTTAAGACCGTACATTCCATGGCCGCCAAAACAAGGCAAAAGGGATGGATGTGTGTTAATAATTCTAAACGAATAGGAATCGACAATTTTCTCCGGTAAAATCCTGTTATAGCCAGCCAGGATAATGAGGTCCGGGTTAATCTGCTTGAGGGAATTATTAATCTCGTCTCCTATATCTTTCAGTCTATTCTGTCTTACCATGTACACCATTATTCCGTATTTTTCTGCCTTTTCAACGGCGCCACTTTTGGGGCGATCAGAAAACAAAGCAACGATATCAGCATCGATTTGACCGCGTTTTACTGATTCAATCAAGAACTCAAACGTTGTCCCAGTTCCAGAGGCAAAGACCACTAATTTCTTCGACAATATCTCAATCAATCATTCCAAAATGGGATATTTAATTTTCTCTGCTATGATGCATATTTGATGAATTTTTCCTTAAATCCGAGGAAAATTCCCTTGCCCTGTTTCTTATGGATTTTATTAGTGTGTCTGTTTTTTCTTCTATAAGGCGTTCCAGGTCATCCATCTCAAGTATGCTATAAACATGATAATAACCGCCGGATCTAATTGAAATTGTCTCTCTTGTTACTAATCCAGCTGATTCAAGCTTCTGCAATATCTTGAATACAGTAGATCTATGCCTGTCACACTGTTCTGAAACTTGATCTATAGTCATAGCTGGATGATCTACCAGAATGAAAAATACTTCAAGATCCGTATCAGTAAGATCAAAAAGATTTGAAAGAAGATCGTGGCAACAGGCTGACTTACTAGACAACCTCCCTAGATCAGACATAATGTGTAATTGCAAAATAGCATATAAGGTATTGCATGGTATTTGCAATACTACAAAATACTAATATATCTAATAGCAATAACCAATTAAGAGTATTGAGAAATGAATACTCTAAATCCAATGGATGTGACGAAATGGTAACAGACGACGAAACTAAAAAAATAAAAGAGAAGATAGCAAAAGAAATTCAGAATAAAGTTACAGCAAATGGGAAGCCGATTGACCTCAGCGATAATAACTTCCATGAAATGGTCAAGAAAACGCCCTACATGATAGTCGATTTCTGGGCACCCTGGTGCGGACCGTGCAGGTATGTTTCCCCAGTGCTTGAAGAAATAGCAAAGGACTATGCAGGCAAAGTTACCATAGGAAAACTCAATGTTGACAATAACCCTGCAGTGTCAAGCGAATACATGATCAGCAGCATTCCAACCATAATGTTCTTCAAGAATGGTGAACAGGTTGACACAATGATTGGTGCAGCTCCGAGACCTGTCATAGAACAGAGAGTTAAGGAATACCTGTGAGAGTGTAGGATACGGAAAAATACGACGTAGTGATCATTGGTGGTGCAGCGGCCGGTCTTACAGCGGCGCTTTATTCTGCGAGGCAAGGTCTTTCTACACTTGTAATTACAAAGGATATCGGTGGTCAGGCGTTGCTGACTAACGATATACAGAATTATCCTGGCATAGACCAGATTGGTGGTTTCGAACTGATGACAAAATTCCAGGAGCAAGCCGCCAAATATGGTGCCAAGTTCCTGTATGATGAGGCAAATTCCATAGAGAACAAGAAGGATGAGAAAATAGTCTCAACTGCTACTGCTGAATTCAGCGCTACTGCCCTTATACTGGCATTTGGCAAAACCCCAAGGGACCTCGGTGTTCCGGGCGAACAGGAATTCAGGGGAAAAGGCGTATCTTATTGCGCTGTCTGCGACGGCCCAATTTTCAAGGGAAAGAATGTTTCAGTGGCAGGCGCCGGCGATCATGCTCTTCAGGCTGCAGTCTACCTTTCAGGTGTAGCAAACAAAGTTAATCTGATCCTGCCAACGAATGAGCTGCGCGGGGATGACGATCTTGTCAATTCCGTTAAGGAAGATAAAAAAATAGAGAAATCTTTCGGACGGAAGGTTGGCGAGATAAAGGGTGACAGGGTTGTGAATTCCGTCTCTCTTAAAAAAATAAATGGTGAAAGTGCAGAGGAAATTCAAACAAATGCAGTCTTTGTCGAAATGGGTTATGTAGCTAAAACAGATTTCGTTAAGGATATTGTTAAGTTGAACGCTGATAAGGAGATCATTGTCGATAAATACTGTGCAACTTCGGCCGAAGGAATTTTTGCAGCTGGTGATGTCACAGATGTCCCATATAAACAAGCGGTTATATCGGCTGGACAGGGTTCTACAGCAGCGCTTTCCGCTTACAACTACATACAGAAACTTAGGGGAAAACCTGCTTCAAAGACGGACTGGAAAAGCGTCAGCCCGGTGAGTGCAAAGTGAATTCCGGCTCTTCAAATATACTAGGTATAATGCTTCTTGCAATATCGAGTGATGGTATCAATCGAGATACTGGATCAGTTATATCTGCAAAGACAAAGAATAAGCAATCCCAGAATTTCAATAACCAGACTGAAATTTCAATTAACGAAAGGATGTCATATGATTCCATTTTCATGACAGTCAAGAAAGTGGTCAAATCTGTTACCGGGCAGGAGAGAGCTGGACTTGGCCTTGCCCTTTCTAATCTTCCTTCAGGCTTGGGAGCTTTCTGGCAGGTTGGTGGAAATTATATTGTTATGAACGAGCTTCTGATTGATGCTATGGAGAAAATTGCAAAGAATAATTTGGAATTTAATTCGTTCATATTTACAATCCTTATCCATGAATACCTTCACTCAATAGGTTACTACGATGAATCTGAAGCCAGAAAAATGTCCCATTTTGTTACGAAAAGACATTTTGGTGAGCAACATCCTGCGACAGTGATGAGCAGTGATGATCTTTGGAGGATATTCCCTCAATTGAGGTACATACCTAGATCGGAA
>JAKAAI010000086.1 GCA_021797055.1 Thermoplasmata archaeon | reverse complement strand
CATTGGTGGCTTTAATAAAATGGATCTTCCCAGCGTAGTTTCGATTAATGAATCCTTTTACCCCCATCAGGGGGGCGCAGAGATCAGGGCGTTTGAAACACTAACCAGATTATCCAGGAAGGGTTTTTCCGTAAAAGTGCTTACAAATCCTTTTCCAGAAAAGGTTGATGTGCCTGGCATAGACATGGAATACATCACGGATTTGAATGAATCCCAGTATTTTAAAAGTGGATCAAGGAAGTATATGGGGGTCAGGGAATTCAGCTATAGGATTAAGAACAGGTTGAAGCATGATTCCCAGGAGGACATGTTTGTGTTTGACGAGTTCCCCCTTTTACCAGCCATTAAGGGTGCCGACGCTTTACCGTATAACAAGACAAAGTTCTTCACCTGGCATGAGGTCCTTGGCAGATATTATAATCAGAGAGGCCTGCTCTGGAGAATAGCAGCAGGGTGGGAAAATAAGGTCGCTAGGAGTTTTACTAATAATATTGCAGTGTCGAACAGTGTTGCGTCAATGGTCAGGAATAACTACAATATATCAAATGTTTCAGTGGTTGAAAACGGCATAAATTCTTACGACTACCAAAAACAGTGTGGCAAGGAATGGGGTAAGTTGATTTATATTGGTCGCCTGGAACCTCATAAGAGGATAGACCAGCTTATAAAGAAGGTGAAAAACTTTCCAGAATTCAATTTGGAAGTAATAGGAAGCGGTAGCCTTGAAAGCCAGGTACACAATCTTGCCAGGGATGCAAACAATATTAATTTTCTTGGAAATCTAGGCAGAGATGAAATGATAGATCATTTGGCTAAGTCCTGGATCTTTGTTATGCCAAGCTATCGGGAGGGGTTTTCTATTGCTTCACTTGAGGCGATGGCAGCTTCCGTTCCGGTTACTACAATAGGAGGGCCATATAATATGGCTGCAAATGAGATTATAATAGACGGTGAAAATGGCCTTGTAGCAAGCGGTTTTGATGAAATGCTTAACAAGATCAAGGCACTCTATACCGATGAAATGGCATGGAAGCGCCTCAGCATGAATGCAAAGGAATTCTCCAGAAGGTATGACTGGGAAGTTATAACCGAAAAACTTTCCAAAACACTATTGTCTTCATGGTAAAATTCAGAAACTTAATTGTTCCGGTATCTATTTTTATAATAGCTTTAATTATAAGAGCAGCTATTTTTTATGGAACTAAAGTTCCGACTGGCGACGCTGGTGAATTCGCGACCTTTGAAAGGGAAATCTATCTGAATAAAGGACTGGTTCCTGATCTTAATGAGGTTTACTATCCTGGTAGCCTTTACATTTATCCACCTGCAATTTTTCTTTTCATATATTATTTAAACCAAGCTCTGTCTTTCCTGATACCTGTAAATGGCAGCCTTTGGTTAAATGAACTCCTATACCTGACCATATTTACAAGTGCTATGCAGACAGTGGTACTTTTTCTATATCTTAAGAAATACCAGAATGCAGTTGAAAGCATATTTTCTGCCTTCATGTTAATATTTTTTGATGTATCGATTTATGCACTTTCATGGGGGGGTTATCCGGATATCATATCAACTTTCTTTCTCGTTTTGCTACTGATTACAATGGAGCGAAGAGGTACCGGAATATCCTGGACATTTTATTCAATAGTTCTTATAGCATTGATAGCATTCACGCATGATCTGACCTATTTTTTCTCCGAATTATGCCTGGTTGGCATTCTTGTATTTGACATTGTAAAAAAGGATTTCAAACCCGCAATATCATCTTTCTGCGTACTTGCAGCAGGAGGGGCGGCAGGGTTGTACTGGTGGCTCCCAAAAATCAGGTTTGTAATAAGCGCGATAACGGTTCCGACTTCTTCGGGGACAGGCATATTCAATCCAGTAGTGACGAAAACCGTGATATTCCAGGCAGTTCCATTTATGATTCCCGTCATATTTGTTGCCCTGCTGGAACTATATGCAGCAATAACATTAAGAAAAATAGAGCCTCTTGATCCGTTTTCCATCGCACTCATATGCAGCCTGGCAGGTCTGGCTTTCATTCCGGTAGATTTGACTATTACAGGCAGAATAATCCTTTATTCCTACACAATGTTAATGATAATCGTTTTGAAAAATCTGAATTTAATATCTAAATCCGGTATTTATAAAAAGACATGGCTGAGCAAGAAGAAGTATGTTTTAACCATTATCTCAATCTTTATAGTGGCGGCTGCACCGACTCAAATAATACTGGCAAATCACACTGTATCCTACTATAATTCAGGAGATTTTGCTTATAGCAAGTCGCTAATAACATACGGAGAAGACCATTTTAACAATTCAACTGTAATTGCCCCGAGCATTGGCAATTATCTGTCTGCTGAAACAGGTGCGAGGGTGATAATATATTCTGGTTTCATAGTCGGATCTGTTGAGATTGAGGAGAGAAATGCGGCTCTTTCTGTTATACTGAATTCAACTTCAAGAGCTGCTCTTTCCAACCTCTCAAAATATGAAATCAAATATATAGTAATACAGAATATTTACCTCAATACAACAATTGATGGCTATTTGATAACATTTCCAGCTTTATATTACATGTATGTTGGTACATTTGATTCCTATGTCCTCTATGAGGTAAAAGCAAATGCATAGAAAAGCTCATTTGTACCTACTGGACCTGTTTATCCGGTAGAAAACGACTGCTGCTAAGAGCAGAACCAGGATAACGGTGCCGAATAATATGTATAAGTCTGATACTGGCGTATATGTTATTACGATCGTCCGCCAAGTGCCATTGATTACCAATTTTGATGCATGCTGAATAATGTACCCATTTATGGCTGGTATAATGACAGAATAAGACCCATTGGATTCTACAAAAGTAATCGTGTTGTCATTGGATGACCTTAAAGAACCATTCAAATCAACATACCATTCAACATTCATCGGTAGACCTGCCTCCCTGAACTCAACTTCGTAAGGAACAGTCTGTGAAGGATTGAAAGAGATTACCGAAAGTGAGTCTGAAAGTTGATTGAGGACATATAAATTACCGTTTATTTGATCGAATGAAAAATGAGATGGGTCTGTACCGACGCTTATGTTTGCAACCAGCGCAAGAGTGGTTGCGTCAATTACCGATACTGTATTGGAACACGCATTTGCAACATATAACAGGTCATTCTGTGGATTCAGGAAGAGATTTTTAGGATGTATTCCAACCGGGAAGTTTTTCACTAATTCGCAACCTGAAGCGTTTACTGCGGAAACGGTATTTGAAAGCTCGTTCGTTATAAATGTGATTCCATTATCCTTATCATAGAACAATTCCCTCGGAGAACTTCCGACGTTTATTGTTTTCATAACATCATTGCCTGTTGTGTTTATTATGGAAACTGAATCTGAAAATTTGTTTAAGACCAGCAACCTATTGTTTTGGGCAAGTGCAATGTCGACGGGCCTAGCCCCTACGGAGACTGTGCAAGTTATATTGTTTGATGTGGTGTTGATTATGGACAAACTGTTGTGGCAATAATTTGCAACATAGAGGGTTGACGCATTTGGATCAAGCAGCATGTCAACAGGGCCGCAGCCCACTGTGATATTCTTTTCGATTTTATTTCTGGTTAAATTGATCACTGACACCGTACTTGAAAGATAATTTGACACATAGAGTGTATGTGTATCTTGATTAAGACACAGAAAGTCTGGGCTTTCACCTACCGTTATAGTTTTTACTATCTTGCCGGTGGATGTATTAAAAACTGAAACTGAATTCGAGAGCTCATTTGCAACATAAATAATACCAGTTAGGTTGTCAAATGTGACTGAGACTGGTTCTGCTCCGGTCAGCGGTCCTTTGCTTGCGCAATTATTGGATAGATTCACTATCTGTGTTAAATTGGTATTCCATGAAAAAGCATAGAGTTCATTGTCTTTCGGATCTATTAGGACATTATTTGGAAAAGATTTTGACACCGGTAAATTGTAGTTTCCTGGAAATATAGAGTTGTTTTGCAAATCAATGGTGCATCTTACAAAGCCTGCTCCACTGCAATTATAAGGCCCAACAGGCTGATGTTTTTGCGCGGCTGATACACCGTATAACGGCATTATATGAGGCATCGGGGCAGAGTCATATGAAAAGAGATTGAAAATTATAACCATGATCAGGAATATCACAAGTATTGCAGATATCCGTCCGAATACCCCAACATGTTGACTCACGCAAGAACTATGTTTTTCGTCATTATAAACATTAAACTCATTAGAACAGAGTAAAATTAATCGTCAGATTTACTATGATAACTGTATTTGTCATATTATAATGGGCCCGACCGGATTCGAACCGGTGACCACCGCCTTGTAAGGGCGGTATCATAACCACTAGACTACGAGCCCTGACCGGACGGTAATTTCAACGTTTATAATATCTGTTTGTTTTGATCAAAAAATCCTTTATTCATTATACTAAATAAGGACTTTTAGATAACAAGATTTAAAAAAGATAATCAAATCCCCTCTCAGATGCCGGAAGACGAAGTTAAGGATAAATCAAGGAGAACATTTTTGAAGGCTATGATTGTTCTTTCTGCTGGCGCAGCTGTCGCAAGTGTTTTGAAGGGAGGTATTACCAACCTGGTTGCCCCATCTGTTGGATTATCAAGTTTCCCCTCCTTACTTATAGTAGATGCTTCCGGGAAACCACTGATTGCAGACGATATCCCCACAAGTACGGATACCCCATTTCTCTTTGACTACCCATTACAGGATGATCCAAACTTTCTGCTAAATTTGAACAAGCCGATTAGTGCTCCAACTGTTTCCATACCCGCAACTGGAACATCCTACACCGCACCTGCTGGTGTCGGTCCCAATAGCAACATAGTTGCCTTCAGTGCAATTTGCCAGCATCTCGGTTGCAAGCCTCCAGAGATACATTATTATACACCAGGTTCAGCAGTTTTAGGAACCTCATTTAACGGGTCAACGAACCCCGGATATATTCACTGCTCCTGCCATGGTAGTACTTATGATCCAAGCAAGGGAGCTGCAGTTATAACTGGACCAACTATACATCCGTTGCCTCCAGTCGAACTTGTTTATAATAATGATAAAACACTAACAGCCGTCGGAATGACCAAAGGTTCGCCGACCATTTATGGTAGAGTCAGTGATTTAAGCGGTGGCAATCCATTATCAGGCACGACAACACAGGCAACGTATTTGAGCCCCGGGTGAAAATAAATGGCAAAAACTATATCTGACAAATTGGCAGAGACGGCTAAGGTCGCTACAACAAAGGTTACAGACCTCGTTGGTGTGGAAGGCCTTCATATCAACGAGCTTCCCCTCAAAAAAGTACCATCATATATGAGGAGAAAAGGCGGGATTTGGTACTGGACCGGAGCCCTCATAACCATGGCGTTCGTATATCAGGTAGTGACAGGGCTGATACTATTGCTCTATTATGATCCAGCGAATGCTTACGACGGCACAGAGGCATTAATTTCAACAGTACCATATGGTGCGCTGATACTGTCTACTCATCTTTATGGCGCCTATGCTATGATAGTTCTAATTTATGTGCATATGTTCAGGAACTATTTCACTGCAGCCTACAAGAAACCAAGGCAGTTGCAGTGGATTCTGGGCGTAGTCTTGCTCGGTCTAACGCTTGGGGTTGCTTACTTTGGTTATTCAATGACTGGGGACCAGTTGTCCCTGGATGCGACTGACGTCGGGAGAGGCATAGCCGAATCGGTACCTGTTCTTGGTACCTTCCTCGAGACCGTTGTATTCGGTAATGGAACTTCTACAGATACATTTATGAGAATGCTTGGATGGCATATCATCTTCACTGCACTCGTCGGGCTTGTCTTTGGACTGCATTTCTATCTTGCCGAATCAAACTCAATCATGCCAAAATCAAAAGACACAAAAGACAGATTTCCCGCAGTGGATACTGAGAAACCAGATTACAAGCCATGGTACCCTTATAATTTTGCATTTATGGCTCAGTTGGCTATGTTCGCATTTGGATTTATCATACTGGTGCCTTCTATAGTTGCATTGATACCCAGTGTTCCCGTACTTTTTTCACCATTTCCAATATCACCATCGCAGATACCACTGGTTCAGGCTGGAGTCATTCCTGCTTATCCGCCCTGGTTTCTCTTGTTCCTTTACAAAGCCGTGGATTTCAACATACTGCCATATGAGGTTGGTCCGCTTGCCGGTCTTGCACCCTATTTCGTAATATCAACAATTTTCGGCGGGGTTCCTGCAATCTATTTTATAATCTTACCTTTCATTGATCGCAGCAACGACAGGCATCCGCTTTCCAGACCTATCATAACATCCTTTGGTATACTTTCTATAATTTACCTTGTCCTGTTATCTGTGTGGGGGGCAGCACAACCTGGCATCCCAATTTCAATGATGACTGTTGCAGTGGTTTTCCTGATTCCATTCTTCGTTGTCGTCTTATCGATCTTGTATCTTTCGAGATTATATAGAGCTGGAAAGTTCAAGATAAGCGTGAACAGACTGATCGCATCTTACCTTATCTACATATTCCTGTTTATTGGTGCTCTGCTTGTTTTTTCAGAGAATTTCGCGGCGTTTATGGCCAGGCCCGATGGCTTGAATCTGGTCTCAACTATTTTCACTGGGGGTGCAACTTCTTTTATTGCATTCGGCGTTATGAAGAGCTCCGATTATACTTCCCAGCTTGAGAAAGAGACCGTTGTAAAGCAGGCATTCAGAATAAGCAAAAATTCAGCAATAGCAATAGCAACAATCCTGACGATATTAACGATAGCTATAACCTACATCATTTTCACGCTGAATCCCATTACCGGTGCAATGGAGTTTGGAGTTGGCCTGGGCTTTGATCTCATTCTTGCTGGGATAGTACTGCGCTTATACAGACTGGTAGCATACGATGAGTAATCTTGTAATCAAAGGCTATAACGATATCTCATTCTTTAAAGAGGAGGGGATAGGCCTTATAATACTGCGATCGGACAGCAGGGGGTTTATCAAGAGCACTGTCTTCAGGGAATTGCTTGAGGCAGTAAGTATTGCCTATATGGATGATGACGTGAAGGCTATAGCTATAACGGGAATTAACGATAATTTTTTATCAGATGTCCTTGTTGACGAAGGCAAGGATTCCATGCTGAACATGTTTGACTCAATCCACACCCTTCTCCGGACAATTTATTCTGTCAGGAAACCATTCTTTGCAATCGTCAATGGTCCGGCAATAAATATAGGCTACGAAATTGCACTTTTATGCGATTCAATAATAGCATCGGAACGCGCAGTTTTAGGCTTTACAGGAAAGCATAGGTTTGCCTGCCTTGGTTCTATCACCACATCAAGATTCGGGATAAAAAAACCCGAAAGGGCACGAGATGGTATCAACGCTGACGTCGTTTTGCCGTATGAGAATT
>JAKAAI010000085.1 GCA_021797055.1 Thermoplasmata archaeon | reverse complement strand
GTCAGAGCGGATGGAGCAAGAAGATCGGTGGCAGAGGTTCCCGAGAGATCACAGAAGATTGCAGATGCATTTGGATTGAAGTTATACCCTAAGATTGTACGGAGTTAGAATTATTAATTTTGACTCTTGATTGATCTTACGGGGGAAATACGGCGAATTTATGGCAAACGCTGTCAGCAATGGTTCCTTTATCTCTTATTTTTCCCCTATTATCATGGTCTGCTCCTCACCCTTGGGATAGTGGTAACGAAGACTGAAATGTTTCAATTCATGGTGAGTTCCAATATCTGTTTAGCTACCATGCCAGATTCACACTTATTCACGATGTTTTCTCTTGCTTCCAATCCCATTTTTCTGCTGTAATTATTGGCAACCTTAATCACCTTATCAGCAAAAGCTACATCATCACCAAGTTTAATCAAATAGCCAGAAACACCTTCTTCAATAATTTCCCTAAAAGGTTCAAGATCAAATGCCACTACGTTTGATTCTGCTGCCATGGCTATTTGAAGACTATTCATAATAAGATTTCTCGTTGTCGTAAAAAAGACACAGGAAGCCTCGTTGATTTCTGTAAGCAATTCCTCCTTATTCAATGGTCTCACATCTACGTACTCTGGAAAATCAGATCTGGAATTAATTCCAAACACACTTAATTCAATATCGGGGGATTTATCGTGGATAGTTGTAATTATTTTTAAAAGATGATCATAACCCATCATTGACCTATTTTTAAAACCATTTCCAATGGCAATAGCTCGTTTCTTTTTCTGGATAGGCAGGGCACGGAAATGTTCAACATCAACGGGACAGTATGCAACTCCACTGTTAATCCATAACATTTTTTTCAGATATTTCTTCTCAAATTCGCACACAGATATATTTCTTACAAAATAGAGGAGCGGATTATTAGGTGGATACCACCAGTGAATAAAGGATATTTTTGTTTTGAACCATTTCCTGAAGAATTTAAGTGAAAGTGCCAACAGCGTATCAGTCAAATTACCACAAATTATCACATCAGGCATAGACTGAGGTATCATTTCTATAACTCTTTCATCGAGGGTTGAATATTCATTATGCCACCTCAACGTCGCAGATAATTTGTAAACTTCGTGACCCATTTCAAGCCATTTAGTTATTAATTCAGAATCTATTGGAGGATGTGCGGAAAACAAAAATATCTTTAGTCTAACATTTGATTTTTGAAACATTGGTAATTCATAACTTCATCGGTACTATACATAAAATTTTTTGGCATAAATTAGTATCTTAAAGATAGATACCATATTTTCTGAATATTAGTAGACCCTGATTAATGATAGGTTCTCTTCTCTTTGCTCATCTTGGTATTATGACAGAATTCATTATTGGATATTAATTATATATCCTATGAAAAAGAAACAGCTGATTGGTGAGTATCACGTGGAAATGTTGAGTATTAAGGGATATTTTGTAAGAACAGTGACAACCTATCTTTGCCTTCTTAACACTACAGTTCAATTGAAAGTGTCTCCAGCAGTGTTTTCTGATCCTTTGTGAGTTAGACGGTACTGTGGGAGCTATTGGTGTAAACAATTTCCTTAATGCCTCTTATGGTTACCAGAGTCTGGTTATCTGTTAGGCCGCACCTGTATGCGATCATTGCCATGATTGCATAGTCGAGAATGGAGTAGAACACCTTTGTCTTAAAGGGAGACTTCCTTATCTGTTGTTCCTAAGTTTCAGTGCACCATCGTCTGTCTTAAGCTTCCCTGTTCTCGATCTGTTCCTGTTCCCTTTTCTTAATTCGGTTTTGTCGTATGGCATAGATGAGGATTGGGCTTTTGCCTCCTCCATAACGCTTTTAAGAAACAACTCTGTGAGATGTTTCTTTTCTTCCTTGCTGTTCTTCAGGAAATACTTATTGCTTCTTTAACTACATGCAACTGGTACTGCATATTTTCGCCTCTTCGAATCTGAATTGTGCAGGACCTTTTCAATTTGACAGCAGATTCGGTACACTACCATTTACTGAGTTAGGAAATGCTGGAGACTGTGGATGGTATGGGTAGAGGATAGTTAAAACCTTGAGGAAAATAGACCGTTATATTTAAGCTAGAAAGATAAAACAATCTTTTATGATTGCATTACCCAAGTTTACAAATAATGTGTTAATGAAATTAAAGAATTTAGAATGCCCATTCAACATATATCAAATAATCCATCAGTTGAAAGCGTTTTAACCACATTATATCAGCTTTCCTGCAAACGCGATCGTATCAAGAATCTTTTTCTCTCCACTTCCTCCTTTTCAAACATATCTTTAGCCTCCAAAGATTTAGTCTCAGATACGAGTGCTCTCATACCATCATCAAAATCAACAAATTTCGATATACCGTAATCTGATGTCAATCTGGAATTATCTGCAAAATCATGTCTGTTGTCTCCAGGTCTGAAATCTCCAGTAATTTCTGGTTCTATATTAGTTTTCAGGATCCTGTTTAATACTGAAACTACGTCCAGAAGAGATTCAGGTTTTCCCGTACCAACGTTATAAATCCCAGATCCTTTTGTCAGGGATCTTACATTTATGTCAGCCACATCCTTCACATAGATGTAGTCCCTCATCTGTTTTCCATCTTCAAATAAAACTGGCTTGTGATTATTCTTCAATCTTGACAGAAAAATTGCAACAACCCCTGTATAGGGATTGCTTAAACTCTGCCTTGGACCATATACATTGAAGTATCTCAATGCCACAGATGGTATTTCCAGAACGTCCGAATAAAACATGGACATCCGTTCTGTGGCGTACTTACCAAGCGAGTAAGGATTCAGGTTCTGCGGAGGTTTATCTTCTCTTGTCGGGACAGGAGAAGTTGGCTTGCCACATACTGGGCACAGGATTTCCCACTGGTGCGATCTGAGCTGATCAATATCCCTTGGCATCGGGGTTATTTCGCCATGTTCATCGCATTTATATGTGCCTTCCCCGTATAAACTCTTGGAGGATGCCACCACAATCTTTCTCATATCCTTAGTCGTGGATTTGTTATTAATCAAAATGTCATAAAGAGCAACGGTCCCACTGACATTTATGTCCATATATTTCTTACCCTGCCAGAAGCTCTGCCCGATCCCGACTGCCCCGGCAAGATGTATTATGTACTCTACTCCTTCGAGAGCTTTCATCCAGTGCTTCCTGTACCTTATGTCACCGAAAATGTACTCTGCCTTTTTGTTCCTGTATTCCGGAACCTTGCCCAGGTGAACCTGCCTTTCCAGATTGTCCAGCACAGTTACCCTATACCCTTCTTCTATGAGGCGGTCTACAGTATGGCTTCCTATGAAACCCAGACCTCCAGTTACCAATACTTTTTCCATGTATTTCACTCCTTTGATTTAATAATGTTTGTTATCCCTTCTTCCAGGGATATCTTTGGTCCCCATCCAAGTTCCCTCATCTTGGTTATATCAGCCGCCCTCCTCTTGGGGTCATTCTCCGGCAAATCTTTAAATTGTATTTCGGAGGCGGATTTCGCAAGGTTCCTCACCAGCTTAGCTAGATCCACAATGCTTGTTTCTGAGTCATTGCCAATATTGTACACTTCTCCTTCCTTTCCTCTTGTTATGGCGGTCATAACACCATCAATTGTGTCGGAAACATAAGTAAAGGATCGTGTCTGCGATCCGTCGCCATAAACCGTGATGGGTTCGTTGTGCATTGCCTGCTGGATAAATCTGTCGATGACGCGGCCATAGAAATCGCCACCCCGCATCCTTGGCCCATAGGTGTTGAAGAAGCGGATGATGATATTCCTCAAACCATACTGCCTTTCGTAGGCTTTCGTGAGAGCATCTCCGAATCTCTTCCCCTCATCGTATGGAGATCGCGAACCCGTTGTGCTGACACAGCCTAAGTAATCTTCAGGTGTCGGTATGACTTTCGGATCGCCATATACCTCTGATGAGGAGGCGTACACATAAATGGCATTGCACCTTAGGGCAACCTCAATGAGATTTTTTGATCCCACTGCATTGGACAGGGCGACATCAACCGGATGCTTCTCCCATTCCACTCTGCTTGCCCTGCTGGCAAAATTCACAACAATATCATACCTTTCATCGGTACGAAACGATATCACATCATTTTCCAGCAGGGTTACTTTTTCCTTAATATCCTCAATATTCTGTTTGAGACCGCTGGCAAAGTTATCCAGTATGTGTACATCATGCCCATCGGCAACAAATCTCTCGGCAAGATAAGAACCCAGAAAACCGGCTCCTCCGGCTATCAATACTTTCATAGCCTACCATACCCGTGATATTCGAAACCGAGATCAACAGCATGATTCCTGGGTATAAGGCCCCTGGTATCTATTATCAGCGGCGTACCGGCCATTATTAACCTGAGTCTTTCCAAGTCAAGTGCTTTATACTCTGCGTGGTCTGTCATCAGAATCAGAATTTCTGAATCGGTGGATGATTCGTATATATCGTGATTTATCACAACATCTGAAATGTTCACGAACGGATCAGTAAATTCAACCTCAAATCCTCTTGATTTCAGATTCCCGGCAATCTCAAATGTTGGGGTGAACCTGATATCATCGGTATCTCCCTTAAATGCAACGCCTGCAATGACCACTTTCCTCCTGCCATTGGAAAATTGCATAACGAGACCGGCGATATGCTTTGGGATTGATCTGTTCACCTCCGCAGCAGCATCCACCATCCTGAGACTTAGTGACTTCTTTCTGAGGTCTGCCCTCAGAATGAATGGGTCTTTGTTCAGGCATGATCCGCCCACGCCCGGGCCTGGAAGTAGAAGACCTGCATTTCTTGGATAATCCTGTTTTGCTGCCCTGATCAGTTCCAGTACATCAACTCCAACCTTTTCAGAGGCAAGTGCAATCTCATTCGTCAGCCCAAGGAAAACGTAACGGGAATAATTGTCAACCATTTTCACCATTTCAGCTGTTTCAGGGTTGGACACCTGGATAATGCTACCACCAAGAGAACCTATCACTTCCGACACAATGGCAGATGTTTTCTGGTCAGAAGCGCCAATAATTTTAGGTAGAGATGTGAAATCTTTTATTGCCTGACCCTCCACCATTCTTTCTGGAGAGAATGCTATGCCAACATCTTCTGGAACTTTAAAGCCGTATGAAATTATCCTGCCACGCACCACAGTATTGGTGGTTCCAGGCGGAACTGTTGATTTCAATATAACGATATCACCGGATTTGAGATTTCCACGCAGAAGATCAAGTGCGCCATTAAGCTGGGAATAATCAATATAATCGGTATTCGGATCGTAGGGAGTGCCAACGGTTATTATCTTAATTCTGGACGTTTTCAAATCTGCAGAATTATGGGATAGCTCAATATGATCCATTATGGCTGAATCAGACATGAGATCATCCACTCCCGGTTCTGTAATGGGATTGATTCCCCTTTGCAGTTTATCGATCTTACCTGCGTCTGTATCAAAGCCAATGACTCGAAATTTCCTTGCCAGTAAAAGGGAAAGGGGAAGCCCGACATAGCCGAGTCCTATTACAGATATTTTTTCATCTGAGGAATCAAAAGATTTCATGGGGGTACAACTCCGTGATTATTTATCATGTAATTTTCAGCTTTAAGATAAGAATCTATGGTTCCCACGTCCCACCAGTAATTTATCTCCATGACATTGCCTGACAGCTGATGTTCCATGGCAAGCCGTGGAAAGAGCGTATTCTCAAGTTTGAATTTCCTAGGAACCAGGTACTTATTTCTTCGCTCAATCAACCTGTGATCGAATATGTAGAATCCGGTATTGACAAGCGCCGGTACTTTGGTATTCTCCTGAGACTTCTCATCGAATCTAGTCACTGTTGAATCGTCGCTCAATTCTATTCGCCCAAATCTCTTTGCCTCCATGGGATCATTCAGGGATAAAACAGCAATGGAAGCAAGTTTTTCAGTTTTTAAGTGATGCTTATATAACTCAGACATGTCAACATCGGTTATTATGTCTCCATTCATAACAGCTGCATCCTCAGTTACATTGATCTGCTCCAAAGCCAAGGAAAGATCACCACCAGTTTCCCAACCAAGACCTCTAACAACCTTTACATTATCCATTCCAGTATTTTTCAGGTATCTATCAACCGTCTCAAGATGTTCGGAAACAACAATATAATGCGTATCCACTTTTAGATGGGACAAATTTTCAAGGACATAATCCAAAACAGGTTTGCCCTTCACTGGAAGAAGTATTTTCGGGACGTAATATGAAAGTGGCCTCATTCTGGTTCCAGATCCGGCGGCGAGGATTATTGAAATCAATGACAAGATATCACCAAGAAGCTAAAAATTATTTTCATATGAGCAATGGATTGCTAATATGGCCTAAAAATAGTCGTAGGTGTTTTCATTACTTATATTCATTCCATTCAATGTTTTATTAAACCATTGGGAAATTACCACATAGTTGAACGAATTCTTTGTTTTTAACTACACGAAAAATTAATAGATGGTTAACTACGTTGCCATGAGCTTCGCGATGGTAATATTTGCTTTGGTTAAACCTATAAGGATTTTGATGCCCTATTATTGCTGTTGCGATATTCATTCTATGGCGTCTCAGATCAGCTTTCCTTATCTCTTGCAAATTTATCAGCACATCTTCTTTTTAGCTCACACATCCAATTACTGTCTGCTTTAATCGACAAATTTATCTTTGATTGCAAATCGGTAAATGGTGAAGGAAGCATTAATTGGTGTTACAGCGAGTCCGGTCGAGAGTGGACTTGGATCTTATGCCTATGAAATATCAAATGTACTGCAAGGAAACATGGTGTCATTGGTGAGAGACAAAAGGATGATTTCCGCGACATATCTGGGCGAAGTCAGAAAGAGCAGATTTTATCCACCAGTAACCTCAGGGTGGATCTTGAACAGGACATTTCCAAAATTTATGTTCAGATTACAAGATCTGACAGATACATGGATACATTATTGTAATCCGATGATTCCATTCAATGACCCGAATAAGAGAGTTATCACATTTCTAGATTTTCTTTTTAATTATGACGGCAACAAAAGTCGTTATGATCTCAGGCTCATAGATAAATTTAGGAACTGTCCGAACGTTATCAGCACAAGTAGGCACACCGCTGATCAGGCAGCTGGTTATGGTCTGAAGCAGGATATTGTAACTATTCATCCTTCAGGAAGGGGATTTACGGCAGTGCCTGATTTAAAGAGAAGGCCTGAATTGATGGGGAAGATCATAGTTCTATCTGTAGGTACCAGCATCAAAAGGAAGAACCCAGGGATGATAAAAAAAGTAATGAATGAATTGGGCGAAAGATATGCTCTCATCAGGGTGGGAGAGCCTCTTGGAGTGAGAGGTGAAATAGTGTATGAACATGCTACTACTGAAATACTTAACTACCTTTACAATACCAGCGATGTATTGTTTTTTCCATCTCATGACGAGGGTTTTGGTTACCCACCTGTTGAGGCCTTAAAGGTTGGTCTCCCATCAGTTGTCAGTGATATTGACATATTTCATGAAACCATGAGGAACGCTGC
>JAKAAI010000084.1 GCA_021797055.1 Thermoplasmata archaeon | reverse complement strand
TTGCAAAGAGGGAAACGATCGATGCTCCAAAAATGAAACCGATCATCAATTCCGGATTGTCATAGAGCATGTAGAAGGATATGAGACCCAGGACTGCCAGTGAAATAACCGTGAGACCAGTAACACTACCACCGCGTATCGCTACCCTGAGAGCAGGATTCAGGCCGGACTTGGCCCTTATAGCAGCCCTGACGTTTGCCCTCACGGATATATTCATCCCAATCAATCCTGCAACTGCAGATCCAAGTGCTCCAACAAAAAATCCCAGAGCTATTTCGCCACCGTAGGTGAAATTCTTGTAAGCAAAGAATGCCCCAAAGATTACGAAAGTCAGAACAATTACAAAAATGAATACTGTTGTATACTGGCGCTTCATGAAAGCGTTTGATCCATGACGGATGTAATCTGAAATAGCCTGTGCCTTTGGGTCGTCAACCTTTATCTTTAAAAGAATATAACTCTGGACACCGGCGTAGATAAGACCTAGAAGTGCAGATACCAGTACAAAGAGCTCCCAGCCCAGTATTGAACCATACATTGGCAGGTGATAGTATGTTTATTAAAATTATTTTTCATTGCGACAAAGAAGATCAAAGCTTGTATATGATATCTGAAACGACGTCGCCTTCCTTTATCCCGAGTGTTTTTGCCCCTGTAGTCAGGCTTGAAACCTTTGCCTTGAGCAGGCTTTCAAGATCCTTTACACCTGTTACCCTGACTGCTGTATCCTTAAGCTTTTCCGCAGCCTCTATGTTCAGGTATCCGCACATTACATAGCCTGTTTTTCCCTTGAGCATAACAAGTGGTGCTCCATACATATCTACCTTCAGGTATTCGTAGTCACGACTCTGTATTTTGATTGTCTCTGTGCATATCATAGAAGTGAATCAATTGCAGGAATAAAAGCTACTGTGTTCATAGACAAAACTATTAGGCTTTAAATCCAAGACGGTCTCTGTTTCTACCCAGCACTCTACTGATTCCTGAACCATACTGTGCTGCCTTCTTGCTGGCCATAGAAATACTCCTGCTCATCCCTGAAATGATTGCTGTCTGCCTTAGAATAAATTTGTTTGCTCCGTCAACAATGTGTGCAGATCTCGGAAGATTGCCTATCTCAATGATTTGATCCTGGAGATATGGTAAGATCAATTTCTTTCCAAAGTGGCTGGCTATCTTTGTTTCCCTTGGAAGTGTTACCTCAAAGAGTTTCCTGATGCTTTCACTATTATCGAGATCTGGTTTTTCCTTAAACCTGTTATATCCATAGAAAATTTCGTCACTTCCCTGACCTGTTATCAGGTTTTCCTCATCTATTCTTTCAAGCAGAAGAGCAAGCACAGTCTCGTAACCAAGATCGCTCAGATTAATAACAGGATCTATCTTCTTTACGGTCAATGCAGTTTCAATTATTTCATCTTCGTCAACAATTATCTCGTGTAAGTCTGATCCCAGCATCCTAGCAGATTTCCTTGCAGCTCTGACATCATAAGATTCGGCGAGGCCACAGACATATAAACTATACCTTCTTCTGGACAAGTAAGCTAAAAAAGAACTATCCAGTCCCCCGGAGAATGCGATAGCAGATTCAGGAGCTGAAGAGACGATAGCCTGAAATATTGAGTTGGTGATAATATCAGCGTAATATTCGATATCTGCTATTTTCTTTTCCATGTATCCATCAGGAGATTTGTGAGAATATTAAAAACATTAATCGAAAAATAGATTAAGTTTCGATTTAAATTGCCTGAAAATAAATAATAGATTAGATGTCTTGTCGCATTGATATGATCAAAAACCTAGGCAAAAAGAGTGTATTTCCGGTTGGTATAGGAACATGGGGGATCGGTGGAAAGAGTACCGCTGTCAATAAAAACGATGAGTCTGAGATAATATCCATAGAATATGCCATTTCAAAAGGAATAAACGTTATAGATACAGCAGAAATGTATGCGGCAGGTCATTCGGAGGAGATCGTAGGTAAGGCAATCAAGAAATTTGACCGGGAGAAGCTGTTTATCATATCAAAAGTCTGGCCGGATCATTTGAAAAGAGATGATCTGATAAAATCCGCCAGGGAAAGCATTAAAAGACTGGATACAGACTACCTGGATCTATACCTAATCCACTGGCCAAGTAATTCGGTACCTCTCGAAGAGAGCCTGAATGCCATGCTTTATTTGAAAGATAATGGTCTTACAAGTCATATCGGGGTAAGCAACTTTGGCCCAGATCTTTTGGAGAAATCTATTGAAATTTCTGGAAAGTCCAATATTCTCGCGGACGAGATAGAATATAATTATACTAATCAGAAGGAAGCTGAATCCACAATATCATTCTGCAAGAAGCATGGCATAAACATAATAGCATATTCCCCACTTTCAAAAGGGAATATACCGAGAGATGAATGTATTTTGAGAATCGCGGAAAAGCATGGAGTTTCAGAGGCACAGGTGATACTGAGGTTTCTGATGGAGGATAGTCTGCCAATACCAAAGGCAGTTAAAAAGGCACATATTGATGATATCGTAGAATCAATTAAACTTCATTTGGATCAGAATGAAATAAATGAATTAAGGAAGGCATAAAGCGAGAAATGTTCAATTATGGAATTCTATCCGGAGATCGCAGTTTATATCATTAAAGCTGGTTCCTTTGTGGCTCGCAACTTATAGAGTTGGCATCCTCCTTCACTGATACCTTCTCGCCTTCCCGAATATATACCCGCGATCTGCAGAAAAAGGAAATTCCTTCAGACTCGACCAGCAAAATGTAATATTTTTCAGGCAAATTATCAGGTGTAGCAAACAGCTGCACGGTATCCTTTACCACACCGGACGATGCTTCATATTCCTTTAAACGTTCAGATCGACAGTTATAGCATCTTTTTCTTTTTTCCAAAAACGAAGTGGAACAATCTTCACATCTGTATAGTATCATGGAAACGCCTCGTAAATAGCTGCCACAGCATTGTTTCCAAAGCCTGCCATGTTCAGAGTAAAGCCAACATCATGCTTCTTAACCTGTCTTGCGCCAGCGAGACCGTTTATCTGCTGGAATATCTCGCATGCCTGTGCGATCCCTGTTGCGCCAATTGGATGGCCTTTTGAGTTCAGTCCGCCGCTTGGATTGATCGGGAGTCCTCCGGAAATTTCTGTGTATCCGTCAAGCAATGCCCTGTGCCCTGAACCTCTTTCAAAAAAGCCTATGTTCTCGCTTTCAACTATTTCCAGGATTGTAGACATATCGTGCAATTCTGCAAAGTCTACGTCTTTTCTCTCGAGACCGGATTCTTTGAATACTTTGTCGGAGGCTCCCTTCACGCAATCAATTTCAAGAAAAGATTTCCTTTCGGATATTACCGGGTTGGATGAAGATGAAGCAATAGAACTTATTTTTACAGCCTTTCCAGTAAACGACTGAACCATATCATCACGAGTCAGGATCAGGGATGCAGCTCCGTCACTAACCGGGCAGAAATCGTATATTCTGAGTGGGTCTGCTATCATCTTTGATCTCATTATTTCTGATAATTCAACAGGCTTCTGGAAGTGAGCGTACGGGTTCATTGCTCCATTTCTATGATTCTTCACAGCGACAGATGAGATACTTTCCATTCCCACGTCGTATTCTCGCATGTAAATTTTTGCCATGAATGCTGCGAGGGAGGGTAAAGTAAGTCCGGATTTTCTCTCACGTTCGGAAAGCAATGAAGCAATTATGGAAGTCGACCTTCTTGATGGTACAGAAGTCATCTTTTCAGCGCCAATAATTAGGATAGTGTTAAAATCTCCACTTTCTATCATGGAATTTGCTATATATATTGCTGAACCGCCGCTTCCGCTTGTATTGTCTATCCTAAGGGATGGTGTCTCTTCGATAGAAAGGGATGAGCAGATATGATCTGATAAACCTGATAAACCAGTGTATTCACCGCCATAGGAATTGGAGACTATCACAAGATCTATAGAATCAGAGTATCTTGCAGAAATGTCCCGTGAACTCTCAACCGCAAGTGATATTAGATCCTCTTCCCTCTTACCGAACCTAGTCATCCCAAACCCTGCGATAGAGGTCATTCCTAATAGAATATGAAAACAGTTAAAGTAAGTTGCGAATTATTATAAAATCGAGTCTATTGTTTTCTTCACCCTACATAAAGGATGATAAAAATAATTCCACACCTGAACCATGTTAACTTCTGGTTGCTTGATGGTACTATTAAAAATACTATTTCAAGAGCTGAAGATGTCTGGGTGTATGAAATTCAATCTATCTGTTTGTTGAAAGGCTAAACTCTCTGGGTGCAAGTGAGAAAAAAATTCAGAACGGGCATACTATAGTCATGGTCATGCAAGAGCACATTTAAGAAAAAAAAGGACTTCTCATAACATCTTACTAAGATCACCAGTATTCGTAACCGAAATGCAACAAGTTCAAAAAACAAAAATATTATCAGTGCAAATAGATTACTATTTAATGTCTTCTACCGACCCAGATGCTTATACGCCTAGACTGTTCAGAGTTATACTTCCTGTAAATAATATAGAAATGGCCCAGAAATTTTACTCCTCATTACTTAACATGGAAGGGAAAAGGGTTTCCCCTGGAAGGCACTACTTCCAGTGCGGCGGTACAATACTTGCCTGTTTTGACCCAAGGAGTGATGGCGACCAATTCGATCTTTCTCCAAATCCAGATCACATATATTTCTCAGTAAAGAATCTCAATGATGTATTCAAAAGAGCACAGCGGTTGGGAGCTGTTATTTTAGATGAGATTGGAACAAGGCCCTGGGGAGAAACTTAATTCTACATGAAAGATCCATTTGGGAATAAAATTTGTTTCGTTCAAGAAGAGACCGTACTTACGGGTAATTGATAGAAAAAATATCAATGAGAAAATGCATTAACCAAACATATTACAAAGCAATTTGATTTATTGGTCTAACCCCTATCAGTGGATGGAGTTAATCAGATATAATATTAAAGGATCTTTTCTCTCAAACCACTGAAAAGTGTTCTTGTGATTAAGTTTTATACAAATGCCGTTCAGTATTGTAAAAATAAAAATGGAGTGGTCTTTATTCTATCTTTTTTCATTCTCTTCCCTGGGAATGAAAAACAAGTTCACTCCTCTTAGATTGAACATTAAACGAACCGAAAAAAATATACCTCCAGTGAAAAACACTAGAATAAGATATAACACTCCATACCAAACTTCTGCCTGACCGAATATAGTAGTTTCCAGATAGAGGAATAAATAGAGAAGTGCCCCGGCCGCAGTTAAGATTGTAATATACCCAGACACCTTGAATAACTGTATATTTAAGGCTCTCCTGCTGTTAGCTCTTTTGACGCGGACAGACATGAATAGAACGATGATTGATGATAATGTTAAAGCTATCATCGTTACAAAAAATAAAATAAAGAAAAAGTTCATTCTAAACTCACTTACCCGTTTCCCTCACTAATACAGTCCAACCCAAACGTAGTATGGCCCATATTCATTTAGAAAATCATGACAAACCATAGAAATGTAGGGAGACATCACACCGCTAAGAGTTAGTGGATAAAGTGCATTGACCCATCCTTTGCCCATTATAAATACATGTAGTCCCCAACCGTTAGTACCAAATCCCGCAAAACCGTCATAGATGTAGTCATTCTGCAGCGCTGTGTTTAGGACGCCAGCGGATTGATCAGCCGCATAAGCGGAGTTTACATCACTTGAAAGTAGATAAAGGTCAATATCATCCCAGGCAATAGTCACAGCACCAGCCATTAGATTGACTGAATTGATCACCAATCCTGCGACAAATGTAATCACATCTCCACCAATTACTCCAAGCGAAACAGCTGCTGCCTCCATTTTGTAAGCATACGCTTCATTGTAACTGAATCCAACATAGGATATGGCATTGTAGAAATATTGCTGAAATATATAGTCCACCTCACCATATGTAACTGTTCCAAAGAACCAGAAAGTCAGATAATCTATCTGCACCTGTGCAAGAGGATCAACAAAATGTGATCCATTTGGCAAATTTAAGATTGCAGCCTTCACAATATAAGATGTGTTTTTTTGTTTCAGCGAGTAAGTGACCAGAGTAACAGTGTAATCATTACCATTGACACTATAATGCTTAACTCCAGTAACTGTAGAAGTACCATGATCAATGATATAGTTTTCGAAAGACGTATTTGGCGGAGATTTCAGAGCGAAGTTCTGTTTTTCAAGTACAGTTATTCTTTGAAACAACACACTAGCATGAGGACTATTTTTCAGAAATTCTTTCAGTGTACTCTCGCGGCTACTATTACTCGTAGGAATTGGGACATGAGTGGCTTTATCCCAGTTATGGAAATCACTCATGAACGCGAGTCTAACCCACTTAGTGTCGAGGGAATCTTGCTATGACTTATCTGCTTTGATTCTATTTCGTTCGCCGTATTACTACTTTGGGTAGTCACCGGCTGGATGGCCATAGAAAGGAATAGTACAAGTACAACAATACTAAAACCAACCAAAAATTTCTTGTACTTCGCCATAAATCATCAATTCTTCGTATTATATAAATGTACTAGTATTTTAGAATTTGAATGCGACATAGATCATGTGCTGCATCAGATAGTGAATGTTGATTTACCCTATTGGTTTGGTCCCCTATTATGAGAATGGATTGGCTTCTTAGTTGACCTTCTTGGTGCTTGGAACGCCTGTACGGTCAGGAACGGTATCCATATAACAAGTCTTGTGTTTGTTTGTACGATAATAACAAGCGTTGTCTTTTTAGATATTGCTTTGTGAGCAGTTGAGATTGCTCTTGAATAAAACTGTCTTCTTATGAGCATGACTAAATCGATTCAGGCTATAGTATAGAGAAGTCGGACAAAACGCGGAAACAAAAAGGTATCGGAAAGCATAAAAGCTAAAATGGAAACAACATAAAGAGAAGAAGAAAGATATTACAAACCTAACAAAATGCTTCTTGGATAGGTTAGAAAACCACTGAGATTAGTATTCATCTAAATGATTACACAACTTCCTACTCATGCGCTTTATAATGGAATTTACTTACATTTCTAAATGGGGTTGACCGGATTTGAACCGGTGACCTCCCGGTTATCAGCCGGGTGCTCAAACCAAGCTAAGCTACAACCCCTTAATTACGGAATAAGCGAATAGGTGATTTTATAATAAACATTTTGCAGAAAATTGTTTGCCAGGGTTTCCATAAGATTTGATATTTATTCAACCGGATTTGGAAAGTTCACCGATTGTTCAAATAATTTGAAATGGAATAATGGTTTCTGCCAAAACGATGGCAATATATCGGGTTATTATTAGCTTAAAAGGAATCTCAGGCTGTTATCTGTTTCAGGTTTCTGCACACAGAGCAGATATCTGATGTGGTTGAGGTACCACAAATTCTGCATTTTCCAAGATTGGCGTAGCTGCCTGTTGGAGCAAGAGATTTCTTTACCTCTTCACCGAATTTGGCGATTGCGTATGCTGTCCCTGGATGCTTCTCCTCCAATCCTGAAATTATTTCCCTGATCTCGTTCCTTTCCGCC